>CACKBZ010000001.1 GCA_902598525.1 uncultured Bacteroidota bacterium
AGTGGTGTCACAAGAGACAGACATTATGGTAAATCTGATTGGAATGGTGTTGATTTTAGTGTAATTGATACAGGAGGGTACCTTCCTTCAAGTGATGATGTCTTTCAAAAAGAGATTGACAAACAAGTAATATTAGCTATAGAGGAAGCTGATGTTATCTTATTCTTAGTTGATGTAAAAGATGGTTTAACTGGAGTTGACCAATCAATTGCTGATATGCTCCACAAATCTTCTAAAGAAACCCTTCTTTTAGTTAATAAGGTTGATAATTCTAAATTAATTGAAGATTCTAATGAATTTTACACTCTAGGCTTTGAATATCTATTTTGTTTATCATCTATAAATGGATCAGGTACTGGTGAATTTTTAGATTTACTAGTAGAAAAACTTCCCAAAGAGGATCTAATAGTCTCTGATGTTCCAAAGCTTGCTGTTATTGGTAGGCCTAATGCAGGTAAATCATCATTTATAAACTCTCTTATTGGTAAAGATAGATTTATAGTTACTGATGTCGCAGGAACAACAAGAGATAGTCTATATACTAGATATAATCAATTTGGTTTTGAGTTTGATTTGATTGATACAGCTGGTATTAGAAAAAAAAGTAAAGTATCAGAAGATATTGAATTCTATTCTATTTTAAGATCAGTAAGAGCAATTGAAAACTCAGATATTTGTCTAGTAATTTTTGACATCGAAAGAGGTTTTGATTCCCAAGTTCAAAATATTTTTTGGCTTGCTGCAAGAAATAAAAAAGGTATTGTTATTTTGGTTAACAAATGGGATATAGCAGAAAAAGATCATACAACAACCAAATCAATTGAAGAGGAAATAATAGGAAAAACATCCCCACTTACTGATATACCCATAGTATTTATTTCTGCATTAACAAAACAAAGAATTTTTGATGCTATAAAAATTGCAATGGAGGTAAATCAAAGAAGGGAAAATAAAATACCAACTAAAAAGTTAAATGATATTATTCTACCTATAATTGAACAAAAACCTCCTCCTAGTACAAAAGGTAAATTCATTAAAATAAAATTTTGCAGACAACTCCCTACTAAATATCCTCAGTTTGCATTTTATTGTAATCTACCACAATACATCAAAGATCCTTATAAACGCTTCTTGGAAAATCAAATTAGAAAAAACTTTAACTTTTTTGGAGTCCCAATCGATATTTTTCTGAGAAAGAAATAATTATAAAGTTTTTTTAATAGACTTTAATTCTTCCTTGATTTTATTAAGCTTTTTTATTATTGCAAGGTTTTCATCTCCGGATATATCCTTGGATTTTAGCTTCTTTTTTGCTCCTTGAATTGTTAAACCATCTATTTTAAGCAGTGTATAAATCAATCTTATTGACTCAATATTTTCTTTAGTATACTTTCTTATTCCAGATGATTTTATCATCGGATTGATCTCTTTAAATTCTTTTTCCCAAAATCTTAATAATGAAGTGTTGACATTAAAGTGAGTTGCTACTTCACTTATGCTGTAATATTTTTTTTCTGGAAGACTACTAAACATTTTAGTCAAGAGATTGATTCTCCTGAGAGGCAATTTTCACAAGCTCTTCAAATTCAGCAGGGGAAAGACTCCCCGAGTAGAAGTTAATTGGATTTATTTTTACACCATCCTTAACAATTTCGTAATGAAGATGAGGTGCAACGGATCTTCCCGTACTCCCAACAGTGCCAATAGGCTCACCTCTTTTAACTTTATCACCTTTTACAACCTTAAAGCTGTTCAAATGAGCATAAATGGTAACGTATCCAAAACCATGATCTATTCTGACATGTTTACCGAAACCAGCAGCTCTTGAGTCAGCTCTTGTAACTGTTCCATCACCAGTAGCATAAATTTCAGTACCTCTTGGTGCAGAAAAATCCATTCCAAAGTGCATTCTCCTAGCCTTTGTAAAAGGATCAATTCTGTAGCCATAGCCAGATGCCATTCTTCTTAAATCAGAGCTATTTACAGGCTGAATAGATGGAATAGAAGATAAAAGAGATTCTTTATTTTTTGCTAATAGTTCAATCTCATCAAGTGATTTAGATTGAATAACAAGTTCTTTGGTAAGTATATCTAATCTCTCGGTAGTATTTACTATCAGATCAGAACTTTCAAATCCTTCTAGGTAGTCATATCTATTAATACCACCAAACCCTGCTTTTCTTTGATCTTCAGGAATTGGGCTAGCCTCAAAATAAGCTCTATATAAGTTGTTATCTCTTTTCTCAATATTGGCTAGAGTAGACTCAACTTGCTCTAATTTTTTATTCAATACTTTAAGTTGGAGCTCGTAATTATCTATTTCCCTTTCTTGAACAATTTCTTTAGGAGTATCAACAAAATCGGTATTAAACAGAATAACTGTAATAAATGCTCCAAAAATTACAGAACTAATCAAAAATAAAGACAGCCTATATATGCGATTGCCTAAGGTGTTTTTAATTGGGACAAACTCTAGATTATCGGAATCAAAGTAATATTTAGTTTTGGACATATACCAATTTGTTGTAATTTCAAGCTTTTAATAGCTGTAAATCACTACAAATATAAAAAAAATGAATTCATCCGTTGTAAGAGAAAAATTTTTTCATTACTTCAAAGATAAAGGACACAACATTATACCCTCAGCATCTGTAATTAACCAATCAGACAAAAACTTAATGTTTACAAATGCTGGAATGAACCAGTTTAGAAATATTTTTTTAGGCAATCAAGAATCCAAATTATTTAGAGTGGCTAATTCCCAAAAATGTCTTCGAGTTTCTGGAAAGCATAATGATCTCGAAGAGGTTGGTGTTGATACGTATCACCATACTTTTTTTGAGATGTTAGGAAATTGGAGTTTTGGTGATTATTTTAAGAAGGAAATAATTGAATGGTCATATGATTTAATTGTAAATATTTATGGAATTAATAAAGAAGATGTTTATGTCTCTGTTTTTGAGGGATCCAAAGAAGACAACCTAGAATTTGATCAAGTTGCTTTCGATGAATGGAAAAAATTTTTTAGTGAAGATCGAATTATAAGTGGTAATAAAAAAGATAACTTTTGGGAGATGGGAGATATAGGACCATGTGGCCCATGTTCGGAGATCCACATTGATTTAAGATCAGAATCAGATAAGAAAAAAATTAAAGGAGCTAATCTTGTAAATAAAGACCATCCACAAGTTGTAGAAATATGGAATTTAGTATTTATTCAATACAATAGGAAGAAGGATGGATCCTTAATAAAACTTGATAAGAAGTATGTAGATACTGGAATGGGACTTGAAAGACTTTGTATGGCACTACAAAAAAAAGAGTCAACTTATGATACCGATTTATTTACAGATATAATTAAAAAAATTGAGGATATTTCAAATAAAAAATACTTATCAGGTGATGAAAATGTTGATATTGCCATAAGAGTCATCTCTGATCATATTAGAGCTTTAATTTTCACAATTTCAGATGGTCAAGTGCCAAGTAATAGTGGACCAGGATATGTTATTAGAAGAATTCTAAGAAGAGCTGTAAAATATGGATATACAAATCTTGATATAAAAACTCCATTTATTTATGAGCTTGTTGATATAGTAATCTCAAAATATTTGACTATTTATCCTGATTTAAAAAATCAGAGTGAGTACATTAGTTCATTAATTTATGAGGAAGAAAAAGGTTTCCTGAAAACATTAAATCAAGGCCTCTCCCTTATAAGTCAAATTATTGAGTCTAATCCAAATGATAAGATAATTAGTGGTGAAGATTCTTTTAAGCTTTATGATACATATGGATTCCCCGTTGACCTCACATCATTAATTGCAAATGAAAATGATTTTCAAGTTGATATAGACGGATTTAATGAATATATGAAAATTCAAAAAAGCAGATCTAAGTCAACAAGTAATGAAGAGATTAAAGAATGGGTTATTGTGAGTGAGACATCATCAAATAATATATTTAAAGGATATGACCATTATGAACTTGAATCAAAAGTTTTCAAGTATCGAGAGTGTGTAAATAGTGAAGGAGATACTCAATACCATCTTGTGACAAATGAAACCCCTTTCTATCCTGAAGGAGGTGGGCAAATTGGAGATACTGGAGAAATTATTTCAAACTCAGCTTCTATAGCTGTAAAAAATACTTTTAGAGATGGTGAGGACATAATTCATCTTGTAGATAATTTACCAATCGAACTGGGTGACTCTTTATTAATGAAAATTGATAAAAATAGAAGATTATCTATTCAGAGAAATCATACTTCAACCCACCTTCTTCAATTTGCACTAAAAAAAATATTAGGAAATCATGTTGAGCAAAGGGGCTCCATGCTAACTGAAGATATTTTTAGATTTGATTTTTCACATCAATCAAAATTATTAGATAAAGAATTGAGTGATGCTGAGAAACTTGTTAAAAGTTTAATTAAAGATGAAATTCAATGTATTGAAGAGAAGCAAGCAAATTATAATGATGCAGTTAAGGCTGGAGCTATTGGTTTATTTTCAGAAAAATATGGAGATGTAGTAAGAACGATAAAGTTTGGTGAATCATATGAATTATGTGGTGGAACTCATGTAAAAAACACAAGAGAAATTGAAGATTTTAAAATAATTTCCGAAGGTTCTCAAGCGTTTGGAATTAGAAGAATCGTAGCTACTAGTAATAAAACTAGAATTAAGGAAGAAGAACTAAAAAATCAAGCAATCAAAGAAAAAGCTGAAAGTGAAAAAGCAAATAAAATTTTACAAAAAGAAATTGATTCTAAAAACAAGATAAAAATTCAATCAATAAAAGGATTAATTATCAAAGAAATAAAACAGGTTAATGGATTAAATACATTCACTGGCGAATTAGACCTAGATAATAAATCAATTAAAGAATTGTGCTTTATGCTCTCTGATGAAATAGATAATTTATTTATGATTATTTTCTCAAGAAGCCCTGAAAAAGCATTTATTTACTGCTATATATCAAAAAGTTTAACAGTTCAGAAGGGTTTCAATGCTTCAAATATTATTAAAGAATTATCTCCTATAATTGATGGTAGTGGCGGAGGTCAGCCATTTTTTGCAACTGGAGGTGGAAAAAATATCGAAGCTATTGACAAAGCTTTAGCTGAATCAGAAAAAATTATTAATCTACTGTAGGGGGGAACTTTTCGAGTATCCTTGAAACAAAATTGCCTATCATCTTGTCTCTATCTTTAGAGTATTCATTAAGAATACCATCACCTCTACCTTGCCATACAAGCTGTTGATTCTTATTATCAATAAAGTTAATATACAGTGTACCTTGAGTTCTCGAATAAGCAGAAGGATAATTGTGATGATAAAAAAATGGAAACCATCCGTATCCGTATGGCATATAATTATTTATATAAATCCTTTCTTTCGATTGAGTTTCAAATGTTACCAAAAGGTCCGGTGAATCTGATCTCTCCATACCTTTTGATTTTAAACCGCTATCTAAAGATTTTAGTATTCTTTTTTTGTCAAGATCAGAAATCTTAACTTTATCTATGTCAGGCTGATAGAAAGAATATGAATCATAATCATTAAAATTTACATCAGAATCATAATCATATTGGACATAAATTCCACAAGAGTTAATTATTAAAGCTAATGTGAATAATATTATTTTTTGAGAGATTAAATTTTTTATAATTTTCATTAATCTAAAGTTATGAAAAATTTTTTACTGTTTTTAGTATTCATCATTCTCTCTTCCTGTTCGTCAATAAGATCTGTGTCAGAATTAAATTTGTCTGTTGAGGATAAAATAAACCTTTATATAAAGAAGTATGCACCAGCTGCAACTAAAAATATGAGGTTCTATAAAATACCAGCGAGTATAACCCTAGCTCAAGGAATATTAGAGTCGGGTTATGGTCAGGGTACTTTAGCAAAAAAAGCAAATAATCATTTTGGGATTAAGTGTCATAAAGGATGGAAAGGAAAATCAATTTCTCATGATGATGATGAAAAAGGCGAATGCTTTAGATCATATAAAAACCCTTTGAGATCATATAAAGACCATTCCTTATTTTTAGTTGAAAGGGATAGATATAGTTCCCTATTTAAGTTAAATAGAAAAGATTATAGATCCTGGGCAATAGGTCTTAAAGCGGCAGGATATGCAACTGATCCAAAATATGCTGAAAAATTAATAAGTTTAATTGAAAGATATAAACTAAACAGGTTTGATGAATAAATTGCCATCTTCAGACTTAATAAAACTTATCAAATCATTCCCTCTAAGCTCTTTTATAATTTTATCCCATTTCTTATTTGATAAATCAAATTCTGACTTAAAATCATTTAAAAGAATTTCATCATGGTTTTTTAGTCTATCGAAAACAACTTTTGCATCCTCTGAAATTTCAGGTCCCTGTTTAATAGGTTTCATTTGAGGAAAAAATAATACCTCCTGAATTGAAGTTTTATTGGTCATAAGCATAACAAGTCTATCAATTCCAATTCCAATTCCAGAAGTGGGAGGCATTCCATACTCTAATGACTTGATAAAATCCATATCAATAAACATAGCCTCATCATCACCTTTTTTTGTCAATTCAAGTTGATCTTCAAATCTTTTCAATTGATCAATTGGATCATTCAACTCAGAATAAGCATTGGCGATTTCCATTCCATTAATGAATAGCTCAAATCTTTCAGTAAGATTTGGATTTGATCTGTGTTCTTTTGTTAGTGGACTCATCGACTTAGGGTAATCTGTAATAAAAGTTGGATTAATAAAGTTTTTCTCACATTTATTACTAAAAATTGCATCTATAAGTTTTCCTTCCCCCATACTATCATCTATTTCTATAGAAAAATCCTCACAGATTGATCTTAATTCATTTTCATTTTTATCAGATATATCATAACCTGTGTATTTAATTATTGCATCAGTAAGTGTCATTCTTTCAAAGGGTTTACTAAAATTAATTTTCTTTTTATCAAATTCAACTTCTGTATTATTATGTAATTCAATACATAAGTTTTCAATTAAAGATTCGGTTAGTTCCATCATCCAGAAATAATCTTTGTAAGCTACATAAAGCTCTAAAATTGTAAATTCAGGGTTGTGATTTCTATCCATCCCTTCATTTCTGAAATCTCTCGAAAATTCATAAACAGCATCAAACCCTCCAACAATTAATTTTTTGAGAAATAACTCGTCAGATATTCTAAGGTATAATGGTATATCTAGTGCATTATGATGAGTAATAAATGGACGTGCAGTTGCTCCTCCAGGAATAGGCTGAAGTATCGGAGTCTCAACCTCAAGATAATCTTTAGAATTCAAGAAATTCCTAATTGAATTTATAATTTGTGTTCTTTTAATGAACGTATCCTTAACGTCAGAGTTAACAATCAAATCAACATACCTTTGTCTGTATCTTTGCTCTAAATCAGTAAAACTATCATATACATTTCCATCAGAATCCACTTTTGGAAGAGGGAGAGGCCTAAGTGACTTATTAAGAACTTTAAAATCTTTTACTAAAATTGTAGTCTCACCAACTTTAGTCTTAAATAATTCTCCTTTTATGCCAATTATATCTCCAATATCAAGTAATTTTTTATAAATGATGTTATACTTTGTCTTGTCTTCGCCCTCACAAATTATATCTCTATTAAAATAAACCTGAATCTTACCTTTACTATCCAAAATTTCTGCAAAAGATGCATTTCCTTGAATCCTTCTTGACATTATCCGCCCAGCAATAACTACTTGCTGTTTATCTATATAATTAGATGTTAAATCTATTGAGAGATGAGATACTGGATAAAGCTCAGCAGGATAAGGTTCAATTCCAAGCTTTTTTAGCTCATCAAGCTTTTCTCTTCTAATTCTTTCTTGTTCAGTCACTAAATTTTGTTTAAACAAAGATAAGTTTTAAAAACAATCTTTGAATTACAAATTTTTATATTTGAATGTTCTATGAAAAATAAAAAAATTATTGTTAAAGATATAGGCAGAACAGATTTTTCTTATTCATGGAAATATCAGGAAAGTGTATTTGATAAAATAATTGCACAAAAAGTTAAAAATAGAACTTCCAAAAAAAAATCTAATACAAAAAATTATTTAATTCTAACTGAACATAACCCTGTCTTTACAATTGGAAAAAGTGGAGATATTTCAAATTTACTTTTAAATAAAAATCAACTAAAAGAAAAAAAAATAGATTTTTATAAAATAAACAGAGGAGGAGATATTACATATCATGGTCCTGGTCAAATTATGGGTTATCCAATTTTAGATCTTGATAATTTTTTTACTGATATTAATCTATACCTTAGAAATCTTGAAAATACGATAATTGATACACTCAAACATTATGAAATTGAAGGCTTTACAATAAAAGGGGAGACAGGAGTATGGGTTAAAAAAGATAATGATTATAAAAAAATATGTGCGTTTGGTATAAGGGCAAGCAGGTGGGTAACCATGCATGGATTTTCTTTGAATGTTCAACCTGATTTAAATAATTTTAAATATATAATTCCTTGCGGAATATCAGATAAAGGCATAACATCTATTTCAGATATGAAAAAAGAAACAATTAATGTATCTGATTTAAAATTAAACCTAATTGAAACTTTTGCAAGAAATTTTAAAGCTGAGATTGAAAAGAATGATTAATTAATTTCATAAGATACAACTGAAAATTTTTTCATTCTTGAAATAATCTCAAGTTTACCATCTTTATCTGAATCTACTAAATCAATTGATGAACCTTCTTCTAGAGGAAAACCGTTAATTAATTTTCCTTTATCATCATATAAATATATTCTGTCTTTACTCAGATCTGAAGTACCAATTAGTAATCCTTTATTTGAATTAAAAATTTTGGGCTCAGAGTATCTTCCAGGAGGAAGCTCTACATTAATTCCTTTAATTGATAATGTATTATTGCTAATATAAACTAGATTATCATCAAGAACATTAATATAATTCTCAGATGATAAGTCAAGTTTAACTCTATTAAATTCCCCATCTGTGTTAATTTGAATTAGATTGCCCTGAGAGTCCGATGTTGTAAAGAAGTCTAGGTATGAATAAAAGTTATTTTTACTATACTGAACTTTCTGGTCAATAATTATCCTGTCTTCGCCTCTTCTATTTAAAATTTTAACTTCACCATTTTCAAGTTGAAAAACTAAATAATCTTTTCCATCTATTCTTATGTGCACAGGATTATTTATAATATTTGAACTAAACTCAACTGGCTTAAAACCACTTACAATCTTTCCAGTGGAATCATACATCCTTATTAGGTTATCAGATGTAACAACTATCCTGTAGTTCCGATTTTTTTCATAATCAAAAACAGAAATAGGATTTACATTGATTCCTCCATCAAGATCTATACTTAATTCTTCAACTTCATTGCCATTCCTGTCAAGTAGGTATAACCTCTCGCTTGTTCTAAACAAAAGTTGTAACCTTCCATTTTTATAAATATCTATTTGTTCTATATCACCAATAATTTTTCCGGATAATTCCCTCTTCCAATTTAAATTTCCATTGTTTGAATATTGATACAGGTAGTTGCTACTATCTTGAAAAACAAAGTCATATTCATCATTTAAATGATTTTTTAACCATATTGGATTAGTGATTATCTCATTATTTGTTGAAACAATAAATTCAGTATATGTATCTCCTGCATTAGAAAATTTATCAGCCTCAATAATACTGGTATTTAGAAGAGCAATATCTTGACTTAAAATACCATCTACAGTCATAAATGGATAGTCATCAAAATTTATTGATGAATTATTCTCTTTATCAAATATTTTTTCAGAGTTTGCGATCCATATAAAGTTATACTTTTCAGATTTTTTGTTCATTAGGTTTATAAAGTTTGAGTTTGAACTTAAAACTTTATTTATGCTAATTAAGTTATTCAATTTTCTTAGTTGAGAAATAGAATTAGTTATGATCATTAAATCGTCATGAATACTGGCATAATTTAAATTAGAATTAAAATTCATATAATTTAAAAGTAGTTTTAAGTCTTCATTAATTTCAATTGAATTAATTTCACTATCGTTAGTTTCGACATATTTAAATAACTCTTTAATTTGATCCAAACTATTAATCCCAAGGATAATAAAGTCCTCTTCATCACTTACTACAGTTACTTCATTTATTAAACTAATTGAACTAAACAAAAAATTATCAGAGTAGATATCATTGACCTTTAAATAATTCTTTAAATTAAAAATGAATCTTTCTGAGTCACTAATTGTAATTGTTAAAGATGATTTAAATGTATCAGGAATAATTTTAAATGAACTAACCTTACTTGGCGGAATATTACTTAAAAGAGAAAGTTTAGAGTTTATTGAATCATTAATTCTTGTTACTCCGTTAAGTTTTAATTCATTCAATGAATTTTGAAAATCATAACCAATCCATGAAGATTTTACTTTAGGAAAAGAAGATATATTTCTTAACATAAAGTTTGAATTTGAGAAATCTTTCGATCTAACTAATATGTTAAAAGGCTCATTAGTATCTAGAGTCTTTGATATTTTAAGAAGCTCTGGATCTAATTTTTTATTTGATTTTAGATCTCTAATTATATTTTCAATTATTAAGTCTCTATTTGAACTAATAAAAAAATTATCTATTAGAGTCATGAAGATAGTTTCATCATTAATTTTTCTACTGTATATATTGTTATTTTGATAAATATGATCAAACTTTTCATTTTGAAAAATTGAATCATTAACCACTATTTTGCTTACAAATGTATATGCAACTTGATCTTTACCATAAGGTGATAAACTCAAAATCCCATTTTTTGATTCTCTTATAGTCAGATCATTTAGTCTTGAAGAAATAATTTCTGATTCAGAGTAAATATTTGGGATAAGGGGGTTAGATTGAAATATTTCTTTTGTTGTATCTAAATCATTAATATTTAATATTGTATGCGATTCAGTAGGAATAAAATCAATACCAGAAATATTCTCTAAATCAACAGTGTTGCATGAGTAAAAAAATACCAGAGCTAAAGAAAATAATTTTAAAAAAGTTTTCATTGATTAAATTGAAGATTTAGTTGTTTAGGTTTAATCTTGAATGATAACCTATGATGAATAGTTTTTCCATATTTTAATATCATTTCAATATGATGTTTAGTACCATAACCCTTATTCCTGCCCCAATCATAATTTGGAAAATCATTATCAATTTTTTTCATATACTCATCTCTGTAAGTTTTTGCTAAGATAGATGCAGCTGCAATATTTTGGTATTTTTGGTCTCCCATTATCATACATTTGTATGGAATATTCTTAAAGCGTTTAAACTTATTTCCATCTACTAAAATAAAATTAGGCTTGATAGATAAATTCTCAATCGCTTTATGCATGGCTACAAATGTTGAGTTCAGAATATTTTTTTTATCTATTTCTTTTGGACTAACAAATGCAACAGAATAAGCTAAAGAATTTTCCTGAATTACTTTCTTTAGTTCTAGCCTTTTTTTAAATGAAATCTTTTTTGAATCATTTAATTCGTCATGATTAAAATCTTTATCAAAAATAACTGCAGCAGCAGTAACTGGTCCAGCAAGACTTCCTCTTCCAGCTTCATCAATTCCAGCTTCATATTTAAACTCTGAGAAATTATTCAATAACATGATGATAAAACTAAATTTTTAAAAGAAATCTTACCTTAGTATGAAAATACAAAATAGATGCAGAAATTTTTTCTGGTAATACCTTTTTTTTTAATACATTTTGCATTATTTGCTCAATCTGACAGTCTTGAAAGTAAAATAAATGATAATGATGATAAAATAATTCAGAACGATCAAAAAGAAATCAATGATTCTTTAAATCTTAATAAATACAAAATATTTTATTTAGACGGAAGAGTTGAGACTGCAGATACTAGTTTAACAATTTTTAAAGACTATAAATTTAACTTTCTTAGAGAAGATAATTTTGAGTTATTAAGTCTTCCTAATGTAGCTCACTCATATAATAAACTTGGATATAGTTTTAAATATAAAAGTACTTTTCCAAAACTAGGGGCAAGAGGTAAGCATTTCCATTACTTTGAAAAAGATGATATTGGTTATTATAATGTAGCTACACCTTTTACTGAAATTTTTGCTAAGTCTACTTTCGAGCAGGGCCAAATATTAGACGCACTTGTCTCAATTAACTTGAGCCCACAATATAATTTTACAATCGCTCATAAAGGATATAAATCACTTGGAAAGTATATAAGTAGTCGTTCAAGAGGTAATCAATTTAGACTATCTTCAAATTTTAATTCTAAGAATAAAAAATTAAATGTAAAGTCTCACTTCACTTCACAGAATATATTTAATGAAGAAAATGGTGGATTAGATGAAGATAATATTTATTTCTTTGAAGAAGCCACAGAATACTTAGTTCTTGATAATTCAGGAAATCCAATTGAAACTGAAGATGGATCATTAGAAACTATTGAATATGATGGTTACCTTGACAGATCAAGATTAGGAAGTCAAATAAGGGCAGAGGGATCATTATACTCAAAAAGATTTTTTATTGATTTTGAAAAATCATTAATTTATAATGATGAAAAGGAAATATCGAACTTATCTGTTGGATATCAGTTTACGCATGAATATAAAAAAATTGAATATAATGATCCTCTAAGATCTCCATTATTTGGATCAACTTTTGATGGAACCGCAGTCTCTGATCAATCTCGTTATATAAGAAATGACAATTCAATTTATTTAAAATCAAACTTAAATAAACTTGGAAGATTTAGACTTTCATACAGTTTAATCGATTTTGAAAATAATTTTAAAGATTATGAGCTCAATAATGATGAATTAATCTTGGGTCTTAATAATAGTCAGTCAAATTTAAATTTTAATTGGCAGAAAGATTTCAAATTATTTCAATTAAATCTTGATCTAAATAAATCATTAAATGAAGATTATATATCTGATTATCAATCTATCTCATTATCATCAAAGCCGCTAAAGAATATACTATTCAATCTAGGGGCTATAAATTCAAATAAATCTCCAAATTTAAATTTTATATTATTCAGAAGCATCTATGAAGATTATAACTGGCACAATCCAGATCTTGAGAATCAAAAAAGTTCAACATTATACTCTGAAATTGGATATAAAGAGCTTATTAAAATTTCAGGAGAATACAGTAAAATTGATAATTATACATTCTTTCAGGAGCTCTCAAGTGGAATCACAGGTGAAATTTTTAATTCAAGAAAAATTTCTCCAAGTCAAATTGATTCAGAAATAAGCTATTTTAAGGTTAAGTTATTTAGTAAGATTGATTTCGGAAAATTTAGCTTTATCAATACTGGACAGTATCAAAAAAAAGATCAAACTATTGAATTTGGTGAATTATTTACATTGAATGTCCCTGAATGGATTACACGTAATACAATAATGTTTTCCTCATCAGTATTTAATAATTCCTTATTTCTGCAAACAGGATTTACTTTTAATTATTTCACTAAATTTTATGCTGATTATTACAACCCTTTGGTCTCTGAATTTGTGAGTCAAAATTTTAAAGAAATTGGAGAATTTCCAAGAATTGACTTTTTCTTTAACGCTAAGATTCAACAAACCAGAGTTTTCCTCAAAGTAGAGCATTTAAATAGTTCTATGACAGGTTATGATTATTATTCAGATCCATTTACACCTTACAGAGATTTGTCAGTTAGATTTGGACTTGTTTGGAATTTTTTTCAATAATATTTATGAGAGATTTTAATGTTATAGGGGTTATGTCTGGAACATCATTAGATGGTGTAGACTTGGTTTATGTAAATTTTAACTATGATAATAAGTGGAACTTTAAAATAATTAGAGCCAAGACATATGAGTATGAAGATAGATGGATAGAAATATTAAGAGATATTTCTTCAGAAGAAATACTGAATATAAAAAAAATAGATGAAGAATATTCAAAAAAGTTAGCAGAAATAATTGAAAAATTTATAATTGAATTTTCTATTAAAAATATTGATTTTATTAGTTCTCATGGACATACTGCGATTCATGATCCAATTAATTCGGTAACATATCAAATTGGTAATTTGCCGATTTTATCAAAAAAAATAAATGTTGATGTAGTCTGCGATTTTAGAATTCAAGATGTTGAACTTGGTGGTCAAGGAGCTCCTTTAGTTCCAGTCGGTGAAAAATACTTATTCCAAGATTATAACTCATTTATTAACCTAGGTGGTTTTGCAAATATTTCTAAACATCAGAACTCTGAACTAATTGCATATGATATATGTCCTGTAAATATTATTCTTAATAAACTCTCCAAAAATATTGGATATGAATACGATGATAAGGGTCTTTTAGCCCTGAGTGGAAAAAAAATAAAAAATCTCTTAAGTGATCTGAATAAACTTACCTTTTATTCTGATAAAGCACCCAAATCTCTTGGTATTGAATGGGTAAATGAGAAAATTAATCCATTAATTGATAAATATTCTCATCATCCTACTGAAGATTTGTTAAACACATTCACCCACCATATTGTAGAACAAATAATTAACGAAATAGGAGATACTGATAAAGTTTTATTTTCTGGGGGTGGAGTATATAATGAATTCTTAATGAATAGTATTAAATCAGATTCAAAATCTGAAATAGTAATTCCATCTTCTCAAATAATTGAGTTTAAAGAAGCTTTAATTTTTGCATTTCTTGGAGTTTTGAGGTATCTGAATATTGATAATTGTTACTCTTCAGTAACCGGTGCATCAAAAAATCACTGTTCTGGAAAAATTTTTTTAACGAAAGTTTAATTTTTTTAATAATTTAGTTGCAACCGTAAATTATAATTTTAAAACTAATTTTAACTTTTGTAATAATATCATGGATATTACTCCTTCAAAAGTTAAGTTAATCTGAATTAAATGGAGACAATTTTATTAGGAATATTTATACTTGGTTATTTGGCAATAACTTTAGAACATAGTTTAAAAATCGATAAGCTCATACCCGCGTTGGGAATGATGGCTTTGTTGTGGGCTTTAATTTCAGTATTTAATATACCTGTATTTGAGGTTGATACTGAGATTCGAGAATTAATACCAACAAAAATAAAGAAGATAATGGCATATCATTTATCCCATACCTCAGAGATTTTAATATTTCTTTTAGGAGCAATGACCATTGTCGAGATAATTGACTATTATAATGGTTTTGAGAAGATAAAGTCATTTATAAGAACTAAATCAAAGAAAAAGCTATTATGGATATTCTCAATATTGGCATTTATTTTATCTGCTATAATTGATAATCTTACTGCTACTATTGTCTTAATTACAATTCTTCAGAAAATTATCAGAGATAAAAATTTAAGATTATGGTTTGCTGGTCTGATTGTAATTGCAGCAAATGCTGGAGGGGCTTGGTCTCCAATTGGAGATGTTACAACTACAATGTTATGGATAGCTGATAAAGTTACTGTACCAATGCTATTATATTACGTATTTATTCCTTCTGTAGTATGTATGGTTGTTCCAGTATACATAGCTTCATTTCTAAAGCCCTTCAGAGGTAACTTAGATAAAATGGATAACGATGAAAGTAGTATAACTAAAATAGGTACAACTATGCTTTGGTTAGGATTATCTGCTATACTTTTTGTACCATTTTTTAAAGTTTTCACTGGCCTTCAACCTTATGTAGGTATGATGCTTTCTCTTGCAATTGTAGCTACATTTGCGGAAATATACAGTGGTACTAAATTTAATATTAGTACTCCTAACGAGGATAGCATTATGCATAGTAAAAGTCCAGTTCACTCAGCATTAACTAAAATTGAACTTCCGAGCATTCTATTTTTCTTAGGAATTTTAATGGCTGTTGCAGCATTAGAATCAATTGGATATCTATTTGAATTTGCTCAATATCTAGAAACTGTTATTCCAGATATTAGGATAGTTGCTGGTTTCCTTGGTCTAGGATCAGCTATTATTGATAATGTCCCATTAGTAGCTGCATCAATAGGTATGTTTTCTCAACCAGTTGATGATTCATTATGGCATTTAATTGCATATGCAGCAGGAACTGGAGGTAGCGTACTTGTCATTGGATCTGCAGCAGGAGTTGTTGCTATGGGTATGGAAAAAATTGAGTTTTTCTGGTATCTAAAAAAAATAGGGTGGCTTGCATTCATCGGATTCCTAGCAGGATTTATAACTTTTGTGCTATTTGAGGCTTACATTCTTTAATATCTGATATTGAATTATAGGGAAACTGAGAATTGGATTTTAAATCGATTACCCTTTTACCAGTCTCAAGGTTTAAAAGCATATAAACCTGGAATCGATAACATAAGATTTTTTGTTGATCATCTTGATTTGAATCTTTTAGATATTAAGTTTATTCATGTTGGTGGTACAAATGGTAAAGGAAGTACTTGTGCATATTTATCTTCTATTATTCAAGAGTCAGGATATAAAGTAGGCTTATTTACATCACCTCATTTTTTTGATTTTCGAGAAAGAATTAAAGTAAATAATAAAAAAATTGAAAAGGATTTTATCACAAAATTTATTCAAGAAAATATTGAGTTAATTGAAGAGTTAAACCTTTCTTTTTTTGAACTTTCATTTGGAATGTCACTATATTATTATTTTGAACAAAAGGTAGATTATGCAGTAATTGAAGTTGGTCTAGGTGGAAGACTTGATGCAACAAATATTATTAATCCAATTTTATCTGTAATAACCAACATTTCATATGATCATACAGAAATACTCGGTAACTCCCTTGAAAAAATTGCATATGAAAAAGCTGGTATAATTAAAAAAAATACAAAAATAATAATCGGAGAAAGAGATAAAAAAACTCAAAATATTTTTATCCAAAAGGCTGATGAAAACTTTTCAGACATAATATTTGCTTCTGATTATAAAACAGATTTTGAAAATTCTGAAATAGAATATCAAAATAAAAATATAAGAACAGCTGTTCAAGTATCTAAAAATCTTAATGATCAAAATATAAATGAAACTAGTATAAAAAAAGGTATCATGAATTTAGATTCAAACACAGATTTTTATGGTAGATGGACTATTATTAATTATAATCCAAAAGTAATATTTGATTCTGCTCATAATGAGTCAGGTTTTTCATATTTGTCACAACAATTGGAAAAATTAAATTATGATAGATTGTTTATTATCCTGAGTTTTGTTAAAGGAAAAGACATCAAAAAATTAATTACATACCTACCGAAAAAGTCTCTAATTTATTTTACTTCATCTAATTCTGAAAGGTCGATGAATTATGAAGATATTATTCAGTGTGTTAAAGAAAATATTAATTTTGATAAAAATCCATTGAAAGTTTATAAAGAAGTATTAAAACAATCTTCTTCAAAAGATTTAATTATTATTACTGGAAGCAACTATATAGCAAAAGAAATTTTTCATGAGTAAAAGATTTATATTTTTTTTATTTATTGCTTTCAATAGTTCAAACGTACTTTCCCAAATTTCAACGGATAGACCTGATCAGACTGAGTCAGCGGTTGTTTTATCAAAAGGACAAATTCAAATTGAATCAGGTATTTTGTTTGAGGAATCCCAATCTAATATTAATACTCTTTTTAGGTTTGGTTTAGCTGAAGGTGTTGAGATACGACTAAATAGTAATTACCTTATAAATGATCAAATATCATTTATGAAAAAATCATCTTTTAATGATTTTGAAGTAGGAGCAAAGTTTAAAATTTTAAATAAAAGCTCAAATAAAACAAGATTAGCATTGTTAACCCATTTTTCTATCCCAACTGCTCGTGAATCATTTTCAAATAATGCTTATGGTATGTTAACAAGATTAAGTATTTCTCATGATTTAATGGATGAATCTCAAATTGGATATAATATTGGATATAATAAGTTTGAAGATGCTAAAGGTCAATTTATCTATACAATTAATTATGTTAGAAGTTTAAATTCTTTTGGAGTATTTTTTGAGGTTTTTGGTGAGAATTCAAAAAATGATTCGAATATCAATTTCGATTCAGGAATAACTTATCTTATAAATAATAATCAACAAATAGATTTATCTGTTGGTAAAGGATTAAATAATAAAATGTTTTTTATATCTACAGGATTTAGTGTAAATATTGACTAACAATTTATAAAAATCCAAAAAGTCTTGGAGTTTCTTTTAAATATTTTTTATAAGATTCTAAGTGTCCCCATTTTTTTTTGCCACTTTTTTCTAAAAAATTTATTCCGCTAACATAAACTAAAAGTAAATATGTGAAAATAGGAGAAATTAGTGTAATATATTGAAACCCCTCAAGTGATGAAAAACTAATTAATGAGATTCCGAGCCACAGTATTATTTCACCTAAATAGTTTGGATGCCTTGAGTACTTCCATAGACCACTTGAAATAAATTTATCTTTATTATCGTCATTTGCTCTAAACTTTGTTTTTTGAGAATCAGCAATTATTTCTATAGTAAATCCAATTATAAAAATAATTATTCCAATAATTGTTGTAATAGAAAAAATTATTCCATTAGCTATACCTGTCAATGCACAAATTGAGCAGATTGTAACCCACATTCCAGATACACTAAATGTCATAAAAAACCATGAAAAAGATTTCTTTATCTCATTAAATCTTCTGTCTTTCCCTGCTTTTTTAATCCTTAGAAATAAAAATGTTCCTAGTCTTAATGACCAAATAATTATAAAAGTTGATAATACTAGACTTCCTAAATTAATTGATTCTATATTATTTGATTTAAAAAAAATAAAAAGAACAGACGACACGTATGATATTGTCCCAGTCAAATCAAAAAATTTCTCTGTTTGGAAAAAATATGAAGGAAGAAAAATTAGTAGGTGGATCAGAAAGATAAATAAAACTGCATAAGTTATGTTTTGAATACCTGTCAGATTTGCGATAAATATACAGATACTGAAAGTCAAAAATGATATTAAGAAATTTGTAAAAATATTATTCATTTATCTAAAGTAAAAAAAATCTTATATTTGCCCACCCGGGCGCTTAGCTCAGTTGGTTTAGAGCACTTGGTTTACACCCAAGGGGTCGGGGGTTCGAATCCCTCAGCGCCCACAAATTATATTCAATAATTCTTTTCAGATTTTTCTTTATCTTAAATTAAAAATGTCAAATTTTATTTTTGAAATAACTTATAATGTAATTTTCAAAAAACTTAATTGTTCCAGTTGGATTTGGAATGACAACTAATATCTAAAAAATAACTTATGAAAAAATCCTTAATAATCTTATTAGTTTCAGCTAACCTATTTTCTCAGGTTTCAGACAGTTTTGAGCCTATAGATGTTTTTGATCTTGAATATGTATCTAACACTGAAATATCTCCTGATGGGAGTAAAGTTTTATATCAAAGAAATTTTAATGATATTATGACTGATCAAAGTTTCTCAAATATTTGGCTTATTAATTTTGATGGTTCAGGTAACCAACCAATTACTACTGGAAACTTTAAAGATAATTCTCCTAAGTGGTCAAACAAGGGGGATAAATTTATTTTTAAGTCAAACCGAAACGGTAAGCAACAAATCTTTCTTTATAATTTAAATAATAATTCAGTTCAAAAACTTACAAATTTTCAGTATTCAATAGGATCATTGAGATGGTCACCTGATGATAATTATATTTTATTTTCTTCATTCATTGATGATAAGAGAGAAAAACTAATAAAGATGCCAGAAAAACCTAAAGGAGCAAAGTGGAATGATCCTCCAATTGAAATATCTGATTTAAATTATAAATATGATAGTTCAGGATTTAGAAAACCTGGTGAAACCCAGTTTTTCACAGTTCCAGCTAACGGAGGAACTCCCAGACAAATTAGTAATATTCCACCAGAAAAAAGATCTGGTCAAGGAGAATGGATTGATAACAACAAGATTATTTTTTCAGCTAACTTAAATGAAGACTCTGATTATAATACCAATAACACTGAATTATACATTTTAGATATAATTTCTGGTAAGCATGAAGCAATTACAGATAGGGATGGACCTGATTTCAGTCCAAAGGTATCAAACGACAGATCTCTGATTGCATACCTAGGATATGATGATAAGTATCTTAGCTATCAACAGAGTTCTATTTATGTTATGAGAAGGGATGGTTCAGATAAGTATAAAATTGAAATGGATCTTGATAGAAATATCTCCAATATATACTGGTCTGGAAATGATAAAAGAATATATTTCCAATATGACGATAATGGTATAACTAAAATTGGATCAACTACTTTAGATGGAAGCCAAGAAACTGTTGTAGATGAAGTTGGCGGATTATCTTTTTCAAGACCTTACAGTGGAGGGTTTTTTAGTTTGTCAAAGAATAATAGATACTCATTCACTTATGGAACTGCTTATAATCCTGCTGATTTAGCTACTGGATATAAAGGATCAAAAAGAAGAATAACCAACTTGAATAAGGATCTATTTGATTATAAAAAATTAGGTAAAGTAGAGGAAATATGGTATCAGTCATCTTATGATGGAAGAATGATTCAAGGCTGGATTGTTAAACCACCTAATTTTGATAACTCAAAAAAATACCCTTTAATTCTTGAAATACATGGTGGGCCTCATACAAATTATGGATTTCACTTTTCATCTGAAGTCCAGCTATTTGCATCAAAAGGTTATGTTGTTCTTTATACTAATCCAAGAGGGAGTACTAGCTATGGTAAAGAGTTTGCTAATTTAATTCATCATAATTATCCTAGTGAAGATTATGATGATTTAATTTCAGGTGTAGATTATATTATAGATAAAGGATACATTGATCAAGAAAATCTTTTTGTAACTGGAGGAAGCGGTGGTGGAGTCCTTACATCATGGATTATAGGAAAAACTGATAGATTTAAAGCTGCAGTTGTAGCTAAACCAGTTATAAATTGGTACAGTTTTGTTTTGTATGCAGATAATATTGGATATTTTTATAAATACTGGTTTGGGGATCTTCCATGGAATGATCCTGAAAGTTACCTTAAAAGATCTCCTATTAGCTATGTCGGAAATATAAAAACACCTACAATGGTTCTTACAGGAGAAAAAGATTTCAGAACCCCAATGGCTGAAAGTGAACAATTATATGCTGGATTAAAACTAAATAGAGTTGAGTCGATGCTTGTAAGAATTCCAGATGCTAACCATGGAATTGCATCAAAGCCAAGTAATCTAATTGCTAAAGTCAATGCAATATTGTCTTGGTTTGAAAAATATAAAAAATGAAAATACTTCTAACGGGTTCATCAAAAGGAATTGGATATAAAATTGCACAAGATCTTATTAAAGAGGGTCATCAAATTGTACTTCATTATAACTCTAACAAATTACCATTAGATAAATTAAAAACTAAAAGCTCTTCAGATTTATTTATTGTAAAAGCAGATCTTTCATCTGAAGATGAAGTAAAAAATTTAGTTGAAGAAACCATAAAAAAAATAGGGTTACCTGACTCTGTAATTAATAATGCTGGTATTGCAGAATCTGCAGATATTACATTAGACTTTAATAATTGGAGTAGCATGTTTGATAAAACAATTGATGTAAATCTAAAAGCTCCATCACTCATTTTTAAAGAAATTATTAAGTATAAACGAAGTAATAAAATTAAGTCTAGATTAAGATTTATAAATATTGCATCAAGAGCTGCTTTCAGAGGTGAGCAGCAAGACTACATTTCTTATGCATGTTCAAAGGGAGGAATTATATCCTTAACTAAAACTATGTCAAGATCCTTTGGAAAATCAGATAATGTTGTAGCAATTAGTATTGCACCTGGATTTGTTAGAACTGAAATGGCTCAAAGTTTTATAGAAAAACACGGAGAAGATTCTGTGAAGCAAGGAATTACTCTTGATAGACTTACAGAACCAAAAGATATTTCACCAATAGTGTCATTAATAGTTTCAGGTAAAATGGATCATTCTACAGGTTCAACAATTGATGTAAATGGAGGAAGTTTCTTGAGATAAATTAAACATCAAAAAAATTATTAATAATCTAATAAAAAACAATTTGAATCATAATACTTGAATTTTATTAAATAAAAATTATCAAATTAATAATTCTGATTTCTATTTAGCACAAAAACTTTTCAATCTTACTACACTACTGCCTATTAATTTAAGTTTATAATAAATAAACTATTTATAATGAAAAAAATAATTTTAACATTAGCTATGTTACTTTTAACAATAAGTAACATTCAAGCTCAAGAGAAAAGTTACTGGGCATGTATGGCTGTAACTGTTGACAACTGGGGGCAAACTCCATTTGTTGATGCTTTAGACAACTTTATGAATTCACAAGTTGGGCAATTAATGCCTTACACGGTTACATTATCTGAAGTTGCTTTTACAAATGGAAATGATAGCTCTACTCATCAATTATGTTTTATTGGAGAGAATGCAGCATCATTTACTACTTGGGGTTCAGGTCCACCTCCTTCAATGGAAGGTCTTGCATTATTCATGACTATTGATGAATATGTTGAATTTGACCAAATTGTTTTAGGATCACCATTAATTTTTGATCCAACTAATCTTTCAAATGGATTTACAGTAGTCTGGGCTATGGACGTGTCGGATCCCGCTACTTATGCAAATGGATTTGTAGAATTCAATAACTCAACAACAGGAACATTTGAACTTCATGAAGCTATTATTGGAGCTAAGGATGGTGTAACACACTATTTTGTTGCAAGGCAAAGTGATCTAGGAGCTTGGCTTGAAGCAAGAGAGGGTGTTTTTGCATCTGGAGCTGTTGAGCAATTTCAATCAGTTATCTCTGGAAGTGCAGATATTCTCTTTAATGTAGGGTTCAACCTAATTAAATCATATAATACAGACTAATTTTATTTAAGGCCCTTTTTTAAGGGCTTTTTTTTATATTAGAGATAAATCTAAAATCAATTTAAAATGAAACAATTTTTAACAATTTTAATAACCCTTTTTTCACTAACAATAACTTTTGGACAAGACCAAATAACTTGGAATGAAGTTGGAGTTGTGGCTAAAGAGGGATATGCAAATAACATTATCCAAACAATGGATAATTTTTATGGAAATATTGAGATGCCAGAGGGCGTATCAGTTTCTTTAACTGCTGTTTACCACAGTGATGAAAATCATAAAGCTACTCATTACTTAAATTTTGCGGGGACTATAGAAGGACTTGTAGAACTTAGACAATTAAGATCAGGTCCTGACTACAGTGAGTATACCTCAGAGTTTAGTAAATATGGTAAGACTATTTCAAATTCTCATGGTAAAACCTTTATAAGAATTCCTGGATCTGAAGGAGACGAAGCAACTTTTGCTCAAGTATGGGAATGGAGAGTAGAAGATCAAGGAGCATTTGTTGAAGAATTCAATAAAATGATTAAAGTATGGAAACCAGAGGGTTATTTATCACTTGGTGGAATTTTTGGTGGTCAAAGTATTGAAGGTGAATCTCATTATATCTACACTACATATAATACATATGAAGAAATGCTAAGCTTTGGACCAAAAACTCCCAGAGAGCAGAAAGCATTTGAAGATTTCATTAAAAATACTGATCCAATTTCTGAATTTAAGGGTACCTATAGTGTTGTAAATGTACAAACATGGAACTAAAATAAATTTTAGAATTGTGAAATAACCCTCCATTGGAGGGTTTTTTTTTAAATTGCATTTAAATCATTTTAAAATGGAAAAAAAATATGTTTTATCAATAGATGCTGGAACAACAAGCTCAAGAGCAATACTTTTTAATAAAAATGCAGAGGTAGTAGAAATAGCTCAATATGAGTTCAATCAATTTTTTCCAAAAGAAGGATGGGTAGAACATGATCCAGTCGAAATATGGAATACGCAGATAAAAGCTATAAAAGATGTTATAAATAATTCAAAAATTGACCCTAATGAAATAGACTCAATCGGTATAACAAATCAGAGAGAGACAACAATCATATGGAATAAGGAAACAGGTAAACCAGTATATAATGCAATTGTTTGGCAGGATAGGAGGACTGCTAATTTTTGTGATGAATTAATTGATAAAAATATGGGTTCTCTAATTCAACAAAAAACGGGTCTTGTAATTGATGCTTATTTTTCAGGAACAAAAATAAAATGGATACTAGAAAATAATAATGATCTAATAGAGTTAGTAAGAGATAATAAATTATTATTTGGAACTGTAGATACATGGTTAATATGGAAGCTTACAAATGGAAAGTATCATATTACTGATCCATCAAATGCAAGTAGAACAATGCTATATAACATAAAAGAAGATAAATGGGATGAGGATTTACTTAAATTAATAAACATTCCAGAAAAAATATTACCTAACGTTGTAGATTCATCTTCGGTTTCTGCTAATCTTGATAAAGAAATTCTAGGAGTTGAAATTCCAATTTCTGGTATTGCAGGTGATCAACAAGCAGCCTTATTTGGTCAATTATGTATAAACAAAGGGGATATCAAAAATACCTATGGAACTGGTTGTTTTTGTATGATGAATACAGGTGAAAGTTTTGTAATGTCAAAAAATAAAATGCTCTCAACAATTGCATGGAGAATTAATGGTAAACTTACTTATGCGCTAGAGGGTAGTGTTTTTGTTGCGGGTGCATTAATTCAATGGCTAAGAGATAAACTTGGAATCATAAAATCATCTCCAGAAGTTGAAGAACTTGCTAAAACAGTAGGTGATAATGGAGGGTTAACTTTTGTCCCTGCATTGTCTGGTCTTGCAGCACCATATTGGGATCCTTATGTTCAGGGAACAATTTTTGGAATAACAAGAGGTACTGAAAATGGCCATATTGCTAGAGCAGCCTTGGAGTCAATTGCTTTGAGAACAAGAGACATAGTCATTGAAATGGAAAAAGATGCTGGTATAAAATTTACAGATTTAAAAGTTGATGGTGGTGCAAGTAATAATAATTTATTGATGCAAATACAAGCAAATTTATTGAGTACAAATGTTGTTAGACCAAAAACAACAGAAACTACTGCTTTAGGTGTAGCTTTTTTAGCTGGCCTAGCAACAGGTTTTTGGAATGATATATCCAGTATAGAAAAACTATGGACTCAAGATATGTCATTTAAACCAGAAAAAGATTTTAAAACTAAAGTCATCATAGACCTTTGGCAAAAAAGAATTAATAGACTTCTTAAGTTAAATGAATAGATCAGATTCTTTAGTTAATCTCAATAAAGTTGATCAATGGGATATAATAGTAATTGGTGGTGGAGCCTCTGGCTTAGGTATTGCTGTTGATGCCTCTAAGAGAGGATATAAAACTTTACTTTTAGAGAAATATGACTTTGGGAAAGGTACTTCATCAAGAAGTACAAAACTTATTCATGGAGGTGTTAGATATCTACAAAATGGTGATATAACACTTGTAATTGAGTCTCTAAAGGAGAGGGGAATATTAAAGAGGAATGCCCCTCATCTTGTTCGTGACCTAAGTTTTGTTATACCCTCCTATGACTGGTGGTCTAGCCCATTCTATGGTATTGGGATGAAAATTTATGATATGATGGCAGGAAACCTTGGTTTAGGAAAATCAATAATGATTTCTAAAAAAGAAACTATTAAATTAATTCCAAACGTAAATAAAAAAGGATTAAGAGGAGGTGTAATATATCATGATGGTCAATTTGATGATTCAAGAATGGCAATGACACTAGCACTAACTGCAGACTCAAAAAAAACTACTTTATTAAATTACTGTAGTGTTGAAAATCTTTTAAAGGATCAGGATGAAGTCATCGGGGTAAAATTTCATGACAATATAAACTTTAAAAAATATGAGGCTAGAAGTAAAGTTGTAATTAATGCTACTGGTGTATTTGCAGAAGATATTATCAGGATGGATCAACCAGATATTGATAAAATGATTCAACCAAGTCAAGGTGTTCATATAGTACTCGAAAAAAAATTCTTAAAAAGTAAACATGCAATATTAATTCCTCAAACTTCTGATGGTAGAGTTTTATTTGCAGTGCCATGGAAAAACTATGTTGTTGTAGGCACAACAGATACGCAGGTAAAAAAAGCAAGTGATGAACCTAAACCGCTTAAAGATGAAATTGAGTTTATATTAAATAACGCTAGTAAATATATGTCTTTAAAGCCGAAAATGACTGATATAAAGTCAGTGTTTGCAGGCTTAAGACCTTTGGCGGCGACATCAAATAAAAAATCTACTAAGGAGGTTTCAAGAAGTCATAAAATTGATATTGCACCTTCTGGATTAATCAGTGTCCTGGGTGGTAAGTGGACAACCTATAGAAAAATTGCAGAAGATGCTATTGATTCTGCAATCTCTATAAACAAACTAAAGAAGAAAAAGTGTAAGACCGAAAAAACTAAGCTTTTTGGATTTAAGAAAAGAGTTGAGTGGTCTGATCCAATGCATATATATGGCTCACTAAAGAGTAAAGTAGAGTCACTTGGTGGAAGTACTGATAATACCTCTCTTTCTGACAAGATCTTCATAACAAATAACATTATTAAGTGGTCAATTATTCATGAAATGGCGATGACACTTGAAGATATTTTGGCAAGGAGAACAAGGTGTATTTTTCTAGATGCAGAGGAATCCAAAAGAATTGCTCCAATGGTTGCAAAGAAAATGGCTGAAATCTTAGAAAAGGATCAAAAGTGGATTGACAAAGAATTAAAAAATTTTAATAAATTAATTAAAAATTATATAGTATGATAAGTCCTTATATAGCTGAGTTTGTTGGAACCTCAATTCTACTTCTTTTAGGATCTGGTATTGTAGCAAATGTCAGCCTATCAAAAACCAAAGGTTTTGAAGAAACACCTTTGATAACAATTACAACAGCTTGGGGTTTTGCTGTTTTTGTTGCAGCATATATCACAGGTCAATTTAGTGGAGCACATCTCAATCCTGCAGTTACTATTGGTCTCTTTGTTGCCGGTAAATTTTCTTCTGAGTTAGTTGTTGGATACATTCTAGCTCAAATACTAGGTGCTATGTTAGGTAGCTGGTTAACATACATATTCTATATTGACCACTACAGAGCAACAAAAAATGAAGCTGCAGTAATGGGTTCATTTTGTACATCTCCAGCAATTAGAAATTTTAAAAATAATTTTTTTAGTGAATTTCTTGCAACATTCATGCTAATATTTGGAATACTATATATAGTTGAACCAAATATAATAGTTCAGGGATTAGAAGTAAATTTTGGAATTGGGTCACTTGGTGCACTTCCTGTAGGTATACTTGTTTGGGTGATAGGTTTAAGTCTTGGAGGTACAACTGGATATGCGATTAATCCAGCGAGAGATCTAGGACCTAGAATTGTTTATCAGTTAATACCTAGAAAAAATAAAATTTCAGATTGGGCTTATAGTTGGATTCCAGTTTTAGGTCCTTCATTAGGTGCTGTTGCAGCAGGTTTATTATTCGTATACTTTAGTTAAATGGTAGATATAAAAAAAATTGCATTAATAACTGGAGCAACTTCAGGGATTGGAGAGTCCACAGCATATGAATTAGCCAAAAAATATTCGCTGATTTTGTGTGGTAGAAATAAAGAAAAGCTCAATCAATTAGAGGACAATCTTTCATCAGTCACAAAAGTTATTACATTAAAGTTTGATGTAAGGAATCTTAAAGAAGTATCCGAAAAAATTTTATCACTAGATAATTCTTGGAATAACATTGATCTCCTGATTAATAATGCTGGTAATGCACATGGACTTGATTTTATACATGAAGGAGATATTAAAGATTGGGATATGATGATAGATACCAATGTAAAGGGTTTATTATATGTAACAAAGTATGTTTTAGAGTCGATGATAAAAAATAATAGTGGTCATATAATTAATATAGGTTCAATTGCTGGAAAAGAAGTTTACCCTAAAGGTAATATTTACTGTGCTTCAAAATTTGCTGTAGATGCAATATCCCAGGGTATGCGTATTGACTTAAATAAATATAATATTAAAGTCTCACAGGTAAACCCTGGTCTTGTGGAGACAAACTTCTCAATGGTAAGATTTAAAAATGATAAAAATAGGTCTAAATCTGTGTATGAAGGATTAAACCCCTTGGTTGGTGATGACATTGCTAAGGTCATATCATTTATAGTAAACTGTCCAGATAATGTTAACATAAGTGATTTAACAGTACTTGCGAAATCTCAAGCATCATCTACAACATTAAATAGAAAATAGTGTATAAAAAAATCCTAATTGTACTATTTATCACTTTTTTAGTCTCTTGTCTTTCTAATAAAGATATTCTAGTAGTAGGTCATAGGGGCGCTATGGGGCATGCTCTAGAAAATACTATTGAGTCAGTTAAAAAAGCAATTGAACTAAATGTTGATGGAATTGAAATCGATGTTTTTAAATCAAAAACAGGAGAGTTAGTAGTTTATCATGATCCATTTTTATCTCGATTATCAAATTCGAATGCATTTATTGAACAAATTTCTCTAGACTCAATTAAAAAAATAAAATTATTAGGAGGACAATCCATTCCCACATTGAATGAGGTAATAGAAATAATTCCTGAAAATATATTTTTAAATATTGAGCTTAAAGGAGAGAATACTGCAATCGAGACAAATAAAGTAATAATTGAATATATTAACAGATCTAACTTTACTCCCTCAAGCTTTATTGTATCAAGCTTTAGATGGGACGAGTTAGTAGAGTTTAGAAATATTAATAAAGATGTTCCAATTGCAATACTAGTCGACTCATTATACAAAATTGATATTGCAATTAAATTAGCTAAAGAAATTAATGCCTTTGCAATAAACCCAAATAATGAGTTTTTGACCAAGGAAATAGTTAAAAATGTGCAGTCCTTTAATATTAAAGTTTATCCTTATACAATTAATGATCTCTCGAGTATAAAAAGAATGAAGTCAATGGGAGTTGATGCAATAATTACTGATTTTCCTGAAAGAATTAATTAAAAAGTTTATTTATTTTTTGCTTTCAGCAATTACAAAATGTTCAAGCTTAAAAATATGATTTTCAGGGATGGTTCTACCAACTGGAGTAAAATATTTTGAATTAAGGTCAGCTAAGGTTTTATTTTCAATTAAAGTAAAATTATTTTGAGATAGTATACTTTCAATTTCCTCAGCAGAGTAGAATGATATCCATGGTTCACCCATTTTTGCAGCTGAATTAGTTATAAAACTAACTGCTTTTTCAGGTTTTGAATAACCTTTACCAAAGCAGGCCTTAGAGTCTTCTTTTAAAAGCTTATTAACATATGAAATAAAAATCTTAGAATTAGAATTTGGGTTCAAATCAGCAACTTCTTTTAAAGTTGCGTCAAGTGCTTCTCTTGAAATATACTGAGAAACACCTTCAAGAGTAAATATTGTCGATTTATTTTGGTCAAAACCTACATTTATTAGTTGTTCTTTAAGAGATTGATGATTAAAATCAATATCAACATAGGTTATACTCTCTCTATTAGGCATATTATCTGGTAGCCTAAGCCTTTTTAATTCTTGAACTTCGGATTGATCAACTTCAAATATTTTTAATTTGGATGGAAGTTTTAATCGATGTGCTCTTGAGTCATATCCTGCCCCTAGTATAACATATTGCTCTATATTAGCAAAGGTGCTTTTCTCGATCAGATCATCGATATACCTTGTTCTTGATATTAAATGCTCGTGCATTCCTGGTATTATTTTATTACCTAACCAAACACTTAGTCTATGCCCCATGAGTTTTATAATGTTTGCTCCTAGCACAAAATTTTTTGCATAAGGATCATATATAATTCGTCTATCAGGTTTTGCAAGTGATTCAATTAACCTCTGTTTAGCAACTCCTTGGGCAGTACCATCTTTTCTAAATATTAATTTACCCATGGTTTATAATTATATATTATTTACTCTTACATAAATCATTATATTTAATTTAATAAATAATTATGAAAATAACTTTTTTAGGTCATGCAACTCTAGAAATTCAAATTAATGAATACAGTATTGTTGTTGATCCATTTATATCTGGAAATCCTTCAGCTTCTCAAATTAATTTAGATGATTTAAAACCAGACTTTATTCTTATCACTCACGCTCATCAAGATCATACTTTAGATGTTGAAAAATTAGCAAAAGATAATGATTCAGTAATAGTATCTAATTTTGAAATTGTAAATTATTTTCAAAATAGAGGTTTCAAGGGTCATCCGATGAATCATGGGGGAAAATGGAATTTTGATTTTGGTGAATTAAAATATGTAAACGCAATACATACATCGACATTTCCTGATGGTTCAAATGGAGGGCAGCCTGGAGGATTTATAATTACTGCAAATAGCAAGTCTGTATATATAGCTGGTGATACTGCCTTGACTTATGATATGAAACTTATCCCATTACATTATAAATTAGACCTTGCTATCCTTCCAATTGGTGATAATTTTACTATGGGGTATAAAGATGCAATAATTGCTTCAGATTTTATAAAATGTGATAAGATTTTAGGATATCATTTTGATACTTTTGGTTTAATTGAGATTGATCAAACCAAAGCAATTGAAGATTTTAAAAAAGCTAAAAAGGAACTTATAATTATTAAACCTACAGAACATTTAACAATTTGATTATGAAGAAAATATATCTTTTTTTATGTATACTTGGAACAGTATTACCTTATTATAATCTATATAAATTTTTAGAACTTAACAATTGGTCAATGGAAGGGTTTTGGGGATTGCTTTATGAAAATTATGCAGTTTCAATGATATCATATGATCTTAGTGTTGCAGCACTTACTTTTTTAATCTACATAGTTTATAAATATTGGTCAAAACCAAAAAAAATATTTAGGTATTTGATACCATTCTTTGTTGGGTTCTCTCTAGCCTTACCATTCTATCTTTATGATACTTATGAATCTAACTAGATCAATTCTCTAGACTTTATCATTATGCATGTACCTGCGTTTATAAGTACTAGTGAAATAGTCCCTATTAGAAAAAAATCAAGGTTTTGAGACTTTCTTATTAAAGCCTCTCCAAACACGCATAATCCTGAGCTAAAAATTAAAATACCTAAAGTTCCAACAATTGTATACTTATTAATCATCTTTTATTACATTTAAATCTAATTTATTCAAATTCAAACTTATGTCAACAGAAAGTTGGTTTTTTATTATTACTGGATTAGTGATTTTTAATTATTTATTCTCGAATATTTTAGATTATTTAAATCATAAAAATTGGAAAGATGATATTCCAAATGAATTAAAAGAGTTTTATAAAAAAGAAAAATATAAAAAAGCTAAAGATTATTCAGTGTCAAAAAATAAAATTGGATTTCTTTCTAGCACTCTAAGTTTTGCACTGGTATTCTCTCTTTTATTTTTTAATGGGTATGGTTTGATTAACGAACTGGTAAGTAGCTTTGAGACCAATTTTATAAAATCTGGATTATTCTTTTTAATTTTATTTTTATTAAATACTCTAACTTCGTTACCATTCTCATATTATAATACATTTGTAATCGAGGAAAAATTTGGGTTTAATAAGACTACAAAAATTACTTTTTTCTTAGATCAAGTTAAATCTTCAATTTTATCTATTCTTATCGGGGGAGTTTTACTCTTTCTTGCACTATATCTTTATGACACTATAAATCAAGGCTTCTGGTTTTGGCTATGGATAGGCCTATCTTTACTAATGGTACTTATAAATATGTTTTATGCAGATATAATTGTCCCAATATTTAATAAACTGACACCATTGGAAGATGGTGAATTGCGCTCAAAGATTGAAAAATATTCAAATGAGGTTGGTTATTTACTTAAGAATATTTACGTGATTGATGGCTCAAAGAGATCAACAAAGGCTAATGCTTTTTTTAGTGGGTTGGGCCCTAGGAAAACAATCGCATTATATGATACATTAATAGAGAAACATACTGTAAATGAGTTAGTAGCAGTTCTTGCACATGAGGTTGGTCACTATAAAAAGAAACATATTTTTTCCGGTTTAATTTTTTCGATCATGCAGATCGGAATTATCACATTTTTCTTTGAACTATGTCTAAGTCTTCCAGAAATATCCCAAGCATTGGGTGGACCTGATGTTAGCTTTCATCTCGGAATAATAGGGTTTAGTATTTTATTTTCACCGATTTCAATTTTATCAGGAATCTTTATGAACTATATAAGTAGAAAGAATGAATTTGAGGCTGACGACTATGCAAAGCAAACTTTTAATGGAGAAGATTTAGCACTTGCATTGAAGAAATTATCAGTTGATAGCCTTTCCAATATATACCCCCATCCTTTATATGTATTCTTCCATTACTCTCATCCACCACTTATAAAAAGACTCAGAGCATTGAAATAGAGATATGAAAAGACGAAGTTTTATTTTTGATATATTTAGTGTGGGATTTGCAACTGCCATATCATCAAGGCTAAATGCAAATAATTTAAATTCCTCACCAGTGATAAGATCTATCTCAACATGGAATAACACAAAAGAAGCAAACCTGATGGCTGGAAGGTTATTAGATAAAGGTAAATCTTCGATTGATGCTGTTGTTGAGGGAGTTGCAGTTTCAGAAAATGATCCAAAAAATACAACTGTTGGATTTGGCGGTGCTCCAGACAGTAGTGGAAAAGTAACACTTGATGCATGTGTTATGAATCATCTCGGTGATTGTGGGTCAGTAGTTGCTGTTGAAAATATTGTTAACGTTGCTAGATTAGCTAAAGATGTTATGGAAAAAACCCCTCATGTTATGCTAGCAGGTAAAGGTGCAGAAGAATTTGCACTGATTGAAGGTTATAAAAAGACAGATTTACTAACAGAATTTTCTAAAAAAAATTGGCAAAAATGGTCTGAAACTAAGGAATACAGTCCTATTATAAATATAGATAATCATGATACTATAGGTATGCTATGTATTGATCAAAATAATAATATATCTGGTGCGTGCTCTTCAAGTGGTCAAGCATACAAGATGCCAGGAAGGGTCGGAGATTCTCCAATAATTGGTTCTGGATTATTTATTGATAATAAAGTTGGAGGTGCTGTTGCTACTGGCCTTGGAGAGGAAATTATAAAAACTGTTGGGTCCTTCCTTGTAGTTGAGTTAATGAGACAGGGATTTACTCCGCAGGAGGCATGTGAAAGTGCTGTAAAAAGAATAGTTTCAAATAACTCGCAAAAAAATAGATTTCAAGTAGCTTATATAGCTATGAATAAAAAAGGTGAAGTAGGTTCATACAGTATAGAACCAGGCTTTACATATATGGATTATTTAAATGGGAAAAACAAAGAGATTATTTCTAAGTCTGAATTTTAAATTAGGTGAAGATTGATTTCATTTTTTCCATTTCCTCTTCAGCTAACTTAGGATCAACTAAAATTCTACCACTATATTCATCAGTAATAATTTTTTGTCTAGAAGCAATCTCCATCTGAACTTGTGGAGGAATTGTAAAATATGATCCTCCAGAGGCATTTCTCTCGATAGGAACAATGGCTAACCCATTTTTTACATTTGACCTTATTCTCTTATATGCAGCTATCAAATTATCTTCAATCTTTTTTTCAAATTCCTTAGACTTTTCCAGAAGAGTTTTTTCTTCTTTTTCAGTTTCTTTTAATATTTCACCAAGCTCTGAATTTTTGTTTTTTAAATGAGACTTGCGATCCTTAATTTTATCTTTGAGCTCGTCTAGAATTGATGTTTTACTATCAATAGTTTCTTTGTATTGTGAAATCTTCTTTTCTGACAATTTAATTTCTAGTTCTTGAAATTCTTGTTCCTTAACTATTGCATTATATTCTCTATTATTTCTAACTTTCTTTAAATCAGCCTCATATTTTTTATGATTAGCTTTAGAGGTTGTTATGGCATTCTCCTCAAACTTAATTCCATCCTGACTTTCTTTGATTTCATTCTCAAAACTTTCAAGTCTTTTGTTTAAACCAGCAATTTCGTTTTCAAGATCCTCAACTTCTAAAGGGAGTTCCCCCCTTATACTTCTTATCTGGTCAATTCTTGAATCAATTAACTGAAGATCAAATAGCGCTCTTAGCTTTTCTTCTACTGATGTTTCAATTTTTTTTGCCATTTTAATAATAGTTTACAGGGTTAATATTCATTTCGGATAAAAGGATCGTAAAATTAGGCAATTTTTTATTAAGAAATTCCTTAATAACCAATTTTATGTGTTTTTCACTCTCATAATGACCAATATCAATAAATAAAGCTTTACTATCAGCCTCAAAGAAGTTATGGTATTTAAAGTCTGAGGTAATAAATGCATCGACGTTCGATTCAATTGAATTTTTTATTGCAAAACTTCCGGAGCCGACAACTACAGAAACCTTTGAAATCTTTTTATTTAGCTTTTTCGTATGCCTTAAATATTTTAAATCTAATTTATTCTTTAGATGGTCAAAAAATTCAGTTTCATTCATTGGATTTTCAAGTTCTCCAACAGATCCAATTCCTATATTATTGTCAGCTAATTTTTCCTCTTTTGGAATTAAAGTAGAAATGTTCTCTAATCCAATTAGATCAGATAATATATAACTTATCCCATTAGGATGATTATCCAATGATGTATGGATAGCATAAACTGAGATATTATTTTTAACTGCTTTAATTACAGATTTTTCAACATAATTAGAATTACTCGTTATTTGTTTCAGACCATTAAAAATAATTGGATGGTAGCTCACTATCATATTGCAGCCTCTTTCAATAGCTTCTTCTACAACATCTTCTGTAGTATCGAGAGTAACTAATATAGAACTTATCTCTGATTCTGGATCACCAACAATAAGGCCTACATTATCAAAATCCTCAGCAAAAGAAGTTGGCATCCAATCATTAATAATTCTTGTTATTTCAATAACTCTCATTGTTATATAGATTGATTGCAAATATAATATTATCTTTTGGGTGATAAAAAAATGAAGTTCCTACTATATCCATTATCGATAGTTTATAACTTAATTACTTCTTTAAGAAACCTATTATTTGATTTGGGTTTAATTAATTCTGTGCAGTATAAAATACCAACAATCGGAGTTGGTAATTTATCGACTGGAGGAACTGGTAAATCAATATTGGTTGATTATTTAATAGAGCTATTAAAAATAAAATATAGTATAACAACTTTGAGTAGAGGATATAATAGGGATACAAGTGGCTTTATCCAAGCTACTTCAAAATCTTCTGCATATGAGATTGGAGATGAACCATATCAATTTTATTCAAAACATCCAGAAATTAATGTTGTTGTATGTGAAGATAGAAGAAAAGGCATGAAATTGATTTTAAATAATTTACCTAATACAGAAATCAGTATTTGGGATGATGTATTTCAACATAGATATGTAAAGCCTGGTCTTATGTTATTGACTACAACTTTTAAATATCCATATTATCAAGATGAGGTTCTTCCTGTTGGTAATTTAAGAGAGAATAAAAGTTCATCTAAAAGAGCTGATCTAATAATTGTTACTAAATGTCCAGATGAACTATCCTACATTGAGAAATTAGAATTTCTAGAAAAACTATCTCCAGATGAAAATCAAAAAGTTTTTTTTAGTACAATTTCATACAAGAAAAACCTCAAATCAGACGATTCAACAATTCATATAGATAATCTTAGAGAAGAAGAATTTATTCTAGTTACTGGAATTGCAGATTCTTCTTATTTAGTTAAATATCTAAATAATAAAAATTTAAAGTTCAAACACTTAAAGTATTCAGATCATTATAATTTTAAAAAATCATCAATTGATAAAATACTTTCTATTTCAAGAAATAAAAAAATTATAACAACAGAAAAAGACTATGGCAGACTAAAGCCAAAAATAAATAGAGGTGAAATATATTATTTAGAAGTATCAATTGAATTCCCAAATAATTTGAATAAAATAAGTTTTGATGAAGTAGTTTATGACTTTGTAGAAAACTATTAATGAATATGTTTGTGAGCTTTGTATGAAGACCTCACAAGAGGACCACTCTCAACATGTCTAAAACCTAAATCTTTAGCTATAATTTCATACTCTTTAAACTCATCTGGGCTAACAAAATCAACAACAGGCAAGTGTTTTTTTGAAGGTTGAAGATATTGACCTAAAGTAACTATATCAACACTAACCCTTCTTAAGTCTTCTAGTGTCTCAATGACTTCCTCCATATTTTCACCTAAGCCCAGCATAATTCCAGATTTTGTTCTAGAAATACCACTGTCCTTAAGATATTTAAGTACTTCAAGGCTTCTATCATATTTTGCTTGAATTCTAACCTCTCTCGTTAACCTTCTAACTGTCTCAAGATTATGAGACACCACTTCTGGAGCAACATCTACTATCCTATCAATATTTTCAGTTTCACCTTTAAAATCTGGTATAAGTGTCTCAATAGTTGTTTTTGGATTTAAATCTCTAATAGCATTTACTGTTTCAGCCCAAATTATGGATCCTCCATCTTTGAGATCATCTCGATCCACAGAGGTTATTACTGCATGCTTCACACCCATTAAATTGATTGAACGGGCAACTTTAAATGGCTCTAATTTGTCTGCAGGGAGAGGACTTCCTGTTTGTACATTACAAAACCCACAAGATCTTGTACAGATGTTACCAAGAATCATAAAAGTAGCAGTTCCCTCTGTCCAGCATTCTCCCATATTAGGACAATTTCCGGAAACACATATTGTGTGTAAATTATTTTTTTCAACAGTAGATCTTAACTGAGTATATTTTTTACCAATAGGAAGCTTGACTCTGATCCAATCTGGCTTCTTTGTTCTGACTTTTTTTACAGAGCCTGGCTTTGGCAAATTAATCTTAACCCAACCTTGATTAACAGTTTTTGATACTGACATACCGCGCAAATATACAAACTAAATGAACCTAGACAAAATGTATCCAAACGCAAAAAGACTTAAAAATAAAATTCCAGCTATACTTAAAACTCTCAATGATTTAGATGGCTTATGATCATCAGGCATATTTTTACTTGTAACTAGTGTATAATTTAGTAAAGCGTAAAATGGTGCTGTAATAAATGATAATACAGTTGCAATTTCAACTAAGGCCCCCATTTCAGATAGTAAGAAATAAAATATTAACATTGTGCCTATTGCTAGTATAGATATCCAATGAAAATAATAGTTTTTGTTATAATTATTTGTTAATAATTGGGTGGCTTTTGACATGGATCTGGGTGAGGCATCAAGAGTCGTAATTGTGGTGCTAAACATAGTTGTAAAGGCACATATTGATATTATTAAATATAAATTGTCCCCTAAATTTGAAGTATAAAGCTCTATAAGTTGGCCTGCAAAGACACTCCCGCTGCTTGAAAAGCTAATTTCCGAATTATACATTACAAGTGCACCAAGACTTACAAAACAGATTCCTAAAAAAACTGTTGCTATATATCCAACATTGAAATCAAATAGAGTATCTTTTTTTGTTATTTTTTGACTTTTAGTTTTTTCTACAGTCCAAATTGAATGCCATATAGAAATATCTAAAGGAGCTGGCATCCATCCCATAAAAGCTACCAAAAAGACTAAACCAGTACCTTCAGGGAATATCTGTTCGAAACTGTACGTTTGTTCTGTATTAAATGAAGCTATACCAGTTGAAAAAATTGTACTAATTGCTAGAATTAAAATAATAATCTTAATCATCTTATCTAGTAGATTATATTTACCAACTAATAAAATTAAGTAGCATAAAACAGTTATAATGGAACTCCAAATAACCATGTTATCAGTAAAACCAAAAAGGCTTGAAGCAAGTCCAGCAGTAACAATCGTTACCGCAGTTTGTATCGTAAACATTGTTAAAATATTAAGAATAAAATATGCTATTAAAAAGAACTTGCCAATTTTATAATATCCATCTAACAAACTTTCTCCAGTTACAATTGCATATCTGGGCCCATATTGGAAGAAAGGATATTTAAATAAATTAACCAAAATAAGAGCCCAAATTAAACCAAAACCAAAATCAGCTCCTGCTCTTGTTGATTGAACTAGGTGAGAAACTCCAATTGCAGCTCCCGCAAAAAGTAATCCTGGTCCAAGTTTTGAAATAACTTTAATCATTTGGAATCATTTGCACACTCAGAACTTGTTGGAATTTTACCACATATTCCACACGGTTCATCGGAATTTTGAAGAAATGGGCTCTGACTAGCACATGTTCCCGAGAACTCTCCATTTTTCTTAAAGATAAGCTTAATAGCTATTCCTGAAAATGCAACAGTTACTAATACAATTGAGATTAGAAATATTTCCATTGGACAAAGCTATAAAAAAATCGTAATTTTAGTTGTGCTTAACTTAATTAAGAATAATATTAAGTTCTCTTTTAAATGGTTAATTATTTTAATCATTAATTACTCTTGTACTAATAATCTGAAAGTTTCGGAAAAGGAGATTTTGTCTGCTTCAACTTGGTCTAAAAATGACCAGTTTCCAACTTTTAAAGAATGTGCTGATCTTGAAGCTGATAAAGGTTTGTTATGTTTTAGAAAAATAATTGAAGACGAGATGAATGAGTTTTTAACTAATAAGACCTTTCCGTTAGACACTACTCAATATAAACTAGCAATAAAGATAGATTCTGAAGGCAATTTTATTTTAGATAATATATCTCCCGAGAAGAGAATTGATGAAAAATCATTATCAATCCTAAAAGATGCAGTAAATAATATAAGAAAAGCACTTCCTGCTGTAAAAACAAATGTTGGTGAATTTGTTGAAGTAAAATTTAACCTACCTTTTAAATTTAATTATGAATAATAAAGTTCCTGATAATACTATTATAATGGGTATAGATCCAGGAACAAATATTACTGGATACGGTATAATTAAAATAAATAAAAATAATATTGAGTTAATTGATTTAGTTGAATTTAAACTTTCAAAAAAAAACGATCATAGTACTAAACTTTCAGAGATTTTTAATAAAACATCTGAATTAATAAAAATTTATAATCCTAATTATGTCGCTATTGAATCCCCATTTTTTGGTAAAAATGTTCAATCTATGTTAAAATTGGGTAGGGCCCAGGGTGTATCTATGGCTGCAGCACTAAATCATGATATTCCAATTACAGAATATTCACCAAAAAAAATAAAAATGGCTATTACTGGTAATGGAAGTTCCTCTAAAGAGCAAGTTTCTAAAATGCTTAAAACCATGCTTAATATTAATAACATGCCCAAAAATCTTGACTCCACAGATGCATTGGCTGCGGCTGTTTGTCATTATTATAATTTTAATAATTCGAGTTTAAAGAAAGAATTTTCAAATTGGTCGAGTTATATAAATAAAAACCCTGACAGGATAGTTTAATTCCCGAAATGCTTATAAAAATTTTGAATTGTTTCAATACCAATAAAGAAGTTGTCTAATCCAAAGTTCTCGTTAGGTGAATGAATTGCATCGCTGTCTAAACCAAACCCCATAAGAACAGTTTTTATTCCTAGTATACTTTCAAACATAGGAACTATAGGTATACTCCCTCCATCTTTTTGAGGTATGGGATCTTTTCCAAAGCTATCCTTATATGCATTTATTGCAGAGACATATCCCTTAAAATTTTCAGGGGTAACATATGGGTTTCCACCATGATGAGTAGAAACTTCAACTTTAACAGATTTTGGAGCTATATTATTTATATGCTCAGTAAATAATGTGCTAACTTTTTCCCAGTCTTGATTTGGAACTAATCTCATTGATATTTTAGCACTTGCCTGACTTGGAATAACTGTTTTAGATCCCTCACCTATATATCCGCCCCAAATTCCATTTACATCTAAAGTAGGTCTTATTGATTTTCTTTCAAGGGTAGTATATCCATCTTCCCCTTTTGTTTCTCCCAGACCTAAAGACTCTTTAAATTTTTCTTCATCAAATTTGGATTTCTCCTCAATTATATCACGACTGGACTTATCAATTTCAACGACATCATCATAAAATCCAGGTATTGTTATTTTTCCATTGCTATCAATTAGTGAACTTATTATATCTGATAAAATATTTATTGGATTGGCTAAAGTTCCTCCATATGTTCCTGAATGAAGGTCTCTATTTGGTCCGGTAACTTTTAATTCCATGTAAGATAATCCTCTTAGCCCAACTGTAAGTGTTGGATTTTTTAAACTACTTAAGCCAGTATCAGAAATCAAGATAACATCTGCACTTAGTTTATCAATATTATCTTTCAAAAAGGTCTCAAGATTTTCACTCCCAACTTCTTCCTCTCCTTCAATCATAAATTTAACATTACAATTAAGTTTATTATTTTTAATTAATTGTTCGAAAGCTTTTAGATGCATAAAGACCTGACCTTTATCATCACAAGCTCCCCTTGCAAAGATTGCACCATTTGGATGAATCTCAGTCTTCTTAACTAATGGCTCAAAAGGTGGATTTGTCCATAAATCAATTGGATCAGGCGGTTGAACATCATAATGTCCATAAACAAGAATAGTTGGATATGATTTATCGATTAATTTTTCTCCATATACAATTGGGTGTCCATTCGTAGAATATATTTTTGAAGAGTCACACCCAGACTTTTTAAGTTGATCGGATAACCATTCTGCAGTCTTTTGCATAATTTCGTTATATCTTGAATCGGCACTAATAGATGGTAAACTAAGAAATTCAAAAAGCTGATTTATGTAATTGTTTTTTTCAATTTCAGATAATGTACTCATAGTTAATTTATATTTAAAAACTTAATTATATTTGTTTTCCTTTTGCGGGTGTGGTGAAATTGGTAGACACGCTAGACTTAGGATCTAGTGCCTAACAGCATGGGGGTTCGAGTCCCTTCACCCGCACTTATTTCTTTAATCCTATTTAATTTATTGAATTCAAATTTTTTTTCATTCTTTAGGAGGATTATACCCAGGACCTTTGACATATCTTCCAGGAAAATTACCTGTATGCTCACCATCTAATAATACTTGTACTCCGTTTACAAGTACATGTTCAACACCCTCAGCAAATTGCAAAGGATCTTCAAAGGTTGCTTTATCTCGAATTGTTTTAGGGTCAAAGACGACAATATCTGCATAATATCCAACTTTAAGATATCCTCTATTTTTAACTCCAAGGTTGTCAGAAGGGAAACCAGACAATCTTCTAATGGCTTCTTCCATCGATATTAATTTCTCTTCCCTAACATATTTTCCTAAAACTCTAGCAAAGCTACCAAACGCCCTTGGATGTGTTATAAAATCTTTAGATATATCTGAGTAAGAACCAGCATCCGAATCAAATGAAACCCATGGTAGCTTTATTTTCTTTCTAACATTTTCTTCTGACATGCTAAAGTAAATACATTGTATTCTACTTTCATCCTCAATGATAAGATTTACAATTGTCTCCTCAGGAGTCTCACCTCGAAGCTGTGCTGCCTCAGCAATAGTCATACCCCTGTACTTTTTAGACATTGACTGTTTATTAAATCCAACCATTAAAATATCTTCAGGTGGCTGCTCTGAAAGTTCTTTTCTAATATCTTTAAATAGTCTTTCTCTAATATCAGGTCTCTTCATTCGGTTAATCCAAGCTTGTCTTCCTCCTTCTTGAACCCATGTTGGTATCACACCTGTAAGGCCAGTAGATGAGGCTGGATATGTATACATATCCGCAGTTATCTTTAGACCACTTTCTCGTGCATTTTCAACCTTTTTTATTACTGAATCTAAGAGATGCCAATTTGGTCTTCTAGAGGCTTTAAGATGATAAATCTGAGAGGGGATATTTGCTCTTTCAGCAATTTCAAGTAACTCGTCTACTGCTTCTAAAACTCTTGAATCTTCATTTCTCATATGTGAAATATAACTACCACCATAAGACGATGCAATGCTTGATAGCTCTACCAATTCATCTGTATCAGCGTAATCACCGGGAGCATATATCAATGAAGAACCAATACCCATCGCTCCTTCTTCCATAGCAATTCTTACAATATTTTTCATTGAGTCCATTTCATCTTGAGTTGCTTTTCTGTTTGCAAAACCAATTTCTTGTATTCTTACTGTTGCTGCACCTAAAAAAGAAGCAATATTTGTTGAAACTCCACTTATCTCAAGATCTTCCATTGCCTCACCAAACCCAACAAAATTATTATTTTCAATTGAGCCTCTTGGACCAGGAGAGGTTCCCTCACCAAAAACTTCTAGGGTGACACCTTGCTTTAAATCACTTAAAGATCTTCCATCTTGCATTAATGTATAGTAACCCCAGCTTAGCATATTAACAAAACCAGGTGAAATTATTTTATCTGAGGCTTCAATTGTATCTTTAGCAATGAAATTTTGATTTTTACCAACATAGAAAATAGTATCGTTTTTAATTGCAACATTACCTAAATAGCCTTTATTGCCAGTTCCATCGTGAATTATTCCGCCAGTAATTAAAATATCGACATTTTCTGGTTCAGAATTACATGTTATAAATAAAAATAATATTGGAAAAAAGAATCTTTTCATTCTTTGACTATTTCAAACAATTTATTAAAAATTTCAGTATTATCATAAACGCCTTTAAATTTTTCTGAATATGGTCCAATACTAAAAACTGGAACCATTTCAGAGGTATGTTCATCTGATGAATAATTAATTTTTACAATTTTTTTCTCTAGATCACCACTAACAATTGCAGCACCCCCGGTTTCATGATCTGCTGTAACAATAACTAATGTATTTTTATTTTCAATGGCATATTTGTAGGAAACATCAACTGCTTTATCAAATTCTAACATCTCACTGAGCAGATATTCTTGATCATTATCATGTTCTGCCCAGTCAATTTGAGACCCCTCAACTAAAATGAAAAATGGTTTATCAAAATTTTTAAGTTTTTCAATTGTAGCTTCAATTATATCCTCTAAAGATGGTTCCCTGCCAAAATTCTTTTGTATAGGATCATCATATGCAGTAAAAAATCCAATATTTTTTGAAAAGATATTCTTGTAGTCTTCTAAACTGTTTACAAAAGTATATTCTTTCATTTCATTCATTAGATTCCTTTTATCATCCCTATTATTAAAATATTTCTCTCCACCTCCAACAAAAAAATTAATATTACTTTTTGATAATTCATCAGCAATTTTATAATATTCGTATCTACTTTTTGATTTTGAATAATAAGCTGCTGGTGTCGCATGCACTATAGTAGAAGTAACTATAATTGCAGTCATGTAGCCTTTATCTCTACAAATCTCAAGAATAGTTTTAACAGAATTATAATTTTGATCAAGACCTAAAACTCCATTATATGTTTTAACACCAGATGCTAATGCAGTTCCACTTGCTGCTGAATCAGTTACTAAATCATCTAGAGAATGAGTTTTAATTAAACCAATAAATTCAGATCCTTCTAATGGAGTATAATTATTATTTGAATACATACTCGATGAGATTTGTGAAATTCCCATACCATCTCCAATCATCATAATTATATTTGGTCTTTTAGAATTTTGACTTTGGACTGTAAAACAAAATAAAGTAATTAAAAGAAGTAGGAGTTTTTTAATCATAAAGCAAATATAAATTTATAAAGTATATTATTGTAAAGTTTTTATCAGTGAATCAATAACTTTTGTATTGTTTTTTTCATTTTTGTATACATAGTCTGAATTGATTTTACCTAATTTTTTTTCTTTTTCCTCACTAAGACACAGCTCACTAAATACTTGTAAAAATTCAATAGAATTTTTGATTGATAATACACCACCCAAATCAATCAAATCTTCAGCCTCTTTAAATCCATAATATAAATTTCCTATTATAACTGGACATGAAAAAACAGAAGGCTCTAGAATATTATGAAGACTATTTTTTGAAAAACCTCCACCTACATAACAAAAGTTTGCATATTTATACATGTACCTAAGTTGACCAATTGAGTCAACAATTAATACCTTTTTTTCAAAGTCTTCTTCTTTTTTAAGGCATGATAGTTTGACACAAGAATTTCCAAAAATATTTTCTAACTCATTTATTTGTTTTTGAGATACTTCATGAGGTGCAACAATAGATTTAATATTACTTTTTATTATAGATTCTTTTATAATTTTAATATCTCTACTCCAGACACTTCCAGCAATAAAGCATTTATTATTATTAATAAACTTTTCAATTCTATCGATTCTTTTGTTTTCATTTAGTGTTTTAATTACAGATGTAAATCTTGAGTCGCCTGATTTAACTACATTTTGGATGGAGTACTTACTAAGTATTAATTTTGAGTTATCGTCTTGAACAAAAAAATAGTCGATCATTTTTAGTCTATTTAAAAACCATTTACCAAAAATTCCAAAATGAAAATTTGACTTCTTAAACTTTGAAGAAACTGAATAAATAATTGAGTTATTCTCATTTAATTCAGATATATAATTAGGCCATAAATCATTTTTGATAATTACTGCAACTTTAGGATTCACATATTTAATAAACTTTTTAGAGTTACTTGAAGAATCAACTGGCAAATAAGTAATTGAATCCGCGTGCTTATAATTTTTAACATTTTCATAGCCAGATGGTGAGAAAAATGTGACAAGAATTTTTAAGTTATTGACATTTATTTTTAATTCTTCAATTATTGGTCTAGCAATTTCAAATTCTCCGAGTGATGATACATGAAACCAAATATTTTTTTCATTGGGATTAATCTCTTTTTTTAAAATTTTAAAGGTATCTTTTCTGCCTTCGTGAAATAGATCTATTTTTTTTGAAAATAATCTAAATGGTATGCTTAAAGCATTAATAGTAATGATAAATATTTCATAAATAATTTTCACCAGTTCCTTTTTCCAAAAATACTTTTTTAATTTTGTTTTCGATGAAAAAAATCAATATGGTTGACCTTAACGGTCAATATAGAAAAATTAGATGGCAGGTTAATAGAGAGATTAAAAAAGTAATTAAATCATCATCTTTTATAAACGGTCCATCTGTTAAAGAATTTCAGGATAATTTACAGAACTTTTTAGGTATTAGTCATGTAATACCTTGCGCTAATGGTACAGATGCTCTTCAAGTTGCGTTAATGTCTCTTGAATTAAATAAAGGAGATGAAGTCATCACAACAAATTTCTCATTTGCATCAACTATAGAAGTAATTCTTCTTCTTGGATTAAGGCCTGTTGTTGTAGATATTGATCCAAAGACCTTTAATATAAATCCTAGCTTAATTAAAGATAAAATTAGTGACAAGACTAAAGCTATTATTCCAGTTCACCTATTTGGACAAACATGTAATATGGAAGAAATACTTAAAATAGCCAATAAACATAATTTATTTGTTATTGAGGATAATGCTCAGGCTCTAGGTTCAAAGTATAAATTCTCAAGCTCTGAAAAACAGATGGCTGGTACTATTGGAGATATTTCTACTACATCTTTTTTTCCTTCTAAGAATTTAGGTTGTTACGGTGATGGAGGAGCCATAATGACAAACTCAGATAATCTAGCATACAAGATAAGAGGATTGGTTAATCATGGTATGTATGAAAGATATTATCATGATGAGATTGGTGTAAATTCTAGACTTGATTCTATTCAAGCTGCAATTTTAAATGTAAAGCTGAAGTATCTTAACAAATACAATAATAGCAGACAGGAATCTGCTAAATTATATAATGAAAAGTTTGACAAGATTGAGCTTCTTGAGACTCCATTTGTTGAATCTGACCTTGACACTCATGTTTATCATCAGTATACCTTAAAGGTTAAAAATGGGATGAGAGATAAATTGGCTGAACATCTTTCAAAAAATAGTATTCCATTCGGTATATATTATCCCCTTGGATTCCATGAACAAAAGGCATATAAACAAGAATTTATGTCCGACAATGACTTTCCAGTTACTAATCAAGTAAAAGATGAGGTGATTTCATTACCTATGCATACAGAGCTTTCAAAGAGACAAATAACTTATATCACAGATACTGTTTCTAGTTTTTTTGAATAATTATCCATTTCTTTTACTTTAGTAAAAAACTAAAAATGAGAATAATACTTTTACTTCTATCTGTATTAACAGTTTCAGCGCAAGACATATACATTCATGCTGGAAAAATTTATGATACTAACTCCGGAAAACTAAGTTCAGAAAAAACTATTATAATTTCAGATACTAAAATTAAATCAATTGAAAATGGATACAAAGAAGCAAGTAATGATGATATAAAAATTTATGACTTGAAATCTAAAGTTGTGTTACCAGGGTTGATTGATTTCCATGTTCATATGGAGAGTCAATCAGGTGGTCAAGATAGGTATATAAGAAGATTTCAAGACAATAAGGCAGATGTAGCTTTTAGATCTTCGGTTATTGCAAAGAAGACTCTTATGTCAGGGTTTACAACAGTTCGAGATGTTGGAGGATCTGGTGTAAATATCTCATTAAGAAATGCGATTAATAATGGTGTTATTCCAGGTCCTAGAATTTTTACTTCGGGGAAAACAATTGCTACTACTGGTGGTCATGGGGATAGGACAAATGGTTTTAGAGATGATCTTGTTGATGACCCTGGACCAGAGCAGGGAGTTGTAAATTCTATTGCAGATGCTAGAAAAGCTGTTAGATATAGATATAAGAATGGAGCCGATTTAATTAAAATTACTGCAACTGGAGGAGTAATGAGTTTAGCTAAAAATGGACAAAACCCTCAATTTACTGAAGAAGTAATAAGGGAAATTGTTAAAACCGCAGATGACTACGGTATGCATGTTGCAGCTCATGCTCATGGAGACGAAGGTATGTTTAGAGCAGTAAATGCAGGTGTTACTACTATTGAACATGGATCAATTATGGCAGATAGAACAATGAGACTTATGAAAGAAAAACAAACTTATCTAGTCCCAACTATAAGTGCTGGTGAGCATGTAGCTAAAATGGCTAAAATTCCTGGATATTATCCTGAAATAATAATACCGAAAGCCCTTGAGGTAGGAGTTCAGAATAAAGCTACCACAAAAAAAGCCTATGAAATGGGTGTTCCAATTGCCTTTGGAACTGATGCAGGTGTTTTTCCTCATGGAGATAATGCTGGAGAATTTGTATACATGAAAGAAATTGGAATTCCAGCTGAGTATTCCTTAAATTCTGCAACAATAACAAACGCCAAACTATTAAATATGGAAAACCTTCTAGGCCAATTAAAGGAGGGATTTTATGCTGATATTATTGCAGTTGATGAAAGTCCTCTAGAAAATATTGCCACTTTAGAAAATGTAATTTTTGTTATGAAAGACGGTAAAGTCTATAAAAATTAAATTTTTGAGACTATTACTTCAGGATTTATTTTTCTTATTAATCCCTGAAGAGTATTACCTGGCCCAACCTCAACAAATTCATTAATTCCGTCGTTAACCATTTCATTTACACTCTGACTCCAGAGTACTGCTCCAGTTAATTGATTTAATAGATTCATTTTGATTATTTCAGAATCTATTTCTGGCTTAGCACTAAAGTTTTGATAGATTTTACATATTGGCTTTCTAAATTCAATCTTATCAATTCCGTCTTTGAGCTCTTTTTTGGCTGATTCCATAAGATCTGAATGAAAAGCACCACTAACTGGAAGTATTAAAGCTCTTTTTGCGCCTCTCTCTTTTAGAATTTGGCAAGCTTTTTCAACTGCATTATATTCTCCTGAAATTACCAACTGACCTGGGCAATTGTAATTAGCAGGTTTTACGTTTTCATCTATTTCATTACAAACATCCTCAACAATTTTATTTTCTAGCCCTAAAATTGCTGCCATTGTTCCTTTAGTTTTTTGACAAGCTTCTTGCATAGCATTTGCTCTAATTGAGACTAACGTTAATCCATCTTCAAAACTTAATGCCTTAGATGCAACTAATGCAGAAAACTCGCCAAGTGAGTGACCTGCACAAGCTTGAGGCTTAAACTCCTTTGAAGTAAGAGCAGATATTACAGAATGAATGAAAATTGCTGGTTGAGTAACTTTTGTTTGTAAAAGATCCTCAGGTGTTCCCTCAAACATTAAGTTGGTAATATTAAATCCTAAAATATCATTTGCTTTATTAAATAAATTTCTAGTCTCAGATATATTATCATAAATTTCTTTACCCATTCCAGGTTTTTGTGATCCTTGACCAGGAAAAACAAATGCTTTCATATTATTTCCTTATATATGTTAAAAAAGAATATTTTGTACTACTATCATCATCTAAATAATTAACTAACTCATTAGTAAGCTCAAACTTATCCCGAGGAATGTCAGGGAAAAAGGCATCCCCTTGATAATCTTTATAAACCCTTGTTAATTCAATCTTATCCACAATCTCTATAGTTTGAGAATATATTTCTCCACCACCTATTATAAATGGTTGTGAATCACCTTTACATAAATCTATAGCATCCTCTATATTACTAGTTACTTCAATACCATTTCGAGAATAATCCTTATTTTTTGTAATAATAATGTTTCTTCTTTTCGGTAATGGATTAGGTAAAGATTCAAAGGTCTTTCTACCCATTATTACAGAATGACCTAGTGTCAACTCCTTAAATCTTTTTAAATCATTTGGAATATTCCAAATAAGCTTGTTATTAAATCCAATAACATTATTAGTTGAAGCAGCTGCTATGATTGTTAGTTCACTTTTAACCATAATTAGACAGAAATCTTACCCTTAATTGATGGATGTGAATCATAATCTAATATTTCAATATCCTCATATTTAAAATCTTCAATTTTATCAACAAGAGGATTAAGTTTTAGTTTAGGTAATTTCATTGGCTCTCTTGTTAACTGAAGATCAACTTGTTCAATGTGATTCAAATAAATATGAGTGTCACCAAATGTGTGTATGAAATCTCCTACATCGTATCCACACACTTGAGCTATCATATGAGTTAGAAGAGCATAAGATGCAATATTGAATGGAACTCCTAGAAATACATCTGCGCTCCTTTGATACATTTGACAAGATAGTTTATTGTTAGATACATAAAATTGAAAAAATGCATGACATGGAGGCAATGCTGCTTTTCCATCTTCAACGTTTTCTTTGAACGACTTTTTATTATCAGGGATAATATTTGGATTCCATGCTGTTACAATCATCCTCCTGCTTGATGGATTAGTTTTAAGTGAGTGAATTACGTCCTGAAGTTGATCTATACCGTCAGAATTCCAGTTTCTCCACTGGTGCCCATAGATAGGACCAAGATTACCATCAATGTCGGCCCATTCATCCCATATTGTTACACCATTATCTTTTAAATATTTAATGTTTGTCTCACCATTAATAAACCAAATTAATTCATGTATTATTGATCTTAAATGTAGCTTCTTAGTGGTAACAAGGGGGAAGCCTTCTTGTAGGTTGAATCTCATCTGGTATCCAAATACACTGATTGTCCCGGTGCCTGTTCTGTCAGCTTTTTTAACTCCATTATCTTTTATATGTTGAAGTAAATCTAAATATTGTCTCATTATACTTTTTTTCTCAAATCTAACTCATCCCTTAGTCTTGCAGCTAACTCATAATCTTCATTTTGGATGCTTTTTTCTAACATCTTTTTAATATTGCGAGTTGATATTTTTTTTATATCCTTAGTTTTTTTTGTATTAGAATCAGGTGAGCTATGTCCATCATTAAAAAATTTTTCATCGGCAAGATTTAAATCCTCCGAGTATTTTTTATCATCTTCAAACCCAGCTTCAGCCAGAATTTCTTTAGTTACAAAAATAGGTGCATTGAATCTAATTGATAAAGCAATTGCGTCAGATGTTCTTGAATCAACTTTGACTACCTCGCTATCCTTTTCACAAACCATATTTGAATAGAAAACACCGTCACTTAGTTTATGAATAACTATATGGTTCAAACTAATATTGAATTTATCTGCAAATCCTTTAAATAATTCATGAGTAAGTGGTCTCGAGGTTTTAATTTTTTTCTCCAAGGCAATTGCTATTGATTGAGCTTCATAGCTACCAATAACTATTGGTAATTTTTTATTTCCATTTACTTCATCTAATATAATTGCAAAAGCTCCTGAAGTATTATCGCTATATGAAATTCCATGAATTTTTAACTCTACCAATTCCATGTAAGAATATAATTTAACAAATTAATTAAATAAAATTTAAATCTCATTAATGAACAATAGGAAATATTTTTTTTATGATTAAATTCGCATAAAATTTTAGTGAATGAAAACAGTTCAATTTAGAGAAGCCATATGCGAGGCAATGTCAGAAGAAATGAGAAGAGATGAGAGTGTCTATCTTATGGGTGAAGAAGTTGCAGAATATAATGGTGCTTACAAGGCATCAAAGGGGATGTTAGATGAATTTGGTGAATTAAGAGTAATAGATACGCCTATTTCTGAAGCTGGTTTCTCTGGAGTTGGAGTTGGTTCTACGATGGTTGGAGCAAGACCAATTATTGAGTTTATGACATTTAATTTTTCTTTAGTCGGGATTGATCAAATAATAAATAATGCTGCAAAAATAAGACAGATGTCTGGTGGCCAATTTCCATGTCCAATTGTTTTTAGAGGTCCAACTGCATCTGCCGGACAGTTGGGTGCAACCCACTCTCAAGCATTTGAAAGCTGGTTTGCTAATTGCCCTGGTCTTAAAGTAATCGTGCCATCAAATCCATATGATGCAAAAGGACTTTTAAAATCTGCAATAAGAGATGATGATCCAGTCATATTCATGGAATCTGAACAAATGTATGGTGATAAAGGTGAAATTCCTGAAGGGGAATATACCTTGCCAATCGGAGTTGCCGATATTAAGAGAAAAGGAAAAGATGTAACACTAGTTTCATTTGGAAAGATTATTAAAGAAGCATACATAGCTGCTGATATTCTTGAAAAAGACGGTATTGAATGTGAAATTATTGACTTAAGAACATTAAGACCTATTGATTATAATACTGTACTAGAATCAGTTAAAAAAACAAATAGGTTAGTAATACTTGAAGAGGCATGGCCTTTCGGAAATATATCTACAGATATTTCGCACAAAGTTCAGAATGAACTTTTTGATTATTTAGATGCACCAATTGAAAAAGTAAATAATGCAGATACTCCTACTCCTTACTCTCCAGTTTTATTAGAGGAATGGCTCCCAAATAGTGAGGAAGTAATTAAGGCAGTTAGAAAAGTCCTCTATATTTAGCCTACTAGAAGTGGAGCTATAACTAGCGCAACAACAGCAATTAATTTAAGAAGAATGTTAAGTGATGGTCCAGATGTGTCTTTGAAAGGATCACCTACTGTGTCACCAACAACTGCTGCTTTATGAGCTTCACTACCTTTTCTTCCATCTTCTTCAATCATTTTTTTTGCATTATCCCATGCACCACCAGCATTTGATTGAAAAATCGCCATTAGAACACCACATGATGTAACACCAGCCAAAAGACCACCGAGCATTTCTGCACCACCAGCGAATCCAATTATAACTGGAACTGATATAGCCATTAATCCTGGAAGAACCATCTCCCTTAATGCAGCTTGTGTTGAAATTTCAACACATTTACTATATTCTGCAACGCCATCAGCATCATTAAATATTTTTAGATCTTCTTTTGATGCTTTAGAAAGATCTGAGTCATACTTTCTCATTACTTCAAGAGCTGCTTTCAATTTTGGAAGGTCTCTAAATTGTCTTCTCACTTCTTCAATCATACTCATTGCTGCCTTACCAACTGCATTCATTGAAAGGGCAGAAAAAACAAATGGTAGCATTGCACCAAGTAAAAGTCCAGCCATTACAACTGGTTTTGAAATATCAATAGCAGAAATTTCTGCAGTTTGCATAAATGCTGCAAATAAAGCTAGAGCTGTTAGAGCAGCTGATGCAATAGCAAAACCTTTTCCTATTGCTGCTGTTGTATTTCCAACTGCATCAAGCTTATCTGTTCTTTCTCTAACTTTAGGATCTAACTCTGCCATTTCTGCAATACCTCCAGCATTATCTGAAATAGGTCCGTACGCATCAACTGCTAGTTGAATACCAGTATTGGCAAGCATACCAACGGCAGCAATTGCTATTCCATATAGACCAGCAAACTCATAAGAGAGTAATATTGCCGCACAAATAAATATTATAGGAAGGGCAGTGGAAATCATACCAACCCCTAAACCGGATATTATCGTAGTTGCAGGACCAGTTTCTGACTGTTTTACTATTGAAAGAACCGGATTTTTACCAGTTGCAGTGTAATATTCAGTTACTTTACCTACAAGAAGTCCTGCTATCAATCCACTAATTGTTGCAATGAAGACACCATTTGAAGTATATTCAATATCATTGAAAACCCATGACTCTGGAAGTAAATACTGTATCAAGAAATAAGTAATGGCAATCATTAATCCAGCAGATATAAATTCACCCATATTTAAAGCCTTATGAGGATCTCCTCCTTCTTTTACTTTAACGAAGAATGTTCCTATAATAGACATAATTATTCCAGATGCAGCTATAAACAATGGAAGCAGTACAGCATTAATTTCAATTCCAGAGAATTCACTTAAACTAATAAAAGCAGCACCTAATACCATTGCTCCAATAATTGATCCAACAAAAGACTCAAATAAATCCGCTCCCATCCCAGCGACATCTCCAACATTATCTCCAACATTATCTGCAATAGTTGCAGGATTTAGAGGATGATCTTCGGGAATACCAGCTTCAACTTTCCCAACTAAATCAGCACCAACATCTGCAGCTTTGGTGTATATTCCACCACCAACTCTGGCAAACAATGCAATAGAAGAAGCACCAAGAGAAAATCCGGATAAAACTTGTATTACAGTATTTATGTCTTCAAACATTGGCCTATAAATTATAAACAGTGAGCCAACTCCTAAAACTCCTAAACCAACTACACCCATTCCCATAACAGAACCACCAGAAAATGCAATTTCAAGTGCTTTTCCAAGAGAATGTTGAGCAGCATTAGTTGTCCTAACATTTGCCTTTGTTGCAACTTGCATACCAATAAAGCCCGCTAGACCAGAACATAATGCTCCAACAACAAAAGAAACTGCAACTAACCAGCTGCTTCCCTCATTAATACCTTTATATGCTAGTAATACAGCAGTAATTATAACAAAAACTGATAATATTTTATATTCAGCTTTTAAAAATGCCATTGCACCATCCGCAATATTTTTTGCAATTTTTGCCATTTTTGCATTTCCAACTTCTTTTTTTGAAACTGATGAATTTTTAATAAAAACAAATATTAATGCTAGTACACCAGTTAAAGGGATAAGATTTATGTAGTCCATTTTTTAAATTTTTTTCAAATATAATACAATGCTAAAAATGGAAAGCAAAAATATCTAGAAAGATATGATTAAAGTTCTTTTTTAATCATTGATAATATTGATTCGTAATCTGATTTTTTCTCGACAAAATCCATATCATCAACATTGATTTTTAAGAGCTTACCGTTGTCATAATTTGTTATCCAAGCCTCATATCTTTCATTTAATCTACTCAGATATTCTATACTAATAGTTTTCTCATACTCTCTTCCCCTTTTATGAATTTTGTTAACTAGGTTAGGGATACTACTTTGAAGGTAAATTAAAAGATCTGGTGGTTTGACAAGATTAAGCATAGTATCAAAAAGTGATAAATAATTATCATAATCTCTTTGAGGCATTAAGCCCATTGCATTTAAATTGGGTGCAAAAATAAATGCATCCTCATAAATTGTTCTATCTTGAATTACGTTAACGTTGCTTTTTTCAATATCAAGAAGTTGCTTAAATCTACTATTTAAAAAATAAATTTGAAGATTAAAAGACCATCTTTCCATATGACTGTAGAAGTCATCTAAATATGGATTTGCAATTACATCTTCATAATATGGTTTATATTTTAAGCTTTTAGATAGTTGCTTGGTTAAACTTGTTTTTCCAGCACCAATATTTCCTGCAATTGCTATTCTCATAATTTTTGCCAAAATAGTAGGTTTTTTTTAAAGAAAAAAGCATAATAATTTGAAATAATATTTATTTAATTAATTTTGTTTCCAATAGAGGAAGGATTTGACTGATTGCAACCTCTTAAAAAAATTGCTAAAGCAGTAATTCTTTTAAAGCAATCACGTCTTCTTTTTCCTCACAAATTTAAAATTATGCCGTATTTATTTACGTCTGAATCTGTGGGTGAAGGACACCCTGATAAAGTCTCTGATCAGATCAGTGACGGGATCTTAGATAATTTTCTAGCTTTTGATCCAAATTCAAAAGTAGCCTGTGAAACATTAGTCACAACTGGACAAGTTATTTTATCTGGTGAGGTTACCAGTTCTACATATGTAGATGTGCAGAATGTAGCTAGAGAAATAATCAAGGATATTGGATATAATAATGATTTGTACAAATTCTCAGGGGAATCTTGTGCTGTTATGTCATTGATTCATGAGCAGTCAGAAGATATTTTAAGAGGAATAGAAACAAATATAAAGGAGTATCAAGGTGCAGGAGATCAAGGAATAATGTTTGGTTATGCATGTAATGAAACTGAAAACAGTATTCCTCTAACTTTAGATATTGCTAATAAATTACTTTTTGAACTTTCACGTTTGAGAAGATCAAAAACAATTCCCTATTTAAGACCTGACTCAAAGTCTCAAGTTACTATTGAATATGATGAAAATGACAATCCGTTAAGAGTAGATACAATTGTAATTTCAACTCAACATGATGAGTTTGATAGCGATGATAAAAAAATGTTGGATAAAATAAGACAAGATATAATTGAGATATTAATTCCAATTGTTAAGGAAAGTTATCCTGAAAGTATTCAAAAATTATTTGATGATAGTATTAAATACCATGTTAATCCAACTGGAAAATTTGTTATAGGTGGACCAAATGGAGATACAGGCTTAACTGGACGAAAAATAATTATTGACACTTATGGTGGAAGAGGAGCTCATGGAGGTGGGTCCTTTAGTGGAAAAGATCCTAGTAAAGTTGATAGAAGTGCAGCATATGCGGCAAGACATATATCCAAGAATTTAGTTAAAGCAGGTGTGTCTGACGAAATTTTAATTCAAGTAGGATATGCTATTGGAGTTGCTGAGCCAGTATCACTTAATGTAAATACATGTGGTAAATCAAAATTAAATATTTCAGATTCTAAACTATCGAATATTGTCAAAGAGATATTTGACTTAAAACCTCACTCGATAGAATCAAGATTTAAGTTGAGAGATCCAATATATCTTGAAACTGCCTCATATGGGCATATGGGTAGAAAATCTGAAAAAAAAACTAAAACCTTTGACTCAAAATATTCTGGAGTTAAAAAAATCGAGGTTGAGCTTTTCCCTTGGGAGAAGCTAGAATATGTTGAACAAATAATTAAATCACTAAAACTATGAATCAAAATGATCAAACACTTGCATTACATGCAGGTCACAACACAACAAAGACTGAGGGGACAAGAGCTGTTCCTATTTATCAAACTACATCTTATGTATTTAATGATACTGACCACGCTGCTAATTTATTTTCATTAGCAGAACCTGGATATATTTATACTAGACTAAATAATCCAACAGCTGATATTCTTGAACAAAGATTGGCTTCTTTGGAAGGAGGAATCGCGGCAGTTGCAACATCATCAGGATCTGCTGCTCTGGCTACAACTCTTTTAACATTATTGAAAACTGGAGATCATATTGTAGCCTCAAATAGTCTATATGGAGGAACTTATAATTTATTAAATGTTACACTTCCGAGGTATGGCATAACCACAACATTTGTAGACCCTGATGATCAAAATAATTTTTCTCAAGCAATTAAAGAAAACACTAGGGCTGTATATATTGAAAGTATTGGTAATCCTAAACTGGATATATTAGATGTTGAATCCATATCCAAAATTGCCAAAAAGGCAAAACTCCCACTAATAGTTGATAACACTGTAGCTACTCCATATTTATTAAAACCAATTGATTATGGTGCAGATATTGTAATTCACTCTACTACAAAATACATAACGGGAAATGGAACTTCAATAGGAGGTATTATAATTGATGCTGGTAGATTTGACTGGAGTAGTGGACTATTTAGTGAATTCACTGAACCATCTGCCGGATATCATGGTCTTGTATATCATGATGCACTTGGACCTGCAGCATTTATTGCAAAAGTTAGAATTGAGGGACTAAGAGATCTTGGTAGTGCTCCAAGCCCGTTTAATTGCTTTCAAACAATTCAAGGATTAGAAACCCTATCTGTAAGAATTAAGAAACACTCTGAGAATGCATTGAAAGTTGCAGAGTGGCTTGAAACTCAAGATGAGGTAGCATGGGTAAATTATCCAGGTCTCAAATCATCTAAATATTATGATCTTTCAAAGAAATATCTAAAGGGAGGCCAAAGCGGAATTGTTACTTTTGGATTAAAAGGCGGGTTTGAGTCAGCAAAAAAATTGACAGATAGTACCAAAATATTTTCTTTGCTTGCAAACTTTGGTGACTCCAAATCTTTAATAATTCATCCTTCAAGCACGACTCATCAACAATTAAATGAGGATCAGCAAAAATCTACAGGGGTTACATCAGATCTAGTAAGGCTGAGTATAGGACTTGAAGACCCTAATGATCTAATTAATGATCTAAAAGAGGCAATTAAGTCTATATAATTTGGAAGATGAATTAAAACATATTTTAATCGAAGATTTTGAAATTCAATCAGGATTCAAAATCAAAAAGATTGAACTTACGTATCAAATCTTTGGTATGCCTATTGGGAGTTCTCCAGTTATTCTTATAAATCATGCTTTGACTGGAAACTCACTTGTCTCAGGTAAGAATGGATGGTGGAAAGATATTGTAGGCGATAATAAACCTGTAGATACAAAAAAATTTACTGTAATATGTTTTAATCTACCTGGTAATGGATTTAATGAAAATGGTTTTGATTATTCTCTAAATATTAATTTGGGTGATGTAGCCTTATTATTTATTGAGGCATTAGAAAAATTAAAAATTTCTAATTTATTTGCAATAACTGGAGGCTCAATTGGAGGATGTCTTACTTGGGAAATGTTAGCTATTAAAAATGATATTGCCGATAAAATAATCCCTATTGCTGCAGATTGGAAGGCTAATGATTGGTTAATCGCAAATACCTATCTCCAAGATAGAATTCTTGAAAATTCTAAAAACCCAGTTGCAGATGCTAGAATTCATGCTATGACTTTCTACAGAACACCAAAGTCTTTAAATGAAAGATTTAAAAGAACAATAAATAATGATAAAGGTATATTTAATGTAGAATCATGGCTTGATCACCACGGAGTAAAGTTACATCAAAGATTTAGTCTTGATTCGTATAAATTTTTAAATAAACTATTAAGATCATCAGATATAACTAGAGATGGTATTAGTTTTGAGAGGAAAATTCAAAATGTAAAATCAAAAATAGATATAATATCAGTTGATACTGATATATTCTTTCTTCCTGAGGAAGATTACGAAACTACATCTATTCTGAAGTCGAATAAAGTTCCTGTTAATAATCACATTATAAAATCAATTCATGGACATGATGCTTTTTTAATTGAAACCAATCAAATTTCAGATATCTTTACAAAAATTTTAAAATAATGGCAATTTACTTAGATAGAGTCAACGACAAATACCTATTTGAATTATCAAATGAAAATGGACATAAAGTTCATTTGGATAGAAAATACTCACCAGACTATCAAGTTCAAGGAGCCAGCCCAATGGAGCTTCTACTTATGGGAGTTGCGGGTTGCAGTAGTATAGATATCATTTCTATTTTAGAAAAACAAAAGCTAGATCCTAAATCATACAAAATGGAAGTCAATGGTGAAAGAGAATCAGAACCAGGTAGACCTTATAAGAGGATTCATGTAAAACTATTGATTGAAGGAGAAATTCCAGGTGATAAAATAATTCGTGCAGCATCACTAAGTTTTGATAAGTATTGTTCCGTTTCTAAAAACCTTGAGAAATCAACTTTGATAGAACACTCAATTTATCTTAATGGAGAGCTTATCAAAAAATAGTCTAAAAAGTTTGATATTTTAAATACCTATCATACTTTTGTTAAGTAATGAAACAAAATTTTAATTTTTATTATACATATTACTTCTCTCATCAGAAGGCAGGATAATTATGTGTAGTAAAAAATAAAATATAATAGTCCTGTCAAATCAGGACTTTTTTTTTATATGAAAGTGTCAATACAGGGAATTAAAGGTTCTTTCCATCATATGGTGGCAAATGAGTACTTTGAATCTTTTGAATTACTAGAATGCTCAACCTTTGAAAATCTTGTTAAATCAATTGATAAGGAAGAATCTGATTTTGGTGTTATGGCAATTGAAAATTCAATTGTTGGATCAATACTTCCTAATTATGCACTAATTGATGAGTATAATTTATATATAACAGGAGAACATTATTTAAATATAAATCATAATTTAATGTGTCTGGCTGGGCAAAAAATTGATGAAATCTATGAAGTGCAATCACATCCAATGGCTTTACTTCAATGTTCAAAATTCTTTAATAATTACCCTAATATTAAATTAATTGAGAGCGAGGATACAGCTTTATTTGCAAAAAAAATCAAAGATGAAGGAATGCTGGGTGTTGCTGCTATTGCAAGTAAAGATGCTTCAGAAATATATAATTTAGAAATTCTTAACGAGTCAATACAAACTATAAAAAATAACAAGACAAGATTTGTGATTCTTGAAAAAAAGAAAACTAATGATGAATTCAATAAAGCTGCACTAAAGTTTATTCTAGATCATAAAAGAGGAAGTTTAGCTTCAGTTTTAAACATGATGAGTGATTGTAGTCTAAATCTTACTAAGATTCAATCTTTACCAGTAATACAAACACCTGGCAAATACGCTTTTTTTGTTGATATTACTTTTAATTCAGTAGATAATTACACTAAAGCAAAAAAAATTATTGAGATAATGGCTCAAGAATTTAAAGTTTTAGGTGAATATAAAATTAAAGAATTATGAATGTAGGTGTAATTGGCCTGGGATTAATTGGAGGGTCTATAGCTTTAAAGATTAAGGAAATTGATACAAATACAGTTATCTATGGACTTGATAAAGATATGGACTCAATGAGTTATTCTTTAAGCAAAGGTATAATTGATAAAAAACTAGATATTAATTCAATTGATAACCTAAAATACATTTTTATTGCAATACCTGTAGATGCTATCAAAAGTGAAATAGAGTCAATATTGAATAAAATCTCAAATGATACTTTGGTTGTTGACTTGGGTTCAACAAAGTATGAAATTTGTAAAAGAGTAGTAGATCATACTAATAGAAAAAATTTCCTAGCAGCTCATCCAATAGCTGGTACTGAGTTTTCAGGTCCATCAGCTGCAACTAAAAACCTTTTTGATAACAAAGTTTTAATTCTTTGTGAAACAGAAAAAACTGATCAAGACTTATTATTAAATGCTTTAAAAATTTTTGATTTGATGAATATGAATATTATCAACATGGACTCTATTGAACATGATAAGCATATAGCATATGTTTCACACCTATCTCATATTTCTTCTTTTATGTTAGGAAAGACTGTTATGAACAAAGAAGAGGACCAAGATACAATTTATGATATGGCTGGGAGTGGATTTGAATCTACTGTTAGGTTAGCAAAGAGTTCTCCTGAAACATGGGCATCAATTTTCGTAGAAAATAAAAACAATATTGTTGAATCACTTAATGAGTATATCTCCAATATTAATAATTTTAAAATTTTAATTGAAAACGGTGATAAAGAAAATTTAAGTGCTGAAATGAAAAAAATAAATGGTATTAAAGAAATACTTAACGGAATTAAATAAATAATTATGGAAAATAAAAAAGAGTTTAGAAGTTGGTTAGACAAAATGAATCTAGGGCACCCATTGGTTATAGCTGGACCTTGTAGTGCTGAAACTGAAGAGCAAGTTTTAAAAATCGCTCATGACCTTAAAGACACGGATGTATCTGCATATAGGGCAGGAATATGGAAACCTAGAACTAGACCTGGTATGTTTGAAGGTGTTGGTGCAATTGGTTTAAACTGGTTAGAAAAAGTTAAAAAGGAAACCGGTCTTATGATTGCAACAGAAGTTGCAAATTCGGTTCATGTAGACCTTGCACTTAAACATGATGTTGATATATTATGGATTGGGGCTAGGTCTACGGTATCTCCATTTATTGTTCAGGAAATTGCAGATGCACTTAAAGGAACTGATAAAATTGTTTTAGTTAAGAATCCAGTTAATCCCGATTTAGCTCTTTGGCTGGGTGGTATTGAGAGAATTTACTCTTCAGATATAAACAAAATCGGAGTTATACACAGAGGATTCTCATCCTATGATAAATCTAAATATAGAAATAATCCAGAGTGGCAAATTGCAGTTGAACTTCAAAATAATTTTCCAGATCTACCATTAATATGTGACCCATCTCATATTGCTGGAAGAAGAGATTTAATTTTTGATTTAAGTCAATCTGCACTAGATTTAAATTTTGATGGGTTAATGATTGAGACACACTGTGATCCAGATAATGCATGGAGTGATGCTGCTCAACAAGTAACCCCTGAACGATTAATAGAAATAATGAAAGATTTAACAATTAGAGAAAAGACTGCAGAAGGTGAAGATTATACAAATAAACTAAATAACCTTAGATCTCAAATTGATGTTGCAGATCAAAATTTATTGTCAACATTTGGAAAAAGGATGGAAGTTGCAAAAGAGATTGGTCAGCTAAAATCTGATAATAATGTAGCCATTTTACAAAATAAAAGATGGAATGAAATTCTTGGAAAGATGATTTTAGATGGTGAAGAACATGGGTTAAGTGAAGAATTCATTTTAAGAGTTTTTAAAGCAATTCATCAAGAATCAATTAATAATCAAAAAAAAATATTAAATAAATAATCTATAAAATGTTATCAGATAAAATAAAGTCTTTGCCGATATCTCAGACTGTTGCAATGACAGCTAAAGCACATGATTTAAAAAACCAAGGAATAGATGTTATAACTCTAAGTGCAGGTGAGCCTGACTTTAATGTTCCAGATTACATAAAAGAAGCAGCAGTTGAAGCTATTAACGATAATTATCATAAATATTCTCCAGTTGATGGTTATCTTGATTTAAAAAAAGCAATTTGTAAAAAATTTAAAAGAGATAACAACTTAAATTATGATGTAGACCAAATAGTTGTTTCGACAGGGGCAAAACAATCAATTGCAAATGTATGTATGTCACTTATTAATAAAGGTGATGAAGTTTTAATACCTACACCATATTGGGTAAGTTATAGCGCTATGGTTGAACTAGCTGAAGGAGTACCTGTATTTATAAATCCTGATGAAGACTCAAATTATAAAATTACTGCTCAACAACTTGATTCTGCAATTACAGATAAAACCAAAATGTTGATGCTTAATTCACCTAATAACCCAAGTGGATCAGTTTTTACTGAACAAGAATATCTTGAATTTTCAAAAGTTCTTTTAAAATATCCGAATATAATTATAGTGTCAGATGAAATTTATGAACACATAAATTATGGAGTAAAATCTGTAAGTTTTGCAAGCTTACCCGGAATGTATGATAGAACAGTTTCTGTAAATGGAATTTCAAAAGCCTATGCAATGACTGGTTGGAGAATAGGTTATTTGGGAGCGCCTAAAGTAATAGCTAAAGCTTGTAACAAAATGCAAGGTCAAATAACAAGTGGAGCAAATTGCATTGCTCAAAGAGCTACAATTAAAGCACTTGAAGAGTCTCCTGAAAAAATTCAATACATGGTTGACGAATTTAAGATTAGAAGAGATTTTATAATAGATCTTGTAACAAAAATTAATGGTTTTAATATTAAACAACCACCCATGGGGGCATTCTATATTTTTCCAAATATTTCAGAATTATTTGGTAAAACATTTAAGGGTGTAACTGTAAATAATGCAAATGATTTATCAATGCTTATTCTTGAAAAAGCACATGTAGCAACAGTTCCTGGAGACGCTTTTGGTTATCCTAACTGTATTAGAATTTCTTATTCGGCTTCAAGAGAACAAATTGAGGAGGCAATAAAAAGAATAAAAGACTTATTATCTTGACTGAAATAAATAAATTTTTTCCAAAATTAAATCAAGAGAAAAAAGAAAAGTATTATAAACTTATCCAATTATATAAATACTGGAATTCAAAGGTGAATTTAATTTCTAGAAAGGATATAGATAATCTAGAAATTAATCATATACTTCACTCGTTGTCTATTGCAAAAATTGTAAGCTTCAAAGATTCAACCTCAGTGCTTGATGTTGGAACAGGCGGAGGTCTTCCGGGTATACCTTTAGCAATTTTTTTCCCAAAAGCTAATTTCACATTAATAGACAGTATTGGGAAAAAAATAAAAGTTGTAAAATCAATATGTAGCGAGTTATCAATAAACAACGTAGATGCTGTAAATGATAGAGTAGAAAATCATCTAGATCATTATGACTTTATATTATCAAGGGCTGTTACTAGAATGGATAAATTTTATAAACTAGTCAATAAAAATTTTAGATATGATTCATCAGATAAAATGAAAAATGGAATAATTTCATTGAAAGGTGGTGATCTATATGAAGAGTTAAAAGATTTCAATAAAAAAAAAATTTATGATATAAATAAATATTTTAATCACGAATTCTTTAAAACAAAAAAGATTATATATATCCCTTTTCAATAATAAATTATGTTTCAAAAAATAATTTTTACATTTTTAAGCTTTCTAGTCCTTTATAGTTGTATAAGAGTTGATGATAAACCAACAACTAAAATTGAACCTTCAGAAGAATTAAAAGTTGAAATAATAAAAGAAGAAATAATTGAAGATCCTAAAAATGATTTAAAGCTTACTGATGAAAATATTATTGAATTTTTATATGAGTATGAAAAAAATAATAAAGAGAATAAAGTCAGAATTTATACTGACTTTGGACAAATTGAAATATTACTATATAATAATACACCATACCATAGATCGAACTTCATTTTCTTGGCTAAGAAAAAGTATTTTGAAGGAACCCAATTTTATAGAGTTATAAATAATTTTGTTATTCAAGCCGGAAATAGTGATAATATTTCTGTTTCCAATAAGAGAAAAAATATTGGAAAGTATCTACTTCCAAATGATTTCAATAAAGGACACTTCCATAAAAGAGGAGCTATAAGTATGCCAAGTACCTCATTAGACAATCCATATAAAATGGCGTCACCTTTTGAATTTTTTATTGTCCAAAAAAAAGATGGAGCAAATCATTTAGATGGGAACTATACTGTTTTTGGAGAAGTTATAAAAGGAATGGATACAGTTGATAGAATAGCATCTATTCCAACAGATGAAATGGATTGGCCAATAAAAAATGTTTACATTAATAAAGTTGAAATAATTGATTAAAATTATCCCATAAATGGGTATTTGAAATCTTTTGGTGGAACAAAAACTTCTTTAATTAGTCTGGGTGAAACCCATCTTAGTAAATTTAGATAGGAACCTGCTTTATCATTTGTGCCTGAGCCTCTAGCTCCCCCAAATGGTTGTTGACCAACCACTGCTCCAGTACATTTATCATTAATATAAAAGTTACCTGCACAATTTTTCAGTATGTCAACAGCTTCACTAAGAATGTATCTGTCTTCACAAAAAACTGCACCAGTTAAAGCATATTCAGAAGTTTCATCAACAATCTTCAATGTTTCATTCCATTTATCATCATCATATTCATAGATTGTAACTACTGGGCCAAATAATTCTGTCTCCATAGAATAGTACTTTGGATTTGATGTTTTAATTACTGTAGGTTCAATAAAATATCCTTTTGATTTGTCATAACCACCACCAATAACTACCTCTGCATCCTTATCAGATTTTGCACCTTCAATTGCATTAACAAGTTTATCAAAAGATGCCTCATGGATTACAGCAGTCATAAAATTATTAAAATTCTCTGGACTTCCCATTTTAATTTTTGCAATTTCAGATTCTAATTTGCTAAAAAATTTTTTTGATATTGATGAGGGTACATATACTCTTGATGCAGCTGAACACTTTTGGCCCTGAAATTCAAAAGCTCCTCTAATAACTGCAGTAACAAACTCATCTATATCTGCAGATTGATGACCAATAATAAAATCTTTACCTCCAGTTTCTCCAACAATTCTAGGATAAGAATTATAATGTTCTATATTACCACCTATCTTTTTCCATAAACCTTTAAATACTGATGTAGATCCAGTAAAATGGATACCTGCAAAATGTTTTGACTCAAGAATTGTGTTAGTTATCATTTCTGGATCACCGTAAATAGCGTTAATCACTCCATCTGGAAGTCCAGCTTCTCTAAATATATCTATAACAATCTTAGCTGAAAATATTTGGTGATCACTAGGTTTCCAAACTACTGTATTCCCCATCATTGCAGCACTGCCTGGAAGATTACCTGAGATAGCAGTAAAATTAAAAGGTGTCACTGCATAAACAAATCCCTCAAGTGGTCTATATCCTAATCTATTCCATACACCTATGTCAGATTTTGGTTGTTGACTATATATGTGTTGCATGCTGTAAACATTAAATTTTAAAAAGTCAACTAATTCACATGCAGCATCAATCTCAGCTTGAAATATTGTCTTTGACTGAGCTAACATAGTTGCCGCATTAATTCTATCTCTGTAAGGACCAGAAACAAGTTCTGCAGCTTTGAGAAATATTGCTGCTCTCTCTTCCCATCTCATTCCAGCCCATTTTGCTTTGGCATCTAAAGCAGATTTTATAGCCATCTCTACATGTTTTTTCTCTGCTAAATAGTATTTACCAAGTATATGTTTATGGTCATGTGGAGGAGACATGTTTGATGTTTTTGAACTTTCAACAAAGTTCCCTCCGATCCACATTTTAACATCAGTAGTTGAATCCTTGAGATTTTTATATGTTGCAAGAACTGAATCTTTTTCAGGGCTATTTGGCTTGTAATCTTTAATAGGTTCATTTATCGGTTCCGGTACATTAACTATAGAGTTATTCATAACATAATTTTTGGTTATCTAAATTAGTTTAAATTGATAATAATTTTAATAAAAATACTTTTTTTTCTCAACCTGTTATTATTAAATTTGCGACATAAAATTATTAGTAATTGATGTCTAAAGACATAAGCATTAAAGCCGGTGCTAACCTGAATCTTAAAGGACTTGCTTCAACTGAACTTGAGGTTGCAAAAATGAGTTTAGATTATGCTCTTAATCCAGATGACTTCTTTGGTTTAATCCCACGTATGCTTGTTAAAGAGGGAGATAAAGTCTCTCTTGGTCAACCAATTTTTCATGATAAGAATAATGAATCTATAAAAATAGTTTCTCCGGTTAATGGAAAAATTCTCGAGATAGTAAGAGGTGCCAAAAGAAAAATCTTAAATGTTATAATTCGAAAAGAAGGTGATACGTCTATCAATTATAAAATACCAAACCTCTCGAGTATTAGTAAGGATAAGATCATGGAACTTCTTGTCGAATCGGGATCCCTAGCTTATATAAGACAGAGACCCTACAATATAATTGCTAAACCAGACAGACTTCCAAAATCTATCTTTGTTTCAATTCACTCTACTGCACCATATGCAGCTGATTATGGTTTTATTTTGAAAAATAGAATGGATGAATTTCAAAATGGTGTTAATGTAATGAGCAAATTGATTGGTAAACCAATTAACCTTTCAATTTCTTACAATTGTGAAAGTGATTTTTCTATTCTAAATAATGTAGAATTATATAAAATTAAAGGAGTACATCCTTCTGGAAATGAAAGCTTTCAGATAAATCGAATTGATCCATTAAACTCTGGTGAAATAATTTGGGTAATTAAACCAGAGGATCTTGCAAATATTGGATCTTTTTTTATTACTGGAATTTTTAACCCCAGAAGAACTCTTGCAGTGTCTGGTGAATGTTTGAGATCACCAAAGTACTATGATACCATTATTGGATCCTCTATTTCTTCTCTAGTTGACTCAAAGGAATTATCAAGCATAGAGGATTACAGATTTATAAATGGCGACCCTCTCTCAGGATCTAAAGTTGAATATTCAGATTTCTTAGGATATTATAATAATACTTTAAGTGTTATAAAGGAAGGTAATCAGTATAGAATGTTAGGATGGCTCCCATTTATCTATAATTCAGTTCCTAGTTTATCTAAAACTTCATTGTCTTGGCTACTAGGAGGTCAAAAAAAAGTTAATACAAACCTTAATGGTGAAGAAAGAGCAATAGTTGTAACGGGAGAAATGGAAAAATATTTTCCTATGGATATTTTTCCAATGCAATTAATTAAAGCATGTATGACGGGTGATATTGAAAAAATGGAATCTCTGGGTATTTACGAAGTTGTCCCAGAAGATTTTGGTTTAGTTGATTTTTCTTGTACTTCAAAAATTGAGGCACAAGAAATTGTAAAAAATGGAATTGAACTAATGTTAAAAGAAGTAGGTTAATGGATTTTATCAGAAAACAAGTTGATACTTTAAAAAAACCTTTCACAAAGGGAGGTAAACTAGAGAGACTGTATCCAGCATTTAATGCATTTGAGACAATGCTTTTTGTACCAAATCATACCACCTCCAAAGGATCACATATTAGAGATGGTGTTGATCTAAAAAGAACAATGATAACAGTAATAATAGCTCTTGTTCCTGCTTTGTTCTATGGAATGTACAATACAGGTTATCAATATTATATTCAAACTGATATTCAGTTTACTTTTATTGATGCTGTTTTGCATGGTGCCTATAAAATTTTTCCAATGATTGCTGTTTCTTACGCTGTTGGTTTAGCAATTGAATTTGCATTTGCAGTTTATAGAAATCACCCGGTCAATGAAGGGTATTTAGTTACAGGACTTCTTATACCAATGATAATGCCTATTGACATGCCTCTTTGGATGCTTGCAATATCAGTTATTTTTGCAGTATTAATTGCCAAGGAAGCTTTTGGTGGTACAGGAATGAATATTTTAAACCCTGCATTGACTGCAAGAGCCTTTGCATTTTTTGCTTATCCAACGTTTATGTCTGGTGATAAAGTATGGGTATCTGAGGCATCTAATGTTGATGGAATCTCTGGTGAAACTATTTTAGGGACATTAGCTGCGAATGGAGAGGTAGCATATTCATCCGCTAGTATGTTCATGGGTTCAATACCAGGATCTGTTGCTGAGACTTCTGTTTTCTTTGTTTTGATTGGAGCCCTGCTTCTAATTATAACTGGAGTTGGTAGTTGGAGAATTATGTTAAGTGGAGTAATTGGAGCTTCTGTAGTTGGAATTTTATTTAATCTCTGGGGTGCAAATTCCTTGATGAGTTTTGAATGGTATAATCACCTATTAGTTGGAGGTTTTGCTTTTGGTATTGTTTTCATGGCTACTGACCCTGTTTCTGCAGCTCAAACCACAAAAGGAAAATGGATATATGGATTTCTAGTTGGAGTATTCTGCATACTTATTAGAGTATTTAATCCTGCCTATCCAGAAGGAGTTATGCTTGCAATTTTATTAATGAATGTTTTTGCTCCATTGATAGACCACTACGTAATAGAAACTAACGTAAGCATGAGAAGAAAAAGATGGCGAGATGTTAAATTAGAAACAACATAATGAATAGAGAGTCAAACAAACATACATACATTTTCGCCGCTATTATGGTAGTCTCTGTTGCTTCAGTATTATCATTTACATCCGAGTCTTTAAAGGATCTTCAGAACTCAAACATAAAAAAAGAGAAGATGCAAAATATTCTCTCATCTGTTGGAATTAATGTTAGTAGAGACGAATCAGAATCACTATATGGTGACTACATAAGAGAAGAGCTGTCTTTAAAGTCTGATGGATCAGTTGATGATCAGATAAATGCATTTAATATTAATCTTGCCCTTGAGGTAAAAAAAGATAAAGATATTCAAAGATTTCCCTTGTATATAGCTAACGTAGAAAATCAAAAATTTTATGTAATTCCCCTTAGAGGAGCAGGTTTATGGGCAGAAATATGGGGCTATATTGCTCTGAAGGAAGATATCAATACTATAAAAGGAGTATCATTTGATCATAAGTCAGAAACTGCTGGACTTGGTGCAGAAATAACTGAGGATTGGTTTATCGATAGCTTTAATGATGAAAAAATTAAAGACTCAGATGGAAACTTTGTAGGAGTATATCTTACAAAAACAAATAATGACCCTGGTAACTCTGACAAAATGGATAACGAAATTGATGCAATATCAGGAGCAACAATTACTGGGGATGGTGTATCTGACATGATCATTGAAAGAATAGAAAATTACTTACCATATTTTAACAGCTTAAATAATGAGTAAAGAAAAAGAACCTTTATTTTCAAAAAAGAACAGAGCATTACTTACTGATCCCTTGGATGATGATAACCCTATTACAGTTCAGGTTTTAGGTATTTGTTCTGCTTTAGCTATTACTGTTAAGCTAGAGCCTGCTGTTGTTATGACACTTTCAGTAATTTTTGTGATGGCAGCTGGAAATGTCATTGTTTCTATTTTGAGAAATGTTATACCAACAAGAATAAGAATTATTGTTCAGCTTCTAGTTGTAGCAACATTAGTTGCCCTTGTTGATCAGTTTTTAAAAGCATATGCATATGATGTGAGTAAACAGTTAGCAATTTTCATTGGATTAATAATTACTAATTGTATAATAATGGGAAGATTTGAGGCTTTTGCACTTGGTAACGGAGTATGGAAATCTTTTCTGGATGGAGTAGGAAATGCTGCTGGATATGGATGGATTTTAATTGTAGTTGCTTTTGTAAGAGAATTATTTGGCTCAGGAGAGCTATGGGGAGTCCCTGTTATTCCTCAGTTTATTTATGACTTAGGTTATCAAGATAATGGTCTTATGCTTCTATCGCCGATGGCATTAATTGTTGTTGGTATATATATATGGATTCAGAGGTATTATAATAGAAAACTAATAGAGAACGATTAAATGGAAGATTTAGTAAACTTATTCGTTAAGAGTATATTCATTGAGAACATGGTATTTGCATATTTCCTTGGTATGTGCTCTTATCTTGCAGTTTCAAAAACAGTAAAAACAGCTGACGGATTAGGTAAAGCAGTAATATTTGTCTTGACAATCTCTGTTCCTATTAATTATTTAATTGACCAGTATTTATTAGCTCCTGGTGCACTTACGTGGATAGGACCTCAATTTCAAGATGTAAATTTATCTTTTTTAACATTCATAATGTTTATTGCTGTTATTGCATCAATGGTTCAATTAGTTGAAATGATTGTTGAAAAAGTATCGCCTACGCTATACGGAAGTTTAGGAATATTTCTTCCACTTATAGCAGTAAATTGTGCAATACTTGGTGGCTCTCTTTTCATGCAACAAAAAGATTTTGTAAATACTTTTGAATCTGCTGTTTATGGTTTTGGTTCTGGAATTGGTTGGTATTTGGCAATTGTTGCAATAGCTGCAATTAGGGAAAAAATAACGTATTCTAATATTCCAGATCCATTAAGAGGTCTTGGAATAACATTTATAATTACTGGCTTAATGGCTCTTGGTTTTATGAGTTTTATGGGTATTAAAATTTAAAAAAATGGATATAAATGTAATCATTGCAAGTACAGTTGGTCTTTTTGTAATAACTCTTCTTCTAGTTACAATGTTACTTGTTGCAAAAGATAAACTTTTACCATCTGGTCCTGTAAAACTTGTAATAAATGGTGAAAAAGATGTTGAGGTTAGCTCGGGTGACACTTTATTAACTACTCTGGGGAATAATAAAATTTTTCTTCCATCTGCATGTGGAGGAGGAGGAACATGTGTACAATGTAAATGCCAGGTATTAGAGGGAGGGGGTGAAATACTTCCAACTGAAGAACCTCATTTTACAAGAAAAGAAATATCTGAGGGTTGGAGACTTGGATGTCAAGTTAAAGTTAAACAGGATATGAAGATTGAAGTACCTGAGGAAGTCTTTGGTATAAAAAAATGGCAAGCTAAGGTCAAAAGTAATTATAATGTTGCCTCGTTTATCAAAGAGTTTGTTATTGAAATTCCTGAAGAAATGGATTATAAAGCTGGAGGATATATTCAAATTGAAATCCCAGAGTGTGATATTAATTATCAGGATATAGATATTACTTCTCACCCTGAGGAACATCCAGATGATCCACAAAAGTTTAAACATGAATGGGATAACTTTAATTTATGGCCACTAAATATGAAGAATAATGAAACTGTTGAAAGAGCTTATTCCATGGCATCTTATCCAGCTGAAGGAAAGGAAATAATGTTAAACGTTAGAATTGCAACCCCACCATGGGATGCTAAAAAAAATGATTGGATGTCTGTAAATCCTGGTATTGCATCTTCTTATATTTTTTCAAAAAAACCGGGAGACACTGTTACAATTTCAGGGCCTTATGGTGAATTCTTTATTAATGATTCAGATGCAGAAATGCTTTATGTCGGTGGAGGTGCTGGAATGGCACCAATGAGATCTCACTTATATGAACTATTTCGAACTATCAAGACAGGTAGAAAAGTAACCTTTTGGTATGGAGGTAGATCTAAAAGAGAGCTTTTCTACGTCGATCATTTTAGAGCTCTAGAAAAGGATTTTCCCAATTTTAAATTTTATATAGCTTTATCAGAACCTCTTGAGGAGGATAATTGGAAAGTTAAAGATTCCCTTGAGGGAGATGGTGATGGTTTTGTAGGATTTATTCATCAAGTAGTAATTGATAACTATCTGTCTAAGCATGATTCACCAGAAGATATCGAGGTTTATTTCTGTGGTCCTCCCTTAATGAATCAAGCAGTTGATAAAATGGCTGAAGATTTTGGTGTTCCACCTGAAAATGTAAGGTTTGATGACTTCGGTGGTTAATGAATATTTCAGTTAAAATAATTTCTTTTCTATCATTATTACTTATTAGTTGTAATCTTGATTCAACAAATTATAAAAGGATTCAAGGTGATGCACTTGGAACTACCTATAAAGTGATAGTACAATCTGAGTCTAATTCAAGTTTAATTAAACAAAGTATTGATTCGATTTTTGAGGTTATAAATAACTCAATGTCAACGTATAGATCTAATTCAATAATATCTAGAGTTAATCAATCTCAAAATCCAGTCAAGGTTGACAGCCATTTTATTGAGGTTTTTAAAAAATCACAAGAAATATGGAATCTTTCAAATGGATATTTTGATCCTACAGCCGGTTCTATTGTCAATTTATATGGAATGGGGCCAAATAATAATATTCAGTCAATTAATAACTATAAAGTTGATAGTGTTATGCAATATGTAGGTTTAGATAAAGTATACCTCAACCAACAAAATTATATAGAGAAAGCAAATGAAAATGTTTACATTGATTTTAATGCAATTGCTAAAGGTTATTCTGTTGATTTAATTAAAGATTTATTAATGAGTATGAACTCAAATAATTTTCTGATTGAGGTAGGGGGAGAATTGATCACTATGGGTGTGAATGAAAAAAACAAGAAATGGAAAGTTGCAATCCAAAATCCTGTTGATTTGAATAGTTATTATTCTGAAATTACACTTGATGGAATGTCTTTAGCTACTTCTGGAAACTACAGAAAATTCAGGATTGATTCAGATTCAGGTGTAAGATATGCTCACATTGTTAACCCAATTAATGGTGAGTCAATGTCAAATAATATATTAAGTACCTCAGTAATCACTAGTTCTTGTATTGAAGCTGACGCATGGGCAACCAGTTTAATGTTAATGGACCCAATGGAGGCCATAGAAATAATAAATAATATTGTAGATATAGAAGTTTTAATATTGACTGCAATAAATAATGAAATTATACCTATCAAATCTAATGGGTGGGATTTAATTACTAAATGATTTTCTAGCAATAGGGATTACATCATTTTTCTGTAATCCATATTTTAATTTCATCTCTTCAGAAAAATTTTCAGTGTAATACACCATCTCTACCTCAAATCCAGCTTTTTCAACTCTCTCTTTAAAGTCCAAACCATATTCTCTTACATGATCATACTGTCCAAAATATTTCTCTCTATCTTTTTTAGAAATTATTGATTGATCTTCAAAAGTTTCATTTCTTTTAAAGTTAATAGGTACCTGAAGAATTGCAACTCCGCCAGACTTTAAAACTCTAAAAATTTCCTTTAAAGCTTTTATATCATCATCAATATGTTCAAGAACATGATTACATATTATTAGATCAAAAGATTTATTCTCAAAATTCATTGATTTAATATCTCCTTTTATATCTGCTAATGGAGATTTTAAATCAAAAGTAAAGTAGTCCCAGTTTTGATTTTTTTTAAATTTTTTATAAAAAATTTGTTCTGGTGCAACGTGCAAAACTTTTAGTTTTGAGTCAAGAAAATTTGTTTCGTTAATAAGGTATAACCAAAGCAGCCTATGTCTTTCCAAAGATAGTGTTCCAGGTGATAATGCATTTCTTCTTATTTTTTTATAACCATATGATAAAAATTTTGAGTATCCATTCCCATCAATCGGATCATAAAATCTTTTTCCTTTGAATATAATTTTTAAAATTGGTATGAAGTAGAAGCTATATTTTATTAGTAACTCTCTTGGTAAGAATTTTAATATATATTTCATCTATTAAAAAAAATTATGGAATTTATCTTCTTCGTTAGATTCAATGCCAAGAGCTTGGTAAATATATTTGAATGTTGATAATAACTCAGGCTTACTATCAATAACTGCAATATTATGTTCAAAATGAGCACTCTGAAGTCCGTCGAGAGTTACAAAGGTCCAACCATCATCATTTATTTTAATTTTTTCAGTTCCAAGATTTATCATTGGTTCTATTGCCAACACTAAACCATTTTTGATAAGTTTTCCAGTTCCTTTTTTCCCATAGTTCGGAACTTCTGGTAATTCATGAAGACTTTGACCTAATCCATGTCCCACAAGCTCTCTTACAATTCCATAACCATGAATTTTAATATAGCTTTCTATTGCATCACCTATATCACCAATTCTATTAGTCTCTTTCATTGATTCAATTCCTCTATAAAGTGATTTTTTTGTTACATCTAATAATTCTTGAACTTCTTTAGATACCTCACCAACAGAAAAAGTATATGCATGATCACCATAGAACCCATCTTTTAGAACTCCACAATCTATTGAAATTATATCACCATTTTTTAATGGTGTATCACATGGAATACCATGTACGACTTCATTATTTATACTTACACATAATGTGTTTGGAAAATTATCATATCCCTTAAACCCTGGCTTAGCTTTATTATCAAGTATAAATTCTTCTGCAATCTTGTCAAGATATAAAGAAGTTATTCCAGGTTTAATTTCCTTTGCTAATAAACCTAAGGTCTTTGAGACTAATTGGGCACTTTCCCTAATTTTTTTAATTTCATTTATATCTTTTAGTATCATTCGATAAAATATACATGTTTATAGTCTTCATCGTTTAAGATTTTGAGAATATCACTCTCTAGACTCTCCTTTGGAAATTCTACTATTCTATTAACCTCAGTATTATCTATATTAAAAATAATCGTTGGTGTATTTGTTATATTCTTATTTACTTCATAACCCATTTCAGACTTTTTATTTGGATTAAGTAAAATAATTTTTAATTTATCTTCAGGGAAATTAAGCTCCTTTAGAATTTTAATCAATCTAGGTATTTCTCGCTGAGAGTCATGGCATAATGTATTCATGAATACTTCAATATCATAATTATATAATTCAGAGAAATTATCTCTATTTATAGTTTCAACTGTGTAGTTTTTAAAATTTTCATTAAACCAATATGTTTTAGGTGAGTTTTTTAAATAATCTATATCTACTACTCCTTCTTCTATAAGATAATTTTGATTCTGAGAGCAGCTTGTGAATAAAATAGCTATAAATAATAAATAGATCTTTTTCATATTAGTAATGATTCCCCTTCCATTTCTATTGGAGTTTCTATACCAAGAATATCAAGTATAGTTGGAGCAATATCTGCGAGTACTCCATTATTAATTTCTTTGTTTTCAGAATTAACTAGAATAATAGGTACTGGATTGATAGTATGAGATGTGTTTATTGAGCCATCATCATTAATCATTCTCTCACAATTACCATGATCAGCTATAACGATTGATGTATAGTCCTTATTAGATGCTTCATCAATAATTTTTCCAAGATGATTGTCTACTGCTTCACAAGCCTTAACTGCAGCATTAAAATCTCCTGTATGTCCTACCATATCAGGATTAGCAAAGTTCAAGCATATAAACTCAAATTTACCTTTTTTGATTTCTCTTATTACATTTTTAGTTACTTCATCAGAGCTCATCTCAGGTTTAAGATCATAGGTAGCTACTTTTGGTGACGGACATAAAATTCTTTCCTCATTTTTGAATTTTTTCTCGGTACCACCATTAAAAAAGAATGTCACGTGCGGATATTTTTCAGTCTCCGCAATTCTTAGTTGATTAAAATTATTTTTAGAAATTACCTCTCCAAGAGTATTCTTAAGAACCTTATTCTCAAAAATTGGTTTTGCAATTTTAAAGTTTTCATCATAATTAGTAAGTGTGTATAAATTACTTACAGATTTAGTCATTCCATGATCTAAATAATCCTTTTCACATAAGGCTGATGTTAGTTGTCTTCCTCGATCATTCCTGTAATTAAAAAATATTACCGTATCATTAGAGTTTAGTCTATGAATTGGGTTTCTATCTGAATCTACCTTCAAAAGGGGCTCTATAAATTCATCTGTTACTCCTTTTAAATATGAATTATTAATATCATTTATCAAATTAGTTGACTTGGTTCCAACAGAATTTGAAATAAGATCATAAGCTTTCTTAACTCTCTCCCATCTATTATCCCTATCCATTGAGTAGTATCTACCAATTATAGTTGCAAGTTTACCTCCATTTTTTTTACAAAAAGTTTTGATAGATTTTATACAATCAATCCCAGATTTTGGATCAACGTCTCTACCATCAGTAAATGCGTGTATATAAATGTTATTTTTAATCTCGGATAAGGTTAAAATAATCTCTTTTAAATGATCTACATGAGAGTGGACACCACCGTCTGAAACTAGACCCATTAAATGGACATTTGAAGAATTTTTTTTAGTGTAGTTAATTATATCATTAAAATGACTTTTATTTCTAAACTCACCTTCTTTAATGCTGTTATTAATTTTAAGAAGATCTTGCAGAACTATCCTTCCCGAACCAATATTCATATGACCAACTTCACTATTTCCCATTTGACCTTTCGGCAAACCAACTTTTTCACCATGAGTTATTAAAAAATTATTTGGGTAATTTTCAATTAACGAATTAAAATTTGGAGTATCTGCCATGTCAGGTGCAGATGCATCTTTGTTATCTGCAATTCCCCAACCATCAAGAATTAATAGTAAGACTTTCTTGTTCAATTTTTTGTTTAAAGATACAAATATCATTAAGTAGATTTGTTAATATGATTAGGAAAAAATATATTGTTAAATAATATGTTAGAGGGTAAAGTATATAAATCAACAGGGAGTTGGTACCTAGTAAAATCAAAAAATAAATTTTTTGAATGTAGAATAAAGGGAAAAATTAGACTTAAGGATATCTCTACTACAAATCCAATATCAGTTGGTGATGATGTAATATTTGAAATAGAAGATCAAAATTCAGGTATTATTTCAGATATTTTACCTAGATCAAATTATATAATTAGAAAATCAGTAAAACTTTCTAAACAGTATCATATAATTGCCTCTAATATCGATTTATCAATACTAGTTGTTACCCTTGATAATCCTGTAACAACAAATAATTTTATTGATAGATTTTTAGTTACCTGTAAGGCTTATGACATTCCTGTTATTTTGGCCTTTAATAAAATTGATACCTTTCAAGAAAATGAAGATGATCAAATTAAAGAAATGATTAACATGTATAATCATATAGGATATGATTGTGATTTAATCTCGGCTAAATATGGGGATGGATTAGATAATTTAATTGCAAAAATGAAAAACAAAACCTGTATGATCTCTGGTCATAGTGGAGTAGGTAAATCAACTCTAATCAATTACATATCACCTGGTTTAAGTCTGAAGACAAAAGAAATATCATCCTCACATAATCAAGGTCAACATACAACCACACATGCAGAAATGTTTGATCTAGATTCAAATATAAGGGTAATTGATACTCCTGGAATAAGAGGGTTTGGTCTTGTAGATATTTCAAAAAATGAACTTGGGGATTTTTTCCCAGAATTTTTAAAAGCAAAAGACAAATGTAAATTTAAAGATTGTCTTCATCTTGATGAACCAAATTGTAATGTAAAAAGTAAAATAATAAATGGTGAAATTTTTGAATCAAGATATAAGACTTATCTAGATATGTTGAAAGACCAAAATATTTATAGAAAATCTGATGAAAGTAGTAATTCAGAGAGTTAATAAGTCTTCAGTTGAGATAAATAATAGGATTAAATCTGAAATACAAAAAGGATTACTTGTCTTAATTGGAATTGGTTTAGATGATGATAAAAAAGATGCAGAATGGTTAGCAAATAAAGTGCTAAACCTAAGAGTGTTTAATGATTCAAAAGGAATTATGAATAAATCCGTAATGGATATAAATGGTGAATTACTTCTAATCTCTCAATTTACACTGTTAGCATTAACTAAGAAAGGAAATAGGCCATCTTATATTAAGTCTGCTAATCATCAAATTGCGATTCCTCTCTATGAGCATTTTATTAAGACTTGTAAAGATCAGATTGATGATAAGGTAAAAACTGGAACTTTTGGTGCTGACATGAAAGTTTCACTTGTTAATGATGGACCAGTAACAATAATAATTGACTCAAAAAATAAAGAGTAATATTACATTACAATTACTTCTTCTTCGAGCTCAATATCAAATTTATTAAATACTGAGTCCTTAATTCTTTTAGCAAAATTTATAATTTCATTCCCTGATGCATTACCGAGATTAATTAATACTAAAGGCTGATTCTTATATACTCCTACATTCGCATCATTGATTTTTTTATAGCCACATTTATCAATTAACCATGCTGCTGGAACTTTAAAATAATTTGAATCAGTTTTAAAGAAAGGAATTTCAGTAAATTTTTCTTTAAGTTTTTGAAGTTTAGAATAATCTACAATAGGGTTTTTAAAAAAACTTCCACAATTACCATATTGTTTTGGATCCGGAAGTTTTGAGTTCCTAATTTTAATTACCTCATTTGAAATCTTTTTTAAATCTAGGCCAGATTCTGAAAGATTATTCAAATCTGGATAATCAATATTATATAAATGATTTGATTTTGTTAGATTAAATCTGACATAAGTTATTATAAATTTATTCTTAAGTTTTTTTTTAAAAATGGATGATCTGTAAGTAAATTCACAATCTGACTTACTTAAGTTAACTTTATCAAGAGAGTCAATCATTATACCTGAGCAACTATCGAATACATCTTCTAACTCTACACCATAAGCCCCTATGTTTTGAATTGGAGAAGCACCAACATTACCAGGAATTAATGACAAATTTTCAATACCACCAAAATCTTTATCCACTGCCCACTTAACAAATCTATGCCAATTCGTGCCAGCAGACACTTCAACTTGAACTTTGTCAGGACCTTCGTCTAAGATCTTTATACTTTCTTCTTTTAGATTAATAATTGTCCCTTGGTAATGCTTTGTAAATAATATATTACTTCCGCCCCCAAGAATAAATAGATTGTTATTTAACTCTTTGTTATTTAATACCTCTAAGATATCATTAGTGTTACTTGACTCAACTAACACATCACAACTAGCATCTACATTAAATGTATTGAGCTTTTTTAATGAAGCATTTTTATTTACAATCATAAGCTATCCAATAAACTCTTTAAGACCTAGTTTAATAATCTTTATTGCATTTTTTAATTTTTCTGAATTTAGAACAAATGCAATTCTTACTTCATCTTTTCCGTAATTTTCAGAACTATAAAAACCTGAAGCTGGAGATAGCATTACACTTTGATTTTTATATGAAAAATCTGTCAAAAGAAACTTTGCAAAATCTTCTGCATTTTCAATTGGTAACTTTATTATAGAATAAAATGCACCCATTGGATTAGAAAATTTAATATTATCAATTTTACTTAATTCGTCAATAATAACTTCTCTTCTTTTATAGTATTCCCTTATTACATTTTTAATATAGCTGTCACTTGAACTTAAAGCATGATTCGCGGCGATTAATGCTAAAGTAGGAGGCGATAATCTAGCAAGAGCAAACTTTAAACAAGTATCTATGAATTCAGAGTTTTTAGAGACAATAAATCCAACTCGAGCACCACATAAACTATATCTTTTAGAAATAGAATCAATTAAAATAGCATTCTCGGAAAATTTTTCATCTTCAAGAATTGAAAAATGCTTAGTATCTGTATAAATAAACTCTCTATAAACCTCATCAACAACTATAAATAAATCATTTTTTTTAGCAAGATTAGCAATATTTGTTATTTCCTCTTGAGAGTAGACATATCCTGTTGGATTACAGGGATTACATAATAAAATTGCTCTTGTTTTGCCATTGATCTTATTTTCAAATTCATGAATTGATGGTAAAGCAAAATTATCTTCAATTTTTGATGAAATTGGAATTACATTAACATCAGAGGCCAATGCGAAACCATTATAATTTGCATAAAAAGGCTCAGGAATAATTACCTCATCACCTGGATCACAAATAGAATTCATCGTAAACGAAAGAGCTTCGCTAGCTCCAACAGTAGTTATTATATCATCAGTAGAAATATGAATACTATGTTTTTTATAATAATTACAAAGATTTTTTCTAAATTCAAGTGATCCTTGAGAATATTCATATTTTAATAAATCTAAATCGGTTTCCCTAACAGCATTAAGAGATTCAACTGGAGATTTTATATCAGGCTGACCAATATTTAAATGAAGAATTTCAATCCCTCTTTTTTTTGCATCATCGGCATATGGTACAAGTTTTCTAATTGGTGAAGGTGGAATCTTATTACCTTTTTTTGATATTGATGGCATTTATTTAACTTAATTTTGTAAATATACTTCAAGGTATGTTATTTTTGTTTTACTTTAAAATATTTATCATCTGATGCCAGTTCCTTCCAAATATGAACATATTGAAATTGAAAAGAAATGGTATTCATATTGGATAAAAAACAATCTTTTTAAATCTATTCCAAATGATAAAGAACCATTTACAATTGTTATACCCCCTCCAAACGTTACTGGACTTCTACATATGGGTCACATGCTTAACAATACTATCCAAGATATATTAGTTAGGAGAGCTAGAATGTTAGGTAAAAATGCATGTTGGGTTCCTGGTACTGATCATGCATCGATTGCAACTGAAGCAAAAGTTGTTGAGAATCTAAAGGAGAAAGGAATAGATAAGTTAGATATTTCTAGGGATGAATTTTTAAAATATGCATGGGATTGGACGGAAAAATATGGTGGCGGAATACTTGAACAATTAAAAATGTTGGGATGTTCATGTGATTGGGACAGAACTAAGTTTACATTGGATGATGAGATGTATGAATCTGTTTTAACTGCTTTTAAAATACTTCATGATAAAGGATTAATTTATAGGGGATACAGAATGATTAACTGGGATCCAGAGGCTAAAACTACTGTTTCTGATGAGGAAGTAAATTATGTTGAAGAAAAATCAAATTTATACTATCTAAAATATAAAATTGTTGACTCAGATCAAGATATGATTATTGCAACGACAAGACCTGAAACTATATTTGGTGATACTGCAGTATGTGTTAATCCTAAAGATAAAAGATATAAATCCTTGATCGGTAAACAAGCTATTGTTCCAATTTGTGACAGAAAAGTACCAGTAATTGCTGATCCTTATGTTGATGTTGAGTTCGGAACAGGATGTCTTAAGGTAACCCCTGCACATGATATAAATGATTATAATCTAGGAAAAAAACATAGCCTTGATACAATAGATATTTTCGACATAAATGCTAATCTTAACAAACATGGCCTTCATTATGAAGGCAAAAATAGATTTGTTGTCAGAAATGAGATGGAAGATGAGCTTATTAAAAATAAATTATTAATAAAAAAGGAAAATTATGTCCATAATGTTGGTAGATCAGAAAGAACAAATTCTGTGATTGAGCCCAAAGTTTCAAAACAATGGTTTTTAAAGATGGATGAAATAAGTAAGCCAGCTATTATGAATGTATTAGATAACGAAAACATAAAGTTCTTTCCAAACAAATTCAAATCAACATATAAATACTGGCTTGAAAATATAAAAGACTGGAACATATCAAGACAGCTATCTTGGGGTCATCAAATCCCAGTTTTTTATTATGGTAACGATGATGAGTATATAGTTGCTACTACAAAAGAAGAAGCACTAAAAAAAGCAAACGAAGACTTAAAATTAAATTTAAAAGAATCAGATCTGAGTCAGGATCAAGATGTACTTGATACTTGGTTCTCTTCATGGTTATGGCCAATATCTGTATTTGATGGAATTAGAAATCCTGATAATGATGAAATCAAATATTATTATCCTACACAAGATTTAGTTACAGGTCCTGATATAATCTTTTTTTGGGTTGCAAGAATGATAATTTCAGGTTATGAATTTAGAGATGAAAAACCTTTTTCTAATGTATACTTTACTGGAATTGTTAGAGATAAACTTAGAAGAAAAATGTCTAAACAACTTGGTAACTCACCTGATGCTATTAAATTAATTGAAGAATATGGTGCAGATTCTGTAAGAGTGGGTTTAATGCTAAGCTCAGCTGCTGGTAATGATCTTTTGTTTGATGAATCATTGTGTCAGCAAGGTAAAAATTTTACAAATAAACTCTGGAATGCATTGAGACTTGTTGATGGTTGGGATACTGATTTACAAATTAAACAGCCTAAAGTTAATGAGCTAGCAATAAATTGGTATAGAAATAAATTCAATAATACCTTAGAGTCTATAGATGGTAACTTTGAAAATTACAGGATTTCAGATGTTTTAATGTCTTCTTATAAATTGATATGGGATGACTTTTGTTCTTGGTTATTAGAAATATTAAAACCTGAGTATGGTCAGAAAATTGATCAGAAGTCAAAGTCTGAGTTAATTGAATTATTTATTAAAAATCTGAAAATCATCCATCCATTTATGCCTTTTCTTTCAGAAGAAATATATCATAACCTAAATGATAAAGTCTCTCAACCAATAACAATAAGTTCATGGCCAAGTAAGGAAGAATATGATATTCAGCTGATTAATAATTTTGAAATTACAAAAGAAATTATTTCACAAATAAGAAATTACAGAAAGGAAAAAAATATTCCTTTTAAAACATCAATTAAATTATATTACATTCCAACTAATAAATCAATTGATAATATTGATGTTATTAAAAAAATTGGATTTGTTGAAGATATAATTGAATCTGTAAAAGCTGACTTTGGTTTAGTTAAATCTTTTATCATTAAAAATTATGAGTTTTTTATTCCGCTGGATGAAGGTTTTGATAAAGATTCTGAAATCAAGAAATTAAATAAAGAACTTGAATATAATATTGGTTTTCTTAAGTCTGTTGATAGTAAATTAAAAAACAAAAATTTTATAAGTAATGCGCCAAAAGAAATTATAGATAAGGAAAAACAAAAAATTATCGATACAAAACAAAAGATAAAATCTATAAAAAAGTCAATTTCAGAACTTTCCTAACTTGGCTATTTCAGAAATTCCTCCAACAACTCTATCTCCTTCCTTAACAAGAAGTTGAGAATTTAATGGAAGAAATAGGTCAACTCTTGATCCGAACTTTATAAACCCTGAGTCTTCACCCTGAGTTACCATTAAGCCTTCATTTGCATAATTAACTATCCGCCTAGCAACCATTCCAGCAATTTGTCGATACATAATATTTCCAAAATTTTTATTTTTAATTACTATAGTTGTTCTCTCATTTTTTTCCGAAGATTTTGGATGCCAAGCAACTAAATATTTACCATGATGATGTTTTGAGTACAATACTTCGCCAGATACTGGATATCTGTTAACGTGAACATCAAATGGGGATAGAAAAATAGATACCTGTAATTTATTTTCTTTAAAATATTCATTTTCAAATGTCTGCTGAATATTGACTACCCTACCATCAGCAGGACTTATGATATGATCAGTCTTTTTATTTATGTTTCTTTTTGGGTTTCTGAAAAACCATAATATGAACACTAAAAGAATTAATGCACTAGTTTGAAGAATACTCTTTAAAGTAGATGGTTCTTCAAAAAGAACTTCAAGAATAATAACGTCCATAGACACAGCAATGAAAAAAAGAATTATTATGTTAAACCCCTCTTTATGAAACATTATATAACAGTAATTATTAGCGTAATAAAAGAATTGCCAATTGCACTGTCAAGTCTGTCAAACAAACCACCATGCCCTGGTATCAGATTTCCACTATCTTTTACACCAGCTTTTCTCTTTATTTGGGATTGAAAAATATCTCCTAAAAGTCCAAAAATTGGGATTGTAAACCCTAATAATATAGTTTTCCAAAGAGGAAATATTTCTTGTATAAAACTGAAAGAAACATAACTAAATATCACTGAACAAAACAACCCACCAATAAACCCTTCCCATGTTTTATTTGGTGAGGCTTCAATTTTCAAGTTAGTTCTACCAAATAATGATCCAAAAAAATAAGACATTGTATCACTTATCCATATTAAAATAAATATAAATAAGATTAAAAATGGATCATATAGAGTTTCACCACAGAATGGAATATAAATCAATGCTAGCATTGAGACTAAAACATATACTGGTGGAATTAAAGGATGATTATAATTATATCCTTTAGATTTAATATTATTATAAAGTGAGTAAGCTTCAAATGTTGATATTAAAGTAAAAATTGTAAAAACAGTGATGAATGCTTTCATGCCTATAACTATTGATGAAAAAATTATCACTATGTAAAGAATTCCACTAAATAATCTTGGAATAAAATTAGTCATCACTTAAAATAAGGTAGATATCTTTTGCACTATTACCATAGGTCAAAAAATTATCCTCGTTAAGCTTATTTTTGACTACAATTGTAGTAATATTTGATGGAAACTTGGTTTTATATTTATGTTTAAGCTTTGTCATCCCCTCACTAAGATCAGAAACAAATTGATCCATGCTAGCTAGAATTATTAATACCGAGGGTAGACTTTCTATTTTGTTATTTTTAATTTGTTTATTACAAATCAAAATTCTCCCTGAATTAGAAAGTAGAAATTCACATCCTGTAACTAGCGCTTTAACTTTATTATCATCAATTTTTCTAATTGATTTTATGTTTAGATTTTTTGATATATCTGAATCAAGTGAACAAACATTTTCAATTTCCCATTGATTTTCTTCAACAATTTTGTCAAAAATATCTTTTGATGAATTTTGTTTATCTAAAAAAATAAATCTACCTCCGGATTCAGTAAAATTTTTAGCAAAAATTAAGTCTAGAGAGGATTCCTCAGAAATAAAATTATCATCTGGATCCTGGTTATCTTTTTTCTTTGTTTTAAAAAAGTTCCAAAAACCCAAAATAGTTATTTTTTGTTATTAGTTTCCTCATCTTTTTTGAATGGACGCTCACCAAGAATCTTAATAAGATCTTCTTTAAAAATTACTTCTTTTTCAAGTAGTCTTTTAGCAAGTTCTGACAACTTACTTTTATTCTTTTTAAGAATGTTACAAGCTCTATTGTATTGCTTTTCAATAATTAGTGATATTTCTTCGTCTATCTTTTTTGCTGTTTCTTCTGAATATGGTTTCGTAAAATTATAATCAGTTTGTCCACTTGAGTCATAATAAGTAATATTACCAATTTTATCATTTAATCCATATACTGATACAATTGCTCTTGCTTGTTTTGTTACCTTCTCCAAATCACTTAATGCTCCAGTAGAAATTTTATTAAACATTATTTTTTCTGCAGCCCTACCACCCAATGTTGCACACATTTCATCAAGCATTTGCTCAGTCCTAACTATCATTCTTTCTTCTGGCAAATACCAGGCAGCTCCTAAGGATTGACCTCTTGGAACAATTGTTACTTTGACAAGAGGAGCGGCATGTTCAAGAAGCCAACTTACTATTGCATGACCAGCTTCATGAAAAGCGATAGTGTTTTTCTCTTCTTTAGTTATTATTTTATTTTTTTTCTCTAAACCACCAACAATCCTATCTACTGCATCAAGAAAATCTTGCCTACCAACGGATTTCTTATTATTTCTCGCAGCAATTAATGCAGCTTCATTACAAACATTTGCGATATCGGCACCAGAAAAGCCAGGTGTTTGTTTTGCTAAAAAGTCTATATCTAAAGTCCTACTCTTTTTTAATGGCTTTAAGTGAACCTGGAAGATCTCTCTTCTCTCATTTAGATCAGGTAGGTCTACAAATATTTGTCTATCAAACCTACCTGCTCTCATTAAAGCTTTGTCAAGAACATCCGCTCTATTAGTAGCAGCAATAACTATAACATTTGTATCAGTTCCAAAACCGTCCATTTCAGTCAAAAGCTGGTTAAGAGTATTCTCTCTTTCATCGTTTGATCCAGTTATGTTATTTCTACCTCTGGCTCTTCCTATGGCATCTATTTCGTCAATAAAAATTATCGATGGAGATTTATCTTTTGCTTGTTTGAAGAGATCTCTTACTCTTGATGCTCCAACCCCAACAAACATTTCAACAAAATCTGAACCTGAAAGAGAAAAGAAAGGAACTTTAGCCTCACCAGCAACAGCTTTTGCAAGAAGAGTCTTTCCAGTACCTGGTGCACCAACTAATAGAGCACCTTTTGGAATTTTCCCACCAAGAATAGTATATTTCTTTGGATTTTTTAAAAAATCAACTATCTCTTGGACTTCTTCTTTTGCGCCTTCCAATCCAGCTACATCCTTAAATGTAACTTTAACCAAAGTATTCTGATCAAATAGTTTTGCTTTAGATTTTCCAATATTAAAAATTTGTCCTCCAGCACCTCCAGCACCACCGGACATTCTCCTCATTAAAAAAATCCAAATTCCAATTATTATAATTATTGGTAAGAAACCTAAAAGAACATCAAGCCACCTATTTTCCATTGTAATAAATTCAATAGAAAAATCTAGGTCTTGTGATTGTTTAATTTGTTGAAGATTTGTCTCAAATAATTCTGGTGTACCAATTTCAAATTGATAGTGAGGACCAGATAAATTATCCTGTCCAAGAAAGTTTTTTGATCTTGCATTCTTGTGAACATCTTTTTCGAGGGCATTTTCATTTAAAGTTACTCGAGCATACCTTTGATTAATTATAGTGACTTTGTCAATATCACCATTTCTTAAATAATTTTCAAATGATGAAATATCAGTTGGTTGAGTATTTTGTATTGCATTATCACCTCCAAGTAATCCGATACTGATTATAAAGAATACAATGGATGCATAGAACCAGTATATATTAATTTTTGATTTATTACTTTTTTTCTTTTTTGCCATTATTAAGCATTTAATTCAACATTTGTAATTTTTGCATCTCCCCAGAGGTTTTCTAAATCATAATATTCTCTTATTTCTCTTTGGAAAACATGAACAACCACATCAATATAATCAATTAACACCCATTCTTGATTATCGTTACCTTCAATACTAAACGGTTTTTCCTTTAACTGTTTACTAACATGCCTTTTAATTGAGTTAACAATTGCTGTAACATGAGTGTTTGAAGTACCTGTACAAATTATAAAATAGCCACAAACAGTGTTAGCAATTTTTGTAAGGTCCATTATATTTACATCAGCTCCCTTAACATCTTCAATACCGAATATAATTTTTTTAATTAATTCAGATTCTACTGACTTGGATTTTACCATTAATCTTTTCTTTTTTCAAATTTATTACTTTTAACAATATGAGTACATATAACATTATCAAAGTTAATGCCACTAAGTCAACAAATGACAAAGTGAAGATGTTAATTAAATCAAAAAAAATAAATAATCTAGATATTATAAGTGCTAAATATCAGTATAAAGGAAGGGGTCAACAAAATAATAGATGGTTCTCTAGTTATGGGAATAACCTACTATGCTCGCTATACCTTAAGTTGCCAAACGATTTTAACTCACCATTGTTTACAATAAATTTTGCAGCAACTCTTTCTGTTTTAGATACCATTAGATTTTTTAATGATAAAAAATCATTCATTAAGTGGCCAAACGACATTTTGGCAGACAACAATAAGATATCGGGAATACTGATAGAGAATACTTTCAAGAATAATTTTATTAATTATTCTATAATAGGAGTTGGGATCAATGTTAATCAAACTAATTTTAGAAAAATTAGAAATTCAACATCTCTAAAAAATCTATGTAATAAAAATTTTGATGTAGATAATGTTCTGAATGAGTTATTAAAAAATTATCAAAGCTATTTTAAAAGAATCAAAGACATAACTTATCTATCAGAAAAATTTAATCAGAATTTATATGGAAAAAATAATTGTAAATTCCTTTATAATGAAAAGGTATTTGACGGTAAAGTAGATAAAGTTTTAAATAATGGAAATTTAGTAGCCTGCTTGGAAACTAATGAACCTAAGGAGTTCAAATCTTCTGAAATTAAAATCATTTTTTAACTCCAGCTTTGTGGATCCTTTCTCCATTCCATTAGTCTGTTAGACTCAGCATATGTAATAGAGCCTTCAGCAATAATCATTTCAACTAAAGTGTTATAATCAGCCAGTGAATTAATTGAAATATTTTCTTTTTGAAATCTCTCATTTGCAAAATCAAAGTTGTAAGAAAAAACAGAAAGCATACCAACTACATTTAAATTTTTATTCCTCAGAGCTTTTATAGCTTTTAAACTGCTTTTACCTGTGCTAATTAAGTCTTCAATCACAACTAACTTAGATCCTTCCTCAATGTAACCTTCAATTTGATTTTTTAATCCATGTCCCTTTGGTTCAGGCCTTACGTATGAGTATGGAGAATTTAACCTTTCAGCAATCATTGCACCAATTGCGATGGCACCTGTGGCTACTCCGGTAATTGAAATTTTCTGTCCGTATTTGTTGGCTATAATTTCAGACATTCTATCTGCAATAAATTTTCTTATTTCCGGATATGATAATAATAACCTGTTATCACAATAAATAGGAGATCTTATACCACTTGTCCAAGTAAAAGGTTTTTTGGTATTTAATTTAATTGCGTTAATTTGTGTGAGATAATTAATTGTTTGCTCAGCAACTTTTTTATCTAGAATCATTTTTACAAATGTATAAAGTTTTTTTCAACCAAAAACCTCTAATATTAACAAACAAGCTTCATGAGGCTACTGATAAATCACCACTAGTTTTTGTAAAATATACAAATGCAGCTTTGATAATAAAAGCACTAAAATCAAAGAACAATGATAAGGTTTACCTATATCATAAAAATATAGATAAGCTTTGGAAAACTTTTTTAAAAAAGTTCCCTATAATTGAGGCAGCTGGAGGTTTAGTCCAGAGAGATGATGGAAAATTCTTATTTATTTTCAGAAATAATAAATGGGACCTTCCGAAAGGAGGGATTGAAAAAAAAGAGTTAACTATTGAAGCAGCAAAAAGGGAGGTAACTGAAGAAACAGGTGTAGCAGATATTATTGTAAATAATCAGTTACCTGAAACATATCATATATTTAAAAAGGGCAAAAATTACAGATTAAAAAAAACATACTGGTTTAAAATGTCTACATCATATAAAGGTCAACTTAACCCTCAAATTGAGGAGGGAATAGTTAAAGCAGAATGGATTTCTGAGAATGAAATAAGTAATCTTTTGAATAATGCATTTGAAAATATAAGAATAATTGTTCTGGAGGTTTTAGATATTAATTCCTTCAGGGATAAATAGTTGATAATTACCCTTGTTCTTAATTAATTCCCTAACTACACTACTACTTATATTTAGGTTCTCTTTAGTTGCCAAAAAAAATACTGTCTCAATATTTGAAATATCAGTATTTGTTTGAGCAATTGTTTTTTCATATTCAAAATCCGAAGGATTTCTCAAACCTCGGATTATAAAATTGGAATTATTTTTTTTACAGAAATCAACTGTTAAACCTTTGTATGTCTTAACTATCACATTATTCTGTTTAGCAAAAAAACTTTTAATAACTTCAAATCTTTTTTCTAAAGAAAACATATATTTTTTATCATTATTTTCACCAATTCCAATAATTATCTCATCAAAAATTTGTAGTCCTTTATTAATAATATCTATGTGCCCAATTGTTATGGGGTCAAAGGATCCAGGAAAAACTGCTCTTTTCATTTTCTAAATTTAATTATTATTTAAAGAATAGATTTTACAAGATTATTAATTACATCTTTAACCTTAAGATTATAAGCTTTAATTTGTTGAGGAATGATACTTTGAGCAGTAAATCCAGGTATTGTATTTGTCTCTAAAATATGAGGAACTTCATCTATAATAATAAACTCGGATCTTGTTATTCCATTTAAATTTATATTATCATAAATCATATTCAAATATTTAAAAATCAACTTTTTTGATTTATCTGAGATATTGCCTGGTGTAATCTCTTGTGATTCACCCAAATATTTAGCATTGTAATCAAAAAGTTCGTTATCGCTAATAATCTCAGTTATTGGCAGAATAATTCTCTCATTTTTGTTTTGAATTACACCTACTGATACTTCCTGACCATCAAGAAAATTTTCTATTAAAACTTCTTTATCTTCTTTGAAAGCAATTTGTATTTTATCATTCAGATCCACCTCTTTATAAACTTTCGAGAGGCCAATACTACTTCCACCATTATTTGGTTTAATTATACAAGGAAAAGTAATTCTTTTAATTTTTTCGTTATTAGAAATATTTTGATCTTTTTTGATTAATATTTGTTTTGAGGATGGAACTCCAAGATTATTTACAAATTCAATATATTTATTTTTATTAAAAGTTAGCTTTGACACTCTTGTATCACATGCGGTTTGTGGAATTTTATTCTTCTCAAGAATCTGAGCTAAATCTCCATTCTCTCCAGGCTCACCGTGTATAATATTAAAAACAGCATCAGGCTTTATAAATTTATCATTGATTTTAAATGAAAAACTTTCATAATCCAAGTCATATATTTCATTATTATATCTAACAATTTTTTTTTCCTTTGATATACATACTTCATATATATTCCAATCAATGTTATCTTTTAGATTATCATAAATGAATTTCCCACTTTTTAGAGATACTTCAAATTCAGATGAATAGCCTCCAAAAACAACTGCAATATTTTTCATAATTTTTTCAAATGTAACTCAATATAATAAAAGACAATTATGTCTTAGTATATTTACATAAATTAAAGAAATGAAAATTTGGAATCATTTTAAAAGTAATTCATTAATAAAGCAGATATTTCTAATGTTATCTGTTGTCTTTATTATATTTTTCATTGCATATAATTCGCTGATGATTTACACTAAACATAATAGGTACATTGAAGTTCCAAGTTTATTAGGACTAAATCTTGATGAAGCAATTATTACTCTTGAAAGGAATAAACTCAGATATGAAGTACTTGATTCATCAAAGTTTATTTTAGATATTCCAAAATATTCAGTAATCTCTCAAATTCCTATAGAAAATGAGCTTGTAAAAAAAAATAGAAAAATTTATTTAAATGTTAACCCAAAAAATTTTCAAAAAGTTTCAATACCAGATGTTGTGCAAATAACAAAAAGAAATGCTGAGACAATTCTAACAGCACTTGGTTTTAAGGTTACAGAGTATAGATATTTCAATAATATTGGGAGAGATATGGTTTTAGGAATTCTATATGAAGGTGAAAGAATTCTTCCTGGACAAAAAGTTCCAATGAACTCAAACTTAGGTCTAATTTTGGGTAATGGAAAAAGATAATTTTAACGAAATTTTTGATCAAGAACTTCACGAGCATTTTGCTTTCGATATTGATAATGGTCAAGAACCACTTAGAATAGATAAATTTTTAATGAATAGAATTGAAAATGCAACAAGAAATAAGATTCAAAAAGCTGCAAAGGAAGGATCCATTAGAGTTAATGAAATTATAGTAAAATCAAGTTATAAAGTAAAAAAAGGCGATAAAATAAGAATATTATTCTCTCATCCACCATATGAAAATCTTCTAACTCCAGAAAATATTGAGTTAGAAATAAAATATGAGGATGAATCAATAATTGTGATAAATAAAAAAAGTGGAATGGTAGTTCATCCAGGTCACGGTAATTATTCAGGAACACTAATAAACGCTCTTCTTTACCATTTTGATAATCTACCAAAAAATTCATCTAATAGACCTGGTCTTGTCCATAGAATTGACAAGGACACGTCTGGTCTTTTAGTAATTGCTAAAACTGAAGAATCTATGACATTTCTTGCTAAACAATTTTTTAAGAAAACAGTTGAAAGAGAATACATAGCAATTGTGTGGGGTGATGTAAAAAATGACGAGGGAGAAATAAACGCTCCAATTGGAAGAAATCCAAAAAATAGACTTCAAATGATAGTTTACGACGATTTAGAAGGAGGAAAAGAGGCAATTACAAATTATAAAGTCATTGAAAGGTTTGGTTATGTAACAATTGTTAGCTGCAAATTAAAAACAGGCAGGACTCACCAGATTAGAGTTCATATGAAATATATAGGACACACGCTTTTTAATGACGAAAGATATGGTGGAGACAAAATATTAAAGGGTACTGTTTACTCGAAATACAAACAATTTGTTGAAAATTGTTTTGATATTCTGCCAAGACAAGCTTTACATGCTAAAACACTTGGATTTACTCATCCAAAAACTAAACAAAACATTTTATTTGATTCAGAAATTCCAAATGATATGAGCTCTGTTATTAATAAATGGAGAAGTTACACAAAACATAAAAATTTATAAATTTGAAATAAAAAGATGAAAATACTTATTTCCCCCGCAAAATCTTTAGATTTTGAAAATAATGTGGAGACAAGTCAAAGCTCCAAACCAATTTTTGGCGAAAAAGCCATAGAAATTAATGATATTATCAAGGATATATCTTCTCCTGATCTTGGTGAATTAATGAGTATATCCCCTAAGTTAAGTGATCTAAATTGGAAAAGAAATCAGGAATTCCAGAATAAAAATTCGTATCAAAAACAAGCAATATATGCATTTAACGGTGATGTATATGATGGTATTGATATATCATCAATATCTACTGATAAGCATGAAAAAATTCAAGAAAGTATTAGAATATTATCTGGTCTTTACGGTATACTCAAGCCCTTTGATATTATTAAACCCTACAGACTTGAAATGGGAACAAAGCTTTCAGTAAATGGTTCAAAAAATCTTTATGATTTTTGGAGTAAATCTGTTACTAATTCAATTACTGAAGAAGTCTCAGATAACGAGTTAATTATAAATCTTGCAAGTAATGAATACTTTTCAGTTATAAATTCAAAGCTGTTAAGTAATAAAATTATTTCTCCTCAGTTTAAGGACTTTAAAAATGGTAAGCTTAAAATAATTTCTTTTTATGCAAAAAAAGCTAGAGGCTTAATGACAAGATATTTAATTGAAAATGAAATTAAATCTGAAAATGATATTTTAGGATTTAACTACTCAGGTTATTCATTTAGCTCCGAAGAATCAAAGGATTTACTAAACCCAGTCTTTGTTAGGTAATCTGCAGGAAGATTAATTTTGACCTCTATATTTTATGAATGATTTATTTGTAAATTAGATAGAGATATGTTCAAAAAAGTTCTTTTCTTAATCTTTATTTTTCAATTTGGTTTTTCCCAAGAAAGAGAGTTGATTAAAGGTAAAGTTATATATAGAAATATCAATGTTCCTGCAGCAAACGTTGTAAATAATACCTCGCAAAATTCAACTATTACCAATGAAAATGGTGAATTTGAAATTTTAGCAAGAGTTAATGATGAAATTATTTTCTCCTCTGTTCAATACATAATTAGAACTGTTAGAGTAAATGACGAGATAATGAAAAATAAAAGATTAACTGTTCAAATTAATCAAAGAGTTAGAGAGCTAGATGAAGTTGTTATTACACCTGATGATACTGAAAAGTTCTTAGATCTTAAGGAAGAACAATTTAAAGGTTTTGATTATCTAGCTGATAAGTCAACAAGAATTCAGAATGTTCTTACAGATGATAGGCAGGTAGTTAATGGATTAAACTTTGTAAATATATTTAAACTATTATCCACTTTAGTTGATTCTAAATCTGAAGAGGAAAAACTTAATATTTCACCTAGTGAGGTTCTTCCATATATTTTAGATGATAACTTTTTCTCAGATATTCTTAACCTTGAACCTTTTGAAACTACTGACTTCCTCTATAAACTTGACTCAGATCAAAAGCTGAAAACCCTTATTTTAGAAAAAAATCAATTTTTAGTAATAGATTATTTATTAAAAGAAGTAGAGATATATAAAGCACTCAAAGTAGAATGAGGAATACTTCATTTATTTTACTATTTATTCCAATAATTTGTCTTTCACAAAATAATAATCTGAAATTAATTGAAGGTACGGTTTATAATGATGATTCATATTCTATCGAAGGTGTTCACGTATTAAATATTACATCAAATTATAATACTATTACTGACTCTGAGGGTAATTTTAAAATATATGCTGATCTAAATGATGAAATTATTTTTTCAGCTATCCAGTTTAAAAGAAAGAAAATTATTATGAATGATGATCTTCTAAATTCTATTTCAATTAAGGTTTTTTTAGAGGAGTTTGTGAATGAGCTTGATGAGGTAATTGTTAATTCAAGTGGACTTTCAGGTAATTTATCAACTGATTTAATCAACTCAAATGTTATTGATAAATTAAATTTTGATGATTTTGGTATACCAGGATTTAAAGGAATTAGAATGGAAAAGATACCTACTAACGCTCAGTTAGTATCAGAATTGCTTCTTGCTCCCCTTGCAGGAGGTATAAATATAGATAGGATGTACAAATGGTTTTCAGGATATTATAAAAATTTAAAAAAAGTTAGAGAGTATAGTAATGACTATGATTTGATTGATCAAATTATAAATTTTTATGGTAAAGATTTTTTTACTGATGAATTTAGTTTAGATATAGACAGTATTCATAACTTTGTAACATCTACATATTTAAATTATCCAGTTGAAGAAAATTTTAAAAATGGTAACTATTCATTAGTGATAGAATTTTTTAAAAAAAATTTTGAGGGCTTTAATAATTGATTAGTTTTATGTTATGATTCTTTTTATTAGTGGAGCAGAACTTGTTTTTGTTTTTTTCATTGTCTTACTTGTTTTCGGTGCCGACAAAATTCCGTCAATTGCAAAAGGTCTTGCAAAAGGTATGACTCAGATTAGGCAAGCAACTAACGAGATAAAAACTGAGATTTCAAAAAATACCGAAGTCAAGAATCCAACTAAAACAATTACAAAGGATTTAAATGATAGCGTAAGTGATATAAAAAAAGATTTTGATGATCTAAAAGAATCAATTAAAAGAGATCTAAATTAATCTTGAAATTGAAATTCCATCTCTAATTGGTAAAATAATACTGTTAAACCTTTTATCTTGATTAATTATTTTATTAAACTCAACAAGAGTAGAAGTTTCCTCATCCTTTTGTTTGGAATCTAAGACTTTTCCAGACCAAAGAACGTTATCTGAAATTATAATACCATTTTTGCTAAGTTTATTTGAAACTTGATTGAAATAGTTAATATAGTTTTCTTTATCAGCATCAATAAAAATAATATCATATTTCTCATTTAAGTTTTTCAATACATCAAGAGCATTTCCAGTATGCTGAATAATATTATTTCTATATCCACTCTCCTCAAAATACTTATTCTGTATTTTAATCAATTCCTCATTTTTATCAATTGTATCAATTTTTCCATTTTTTGATAACCCTTCTGCTAAACAAATAGTACTGTATCCAGTATATGTTCCAATCTCTAAAATTTTGTCAGGAGATTTGATTTTAGATATAAAACTTAAAAATCTTCCTTGAATATGCCCACTTAACATTCTAGGTTGTAAAATCTTTTGATGAGTCTCTTTACTTAGCCTAAACAAAATTTCTGGTTCTTTTTCAGAATTTTTATTTAAATAATCAGCTAATTTATCAGATATAAAATCCATTTATTTTTTTGGTCTTTGGTAATCAAATCTATTTAGAAGAGTTGGTAGTGCATATCCATCACAACCATTAATCGTTACTACATTAGCTTTATCAAGCCTTAAAAATCCAGTTTCACTGACTAAATTTTCATCAAAATATAATTGTTCAATACTTGCTACAACTAAAATAGTACCATTTTCTACAATATTATATTCGTTTAGATATTTACAAACTAACTGAACTGGCGATCCTTTAACAAATGGTGCTTCGCATCCATCTTTATATTCCTGTTCAAGTTCAGTAACATCAAACTCAGAAATTTCTTCAGGATATTTAGCACTAGTATGATGAGCATCACTTATTATATCACTAATAATATGATTTACAGTAAAAAAACCTGTCTCTTTAATATTCTTATAGGTATTTCTTGGTACAGTTGTAGGTCTAAGTACATAGCCTAACATTGCAGGATTACTACCTAAGTGAGTAATAGAACTAAATACTGCAACGTTTTCAACTCCATCTTTTGAAATTGACCCAATTAAATTAGCGGATTTATAGCCTGTACAAGAATTAATTAAATTAATTCTATAAAATTTTTGTAAATCATCAAAGTCCTCTTTAGATAAATGTTTCATTTTCTAAAAGTATAAAGAATTCTTTTAAATTTGTATATGATGGGTGATTAGCTCAGTTGGTTTAGAGCACTACCTTGACAGGGTAGGGGTCACTGGTTCGAATCCAGTATTACCCACTTAATAATAAAATATGAAGGTATTACATAATAATTCAGATACAATTGGAGTTTTTACAAGCTTAGTTTGTTCTATTCATTGTTTTGCAACACCAATTTTATTTGTGGCTCAATCTGGTCTTCTATCTTCCAATATTCAACCACTATGGTGGGAATCTATTAATTATATATTCATTGCTTTATCATTCATAGCAGTTTATTATTCAGCAAAAAATACATCTAAGAATATTATGAAACCAATTTTATGGCTTTGCTGGCTATTTTTTGTATCAGTAATCTTAAATGAGATGATTGAATTAACTAAAATACCGGAATTATTTTCATATGTATCTGCATTTTCTCTAGCCTTCGTACATGTATATAATTTGAAATATTGTCAATGTCAAGAGGAGTGCTGTAATGATTAATTTCATTTTATGAATAAAAGAATATTTAAAATACCCTTACTATTTATTGGCTTCATATTTATAATAATGGGCTTAAGGTGGATTTTTGTTGATGAGCCATGGATGCTTGACAGGGTTGCAAACGAAGAAAGGTTAAATATGACATTTGAAAAATTATTTTCTAGTGAAATTAATGAGACATTACCAGGATATTTAAAACAGATTTATCGCTTCTTTGGTCTATGGGTTTCAATAATAGGTTTATTTATAGTTTCATTTCTTAGAGAAAAGTTTATTAAAGATTCAGATATAAGAAAATCTTTACTAATATGTACTGGTCTTACAGTTTATTTAGCTTTAATCTTTGCATATATTTGGATTCCAAGTTCACCATTTATTTATCTTGGTCTGGGGAGTGTAATTCTTCACTCAATTTCTATTATTGGTAATAAAAAGATTTAGTGAATATTAAAATGGTAGGTTTTTGAGATCTACATTGCCTCCTGTAATTATAATACCGATTTTTTTTCCTAGGAACTGTTCTCTGTTTTTTATAATTCCAGCAAGGGGAGGAGAGCAAGAAGGTTCACATATTATCTTTAGGTGTTGCCAAATTAATTTCATTGATTCAATGATTTCATCTTCTGTAATTCGTATAATTGACTTTACTTCCTCCAGTATTATAGGAAAATTTTTATCTCCAAGTTGAGTTTTTAATCCATCTGCAATAGTATTAGTAGTAGTGTTTGATTCAATTTTACCACTAATTAAAGATCTATAAGCATCATCGACTTCAAGAGGCTCTGTTCCAATAACCGAGCATTCATCTCCAAAATATTTTACTGCTAAGGCTGTCCCTGCAATTAATCCTCCACCTCCAATTGGCACAAGTATATGATCAAAAGAACCATATTCTTCAATCATCTCTTTACATGATGTACCTTGTCCAATTATCACATCTTCATTATTAGAAGGATGGATAAAAGTAGCACCTTTTGAATCCACAATTTTTTTAGCGGCAGTTTCCCTTGCAGCTAGATTTGGTTCACATTCTATTAATTGTCCTCCATAACTCTTAACTGCTATTTTTTTTATTTCAGGAGCATTAGATGGCATTACTATATAAGATTTAATTCCAATTTTTTTTGCTGCGAGTGATATAGCCTGTGCATGGTTTCCAGATGAGTGTGTAACAACACCATTATTTTTCTGTTCGTCGGAAAGTTTTAGAATTGCATTTGCTGCTCCTCTCATTTTAAATGCACCCATTTTTTGAAAATTTTCGCACTTAAAGTAAATATCAGCACCAGTTAAATCATTTATCAGTTTTGAGGTAAGAACAGGCGTATTATGAATAAATGGTTTAATCCTATCATGACAATCAATTAAATCATTTTTTGTCATTTTACTTCCACTTTATATTGCATCCTATACTAGGTTTCTGAAGTTTTGTATTATCCTTTCCTGATACAAGGCATTCAATTGCATTTTCTATGTCAGCCCCATCAGATAAAGTATCATTACCTGGTCTTGAATCGTCTAGTTGACCTCTATAAACTAACTTTAAATTTGAATCATAGACATAGAAATCTGGTGTACATGCAGCATCATATGCTTTGGCAACATCTTGAGATTCGTCATACAAATAGGGAAAAATAAAGTCATTCTCTATTGAATTTATTTTCATTTTTTCAGGACTATCATCAGGATAATTTTCAGCATCATTACTTGAGATTGCAATAAACTTAATATCATCTCCATGATACTTTTTGGAAATTTTTGTTATTGTTTGATTAACGTGTTTTACATAAGGACAATGATTACAAATAAACATGATAACTGTACCAATTTTCCCTTTATATTCTTTTAGACAAATATCAGTTTCCGAGTTAACGTCTCTAAGATTGAAATCAGGAGCTTCAGATCCGAGCGAAATCATATTTGATGGAGTTCTAGCCATAAAAAAACATATTATTTACTAAAAGTAAAAAAAACAGATAATTTTAAAAACCAATATTTGAAAAAATGATTACTAAACTTCTGTATATGGAAATATCAATGTAAGTAGAAACTCTGGTTAACTTTTTCTATATTTATTAATTAACTTAAAACAAATTAATATGAAAAAGTATATTTTACTTATTGCAATCATGATTGTCTCATGTGATACACCAGTTGAAGAGACTCAAGGTTTTGGTTTTTGGGCCGGAGATGAAAATGAAACATTTGTAGCTGGACCATCAGAAACAACTGAATTATATAATCAGTTTATCGATGCTCATAATAATCAAGATGTTGAGGCAGTAGGAGCACTTTTATCAGATGATATTGTTATATATTATTCAGATGGAAATGTTGTTGAGGATAAAGCTACTCATTTAGAGGGACTTCAATCATGGTTTGAAGAAACTAATCCATCTTTTAATCCTTTTTGGGGTATGCCCTATGTTGGAGTAGATAATGGTGAAACATGGATGATAGCTGGACATCAAACTGTAACAACAGTGGATGGCGTTGAAAGTTCAGCAGGAACAATGTTAGATATTCAATTTACAGATGGGCTAGTGAGTATTATAATTATCTACAGCAGAGCTACTCAGCCTTCAGAATAATAAATTGGATTTATTCTTATTAATAATAGGTTTCCTATTCTGTCTAATTGGAATAGTTGGAAGCTTTTTACCAATAATACCTGGCCCAGTAACTGCTTGGCTAGGTATTTTACTTTTAAATTTAACTTCAGTAGTTGAGTTTAACCTAAACTTTGTTTTAATAACTCTGACTGTTGCAGTATCCGTAGGTATTTTAGATTACTTAATACCAATACTGGGTGTAAAAAAGCTTGGGGGTACAAGATCTGGACAGATAGGTACAACAGTTGGACTTATTTTATCACTAATTATCCTTGGGCCTATTGGGATTATTATAGGGCCATTTTTAGGTGCTTTACTTGGAGAAATGACAAATAATAAATCTTTCAACAGATCACTTAAACCTGCATTTGGATCATTTATTGGAGTAATTGCTGGAAGTATAATTAAATTTTTAATAAGTCTTAGTTTTCTATTTTTCTATTTTGATATTTTTTGGGGATACAGAGAAAGTTTTTTTTAAATTTCATAAATTGAATAATTCAATAAAAAAAAATTGAAAAAGTTTCAACGAAAATATTTTGCCTCATGGACTGACCTTGATCCCAATTGGCATGTTGCTAATCATGCTTATATAAAATATGCAGCTGATACACGTGTTTCCTTCTTCTCTGAACTTAAACTTGATAGAGATAAATTTAATGACTTAAACATTGGTCCTGTATTGTTTTACGAACACATGCACTATTTTAAAGAGATAATGATGGGTACTGAGTTTTCAGTAAATGTAGAGATAGATGGTTACAGTGATGATGGTCGATTTTTCACTCTTTTCCAAAATTTTTATGACATTGAAGGAAATCATTTGGCTCATCTTGATTTAGCTTTTGGAATCATTGATACTAAACTTAGAAAACTTGTTTCTATGCCAAAAGATTCATTTGAAATTTTTAGGTTAGGTCCAAAATCTAAATCATTTAAAATAATTACAAAAGAAGATTTGAGGAAGCATGGAAAGTTTCCGGAAAATAAATCATAATATTTATAATGTCGTGTAATAGTTATTTAACTTCAAACAAATAGAGAAAATGAAAGAAAAATATTGGCAAAAAAACTTATTCTACCTTAGAATACTCTTAACAATATGGTTTATTTGCTCTTTTGGTTTTGGTATTCTACTTGCTGAAGAGTTAAATAAATTTTACTTAGGCGGCTTCCCATTAGGCTTCTGGTTCGCACAACAAGGATCAATTTACATATTTGTTATTCTAATTTTTATATATGTTTATTTAATGAACAAGCTAGATAAAAAACATAATCTCAAGGAATAGTCATGGATGCTCAATTTTGGACATACTTGTTAGTTGGGGTAACTTTTTCACTTTACATAGGAATAGCTATTTGGTCAAGAGCACAAAGTACAAAGGAATTTTATGTAGCTAGCGGTGGAATCCATCCTGTATTAAATGGAATGGCAACTGCAGCTGATTGGATGTCGGCTGCTTCTTTCATCTCGATGGCAGGTATAATTTCATTTTTAGGTTATGGTGGATCACAATATTTGATGGGATGGACTGGAGGCTATGTTCTGTTGGCACTTTGCCTAGCACCTTATTTAAGAAAATTTGGGAAATTTACAGTACCAGATTTTATAGGAGAAAGATATTATTCAAAAAATGCTAGAACAATAGCATTAATATGTGCAATTTTTGTATCATTTACTTATGTTGTAGGTCAGATGAAGGGAGTTGGAGTTGCATTTTCTAGATTTCTTGAAATACCGTATGATCTTGGAGTAATAATTGGTATTGGGATTGTTTTTTTCTATGCCGTCCTAGGAGGTATGAAAGGTATAACTTATACTCAAGTAGCCCAATATTGTGTTCTAATTTTTGCTTTTACAGTGCCTGCAATATTTATATCACTTCAAGCAACAGGGAATCCGATACCTCAAATTGGATTTGGAAGTAAAACTATGGATGGAGTTTATCTTTTAGAGAAACTAAATCAACTATCTGTTGATTTAGGTTTTGATAAGTATACTGATATTAATCAGAATACATTAATCAATGTATTTTTTATTACTGCTGCATTAATGTTTGGAACTGCTGGATTACCTCATGTAATTGTAAGATTCTTTACTGTACCTAAAGTAAGAGACGCAAGAATTTCAGCAGGATGGGCATTATTGTTTATATCATTTTTATATACTACTGCTCCGGCAGTTGCAGCATTTGCAAAAGTTAATTTAATCAATACTGTATCAAATGCAAAATATTCAGAAGTACCAAAATGGTTCAAAAACTGGGAGAATACAGGCTTACTTCAATTTGATGATAAAAATTCAGATGGTATAATCCAGTATGTAGCTGATGAGGAAATTAATGAGTTAACAATTGACAGAGATATAATGGTGTTAGCAAACCCTGAGATTGCAAATTTACCAGCATGGGTAATTGGACTTATTGTAGCAGGTGGACTTGCTGCTGCACTGTCAACTGCAGCAGGTTTGCTTCTTGTTATTTCAACTTCAATTTCTCATGATCTTCTAAAAAAGAATATAAATCCTAATATTTCTGAGAAAGGAGAATTATGGGCAGCTAGAATATCTATTGCAGTAGCAGTTGTTGCTGCTGGGCTTGCTGGATTAAATCCTCCTGGATTTGTCGCTGAAGTTGTTGCATTGGCTTTTGGTCTTGCTGCATCTTCTTTTTTCCCTGCTATAATTCTTGGTATTTTTGACAAAAGAATGAATAAGGAAGGAGCATTATCTGGAATGTTAGTAGGGGTAGTCTTTACAACTATATATATATTTTATTTCAAACCACAACTTGGCGGTCCTGGGTTACCTCAAAATTATTTGTTCGGAATATCACCTGAGGGAATTGGTACTATTGGTATGATAATTAACTTTATTGTATCTTTAATAGTATCAAGATTAACAAAACCAACACCTGAAAATATCAAGGAATTAGTTGAAAGCATAAGATATCCTAAATAGAAATGCAAAGAATAAAAACCTTATCTGAATATTTCAAAAAATACGAATTAAGCGAAAAAGATCCTGCAAAATTTTGGTCTCAAATTGCTGATTCATTTTTATGGAAAAAAAAGTGGGACAATGTCCTTGAGTCGGATTTTGAAAATGCAGATTTTCAGTGGTTTAAAAATGCTCAATTAAATATTACTGAAAATATTTTTGAGAGAAACCTTTCTCAAAGAGGGGATAAGACTGCAATTATTTGGGAGCCAAATGATCCTAAAGAGTCACCGACATATTTATCATACAAAGAACTTTACAAGCAAACATGTACTTTTTCTAATGCTCTTAGAAGTAAAGGAATTAAAAAAGGAGACAGAGTAATTATCTATATGCCAATGGTACCAGAGGCAGCTATTGCCATGCTTGCTTGTGCAAGAGTGGGAGCAGTTCACTCAGTTGTTTTTGCAGGTTTTTCTGCTGCATCTTTAGCTGATCGAATAAATGACTGTGAAGCAAAAATGGTATTAACATCTGATGGAAACTTTAGAGGTAATAAAACAATTCCTGTTAAAGATGTAGTTGATGAAGCTCTTGAAAAATGTTCGTCAATAGAAAGTGTTATTGTGTTAGAAAGGACAAAACAAAATATTAATATGGAGGACGGCAGAGACTCTTGGTGGCATGAATGTATTGAGGATCAGCCTAAAACGTGTGATTCAGAAGTCATGGATTCAGAGGACTTATTATTTATCTTATATACATCAGGTTCAACAGGTAAGCCAAAGGGTGTTGTTCATTCTTCAGCTGGATACATGATATACTCTTCGTATACATTCTTAAACGTATTCCAATACGATGAAGACGACATTTATTGGTGTACTGCTGATGTAGGATGGATTACAGGACATTCTTATATTGTATATGGGCCTTTGCTATGTGGAGCTACTACAGTAATGTTTGAAGGTGTTCCAACATATCCAAATGTTAGTCGTTTTTGGGATATAGTGGATAAGTATAAGGTAAACCAATTTTATACAGCACCAACCGCAATTCGAGCTCTTCAAGCTCATGGTCTTGAGCCACTTGAAAATAATTCACTAGATTCATTGAAAGTTATTGGATCTGTAGGAGAGCCAATAAATGAAGAAGCATGGCATTGGTACCATGATAATGTTGGTAAAGGAAAGTGTCCTTTAGTAGATACATGGTGGCAGACTGAAACTGGTGGAATAATGATTTCAGCACTTGCGGGAATAACTCCTAACAAGCCAGCTCATGCCTCACTGCCATTACCAGGTATAATACCTGTAATTGTTGACGCGGAAGGTAATGAATTAAATGGAAATAATGTTCAAGGTAATTTATGTATTAAATCTCCTTGGCCATCTATCATTAGGACTACATACGGAGATCATAAAAGATGCATTAGTACTTATTTCTCACATTATAAAGGTATGTACTTTACAGGTGATGGAGTAAAAAGAGATCATGATGGATACCTAAGAATACTTGGTAGAGTTGATGACGTAATTAATGTATCTGGTCATAGAATGGGAACAGCTGAAGTTGAAAATGCTATTAATGAGCATGAAGATGTAATTGAATCAGCTGTGGTTGGATATCCACATGATATTAAAGGTGAGGGAATATATGCATATGTTATTGTAAGTACAAAATTAAATGATGATGAAATTAAGAACCAGATAATAAATGTTGTAAGAAAAGTTATAGGGCCAATTGCAAAACCAGACAAAATTCAAATTGTTAGCGGTTTACCCAAAACCAGATCAGGTAAGATAATGAGAAGAATCCTAAGAAAGGTTGCAAGTAATGATTTCCAAAATCTTGGAGACACATCTACCCTTCTAAATCCTGATGTTGTTAAAGAAATTATAGATGGAGCTATTATTTAAATAATTTTTCTAGCTTAACCCCCCTTGACCCTTTAACCAAAATATTCATATTTTTTAAATTCTTAAATGAATCAGATTGTGCTAACTCATGGGTATTTAAAAATTTAAAAAAATATTCTCCATCAGTATTACACTTTGAAAAATTATCACCTACTAAATAGACTTTGTTGTAATCTTTGTTTGTAACAAAATCAACTATTTTTTGATGTTCTTGATCTGAGTACTCTCCAAGTTCAAACATGTCTCCCAATATTAATACTCTGTTTTTTATATTTTCAAAATTTGATATAGCTGCTAACATGCTTGTAGGGTTAGCGTTATATGCGTCTAAATAAATCTTATTACTATCAGAAATTAAAATTTCAGACCTATTAGAGTCATTTAAAAATTTATTAAGTCCTTCTTGAATTTCTTTATTTGATAAGTCAAGGAACTTTCCAATTGTAATACTTGAAGCCAAATTTGAAAAGTTATATTCACCGTATAGATTTGAATTAAATTCGTATCCATCAATTTTAAGTTTCAAAGATGAATTATCTTTTTTGTACTCAAATGTAAACTCTGAATCTTGGCTGCTTCCAAAAGTTAATGCAAGATCTCCTTTACAATTTTCTACCTGTAATTTATCATCATTATTTAGAATTATGTGACCATAGTTTTCTGTTAAATATTCATACATCTCAGTTTTACCTTTTATAACCCCTTCAAAACTTCCAAAACCCTCAAGATGAGCATACCCGTAATTCGTAATTAATCCTATATCTGGCATAGCAATTTCACATAATCTTTTTATTTCTCCAACATGGTTAGCACCCATTTCTATAATAGCAACATCAATATCATCTTTTATATTAAGAAGTGAAAGTGGAACTCCTATGTGATTGTTCAAATTCCCTTTTGTCTTGATTACATTATACTTTTGAGAAAGGATTGAATAGATTAGATTCTTAGTGGTAGTTTTACCATTACTACCAGTAATTCCAATAACTTTTGTATCAAATAGAGATCTATGATGATTACTTAAATCTTGAAGGGCTCTTAGACTGTTCTCTACATAAACAATATTATCATGAATGTCTTTTTGCTCAACATCGTCAACAATTGAAAACTTTGCACCTTTTTCAATTGCTTCCATTGCAAAAGCATTACCATCAAAATTATCTCCTTTTAACGAAAAATACATTTCATCTTTATTAATTTTCCTTGTATCAATAGACACACCTGAGCAGGAATTGAAAAGAGAATATAATTTTTGAGTGTCCAACCTAATTTTATTGCAATATACTAAAGAAATCAGTATTTTTGCTGCGTCTTTTGATTACAGACTTCAACTATATAATATGAAAAAAATTACTGGAAAGACTTATTTAGATTGGTATGAAAATATGCTTTTATGGAGAAAGTTTGAAGATAAACTTGCTGCTAAATATATTCAACAAAAGATAAGAGGTTTTCTACATCTTTATAATGGCCAAGAGGCAGTTCTTGCTGGATGTCTACATTCCATAGATCCTAAAAAGGACAGAATGATTAGTTCATATAGAAGTCATGTTCATGCAATAGGTTTAGGAGAGGATCCAAAATTTGTAATGGCAGAATTATTTGGTAAAGCAACTGGTACATCGGGAGGTTTGGGTGGCTCAATGCATATTTTTTCAAAAAAATATAATTTTTTTGGAGGTCATGGAATTGTTGGAGGTCAGATTCCGTTAGGCACTGGAATTGCTTTTGGTGATAAATATTTTAAAAGAGATAGTGTTACTTTATGTTTTCTAGGAGATGGCGCTATTAGACAAGGAGCATTTCATGAGTCAATTAACCTTGCTGCTTTATGGAAACTACCTGTTATATATATAGTTGAAAATAATGGTTATGCCATGGGAACATCAGTAGCAAGAACAACAAGTCAGGAGGATCTTTGGAAATTAGGTGAGCCATACGAAATGCCTTCAATGCCAGTGGATGGTATGGATCCAGTTAAAGTTGCAGAGGTAATTGATAAATGTGTAAAACATGCCAGAGCTGGAAAGGGCCCTTCACTTCTCGATGTAAAAACTTACAGGTATAGAGGTCATTCCATGTCTGATGCTCAGCAATATAGAACTAAAGAAGAAGTTGAAGAGTATAGAAAGATTGACCCAATTACTCAGGTTGAAAAAATTATTCTCTCAAAGAAATATGGAACTAAATCTGACATTGAGAAGATTGATAAAAAAGTAAAAAAAATAATTGCAGAGTGTGAAGAATTTTCAGAGTCATCTCCATTTCCAGATACTGCTGTTATGTATGATGTTGTTTACGAGCAAAATGATTATCCATTTATTAAACATAAATTAGATTAATATGGCTGAGGTTATAAATATGCCAAGACTTAGCGATACTATGGAAGAGGGTACTCTTGCAAAATGGTTTAAAAAAGTTGGTGACGATGTTAAAGAGGGAGAGATTTTAGCAGAAATTGAGACAGACAAGGCTACAATGGAATTTGAATCATTTCATGATGGAGTTCTTCTTCATATAGGAATAGATGAAGGCTCTACAGCTCCTGTAGACAGTATAATTGCTGTAATAGGTTCAAAAGGAGAAGATATATCCTCATTAATTAAAGGCGATTCTATACCAGAGGTTAAGGAGGAGCCAAAAGTAGAAGTTAAGGAGGAGCCAAAAGTAGAAGTTAAGGAGGAGCCAAAAGTAGAAGTTAAGGAGGAGCCAAAATTAGAAGTTAAGGAGGAGCCTAAGCCAACAACTCAAGTTCAAACAAAATCTGAATCAAATGAAAGAATACTTATTTCACCATTAGCAAAAAAACTTGCATCTGAAAAGGGAATAGATACTTCATTAATTAAAGGAACTGGTGATAATGGAAGAATTATTAAGAGAGATATAGATTCATATAAACCATCTAATTACGGTCATTTTACTCAACCAAAGCCACATGTTAAAGAGTCATCATATGAGATTCCTAACAATACAATGAGAAAAGCTATTGCAAAGAGATTATCTGACTCAAAATTTTCTGCACCTCATTATTATTTAAACATTGAGATGGAAATGGATAATATGATATCATTTAGGCAACAATTTATAAATACTCAAAATATAAAAATTTCATTTAACGATATAATAGCTAAGGCCGTTGCACTTTCTCTTGCTAAGCACCCAAAAGTTAATTCTAGATGGTATGATGACAAAATCTTATTCAATGAACATATTCATCTTGGTGTTGCTGTTGCTGTTGAGGATGGCCTAGTAGTCCCTGTTGTTAAGTTTGCAAACTCTAAAGATCTTCCTGAGATTAATTTGGAAATAAAAGATTTTGCAGAAAGAGCAAAAAATAAAAAGTTAAATCCCTCAGAAATTGAAGGAAGTACATTTACTATATCTAATCTTGGTATGTTTGGTATAGAAAGTTTTACATCGATAATTAATCAACCTAATTCTGCGATACTTTCCATTGGTGCAATAATTCAAAAACCAATAGTTAAAAATTCAGAGATAGTTGTTGGAAATACTATGAAACTAACATTAGCATGTGATCATAGAACAGTTGATGGTGCTACAGGTTCTTTGTTTCTTAAGACTTTGAAAGATTACATTGAAAATCCAGTATCAATTTTAATTTAATGAAGACGATACTCGTATCCGGAACAAGCTCTGGTATAGGCTATGAAATTTGTATTCAAGCTCTTAAGCTTGAATATAAAGTTATATCTGTATCAAGAAATTCTAAGCCTCTGGAAAATATTCAGGGGATTGATTGTTATTCAGTTGATATAACAGATAATGATCAATTAAATGAATTAGTTGAAGATTTGAAAAGTAAAAACATTAGAATTGATTTTTTAATCAATAATGCGGGTCATCTAAAAAACGAAACTTTTGATAAAACTTCATATGAATCTTTCAAGCAAACTTACGATGTAAATGTTTTTGGTTTGGCTCAGATGACAAGATTACTATTACCAATAATTAATAATTCAGGTCATGTTATTAACATAAGTAGTATTGGAGGCGTAAATGGTTCAAAAAAATTTCCAGGTCTATCTGTATACTCAAGTAGCAAAGCTGCAGTTATTGCTTTAACTGAAGTATTAGCAGAAGAATTTCCAAATGGCCCTTCTTTTAATGTTCTTGCTCTAGGTGCAGTTCAAACAAAGATGCTTAAAGCGGCTTTTCCTGAATATGTTGCACAAACAAATCCTAGTGAAATGGCAAGTTATATATTGGATTTTGCTTTAAATGGTGGAAAATTATTTAATGGAAAACTAATATCTGTTTCAAACTCAACCCCCTAACTTTCCAACTTTTCTTAGTAACTCAGATGAGTAGACAAAGTCGTTAACTAGTTTGTTATTGGTTTTTAGAATTTGTTTATTATTTCCTTCCCAGACTTTTTCTCCTTGAACTAAAAAAATAATTTTATCCCCAATCTCCATAACTGAATTCATATCATGGGTATTTATGATAGTTGTAATATTGTACTCGATTGTTATCTCTTGAATTAACTTGTCAATTATTATAGCTGTCTTTGGATCAAGTCCGGAATTGGGCTCGTCACAAAAAAGATACTTTGGATTTAAAACAATAGCTCTTGCTATTGCAACTCTTTTTTTCATTCCACCAGATATTTCAGAAGGATATTTATTATCAGCATCTTTTAAGTCAACTCTATTAATTACCTCTTGAGCTCTAATCAACATCTCTTCATCAGTTGTATTTGAAAACATCTTCATTGGAAAAATAATATTCTCTAACACCGTCATAGAATCAAATAAAGCACTTCCTTGGAAAACAGTTCCAACTTCTTTCCTTAAATTAGCTACTGCTGATATATTCTCTTTATCAAATTTTTCATTATCAAAATAAATATTTCCTCTGTCAACCTCAAGGAGTCCTAGGAGACACTTCATTAAAACAGTTTTTCCTGAGCCACTCTGACCAATTATTAGATTAGTTTTTCCCTTATCAAAAACAGTTGAAATTTCTTTTAAGATTTCAATACCATCAAATGATTTTGATATTTCTTCTACTTTAATCATTAGGCTAATAAAAGTTGAGTTACAACAAAGTTAATTATGATAATTACGATACTTGTCCAAACAAAAGATATATTACTTGCTTTACCTACTTCCAGTGCACCACCTTTCATAAAGAATCCATGATAAGATGGAATTGTAGCTAAAATAAATGCAAATAATGTTGTCTTTATATATGCATATATTACATGAAACACTTTAAAATCTAATTGAATTCCTTGAATAAAATCAAAACTTGTAGAAAATCCTGCGTAAACACTGGCCACGTAACCACCTAATATTCCAAGAAACATGGCTAAAGTAATTAAAAATGGATATAACATTAAAGAAATTATTTTAGGGAAAATTAGATAATTAAATGAATTAACTCCCATTACCTCCAGAGCATCTATTTGTTCAGTAACTCTCATAGTTCCAATGCTAGATGTAATAAAAGATCCAACCTTTCCTGCCATAATTATAGAAATTAGAGTTGGAGCAAACTCTAAAATTACTGATTGTCTTGTTGCAAACCCAATTAGATTTCCAGGTAGAAAAGGACTCTCGATATTAAGGGCAGTCTGAATTGCAACAACGCCTCCCACTAGAAAAGACATGAAAGCTACAATCCAAATTGAGCCAATAATGAGATCATCAATCTCTTGAACAATTAATTTTTTTAAAACATTCCACTTAGTAAATTTTGTAAAGGTGTATTTAATCATTAAAAAATACCTACCTATATGAAAAAAAAGTTTCATTATGATTAAATCTTATAGGTTATAGCATTTATATTCATACCTGCTCCTACACTTGCAAACATTATTATATCTCCTTTATTTAAGACATGTCCTCCATAGTTGTTCCTTTTAACTATATCAAAAAGAGTTGGAATTGTAGCGACAGAACTGTTTCCAAATTCTTCTATGTTCATTGGAAGAACATTCTCCGGTGGAGTTGTTTTATAGAGTCTGTAAAATCTCTTAATAATTGCTTCATCCATTTTTTTATTAGCTTGATGAATAAATATTTTTTTAAGGTCATCAATATTACATTTAGACTCATCAAAACATGATTTCATAGCTATTGGCACATTTGTAAGTGCAAATTCATATACTTTTCTACCCTGCATTTTGATAAACTTTTGATCTTCACTTCCTCTTAAGTCTTTATCATAAGATGAGCCATAGAAAATAAAATCATTTTCACCCTCATAGGTAAAAGTTGCAGATTTATGAGATAGTATACCCCCGTTATAAGAAGTGTCCTTTTCTAATATAGTAGCACCAGATCCATCTGCATATATCATTGAGTCTCTATCGTTTTCGTCTAGAATTCTTGAAAGTGTATCACAACCAATTATTAAACATTTACTTGCCATTCCAGAGTTGATAAAAGATTTAGCTTGAATCATTCCCTCTACCCAGCCTGGACAACCACAGATAATGTCATAGGCTACACAATTTGGATTTTTAATTTTAAGTTTTGCTTTAACTTTTGAAGCAATTGAAGGAAGTGTATCTACTTGTCCACTGTTACATGAAATGTCCCCTGCATTATGAGCGACAATAATGAAGTCTAATGTTTCCTGATCAATTTTTGAGTCAATAATTGCATTTCGTGCAGCATCTGTTGCTAAGTCAGAACAATTTAATTTATCAGAAGCGTATCTTCGCTCAGTTATACCAGTTATAGACTTAAACTTTTCGATTATTTCTGGATTTGAACTTTGAATATCACTACCATCTCTATCTAAGAATTTATTCTGAAGAAAATCTGAATTTTTCTTTGTGATATCTGGTGTGCAGCTTCCTGTACCAGTTATTCTGTAGTTCATTTTATAAAATTACTTAAATTATTGATAAGTCTCTATAGGAGGGCAGCTACAAATTAAATTCCTATCACCATAAGCTTCATCTACTCTTCTAACTGATGGCCAAAATTTATTTGTTTTTAAATAGCTTTTAGGGAATGAGGCATCCTCTCTACTATAACTGTATGGCCAGTCAGTGGATGTCAACATCTTTAATGTATGGGGAGAATTCCTGAGCATTTCTCTTTTAGAGTCATCATCGGAAGTAATCTCAGTGTAAATTGAATTAAGAGCTTCACAGAATTTATCTAATTCATTTAAATTTTCACTTTCGGTTGGCTCAATCATCATTGTGCCTGGGACTGGAAACGAAACTGTTGGTGCATGAAATCCATAATCAATAAGTCTTTTAGCAATATCTACAACTTCAATATTATATTTTTTGAACTCTCTACAATCTATAATAAATTCATGTGCTGATCTACCATTTTCTCCACTGTAGAGTATTTTATAATTTTTTTCGAGTTTAGTTTTTAAATAGTTTGCATTTACAATTGCAATTTCAGTAGATTTTCTAATACCATCTTTCCCTAACATTCTTATATAGCCATATGATATTAGGCAAACAAGGGCTGATCCCCAGGGTGATGACGAAATTGCATCAAGTGAATTATCTCCGCCTGTTTTGATTAACGGATTGGATGGAAGGAATTCTTTAAGATGTTCTGCTACACAAATTGGTCCAACACCTGGTCCACCACCACCATGTGGAATTGAAAAAGTTTTATGCAAGTTTAAGTGACAAACATCTGCGCCAATTATTTTTGGACTAGTCAATCCAACCTGTGCGTTCATATTTGCTCCATCCATGTATACTTGGCCACCATTTTGATGAATCAGGTTATTAATTGATTGAATCTCAGATTCAAACACTCCATGAGTAGATGGGTATGTAATCATCAATGCAGCAAGGTTATCTTTATGGTAATTTACTTTAGCTTTTAAGTCATTAAAATCAATATTTCCTTTCTCATCAGTATTAATAACTACAACTTTTAATCCCGCCATAATTGCTGATGCAGGATTAGTTCCATGTGCAGAAGAGGGGATCAGGCATATGTCTCGGTGATTATCACCCTTTTTTTCTAGATAAGATTTAATGACCATTAATCCACTATACTCTCCTTGAGCACCAGAATTAGGTTGTAGTGAAGTTGCAGCAAAACCAGTAATCTCGGAGAGATAGCCTTCTAATCTACTAAGTACTTCATGATACCCTTTAGCTTGATCAACAGGAACAAATGGATGTATGCTGTTCCACTCACTCCAACTTAATGGTATCATTTCTGAAGCTGAATTTAACTTCATAGTACAAGATCCAAGTGAAATCATTGACTGAGTTAGAGACATATCCTTATTTTCCAGAGATTTTATATATCTCATTAATGAAGTTTCAGAGTGGTATAAACTGAAGACAGGATGAGATAAAATGCTAGATTTTCTCTCATTTGTAACTTCAACATCTGTTGGAAATTCGTTGATAGTTGACACCTTTCTTGTAAAGTCTTCAAAAACTGAAATAATCTCTTTAAGATCTTTTAAATTTGTTTTTTCATTTACAGAGATTGATATTTCTCCATCTGAGAGATAGCAAAAATTAATTTTTTTTATGCAAGCCAATTCTTTTATTTTTTTTGAATCGCATAAGACTGTTACTGTATCATATAATTTAGAATATTTAATTTTAAGTCCAATTGATTCTAAATTTCTTTTTAGATAAACAGCTTTAAGATGAATAGATTTTGAAATTTCTTTTAAGCCTTTTGGCCCGTGATAAACTGCATACATTCCAGCCATCACTGCAAGTAAAACTTGTGCAGTACAAATATTTGATGTTGCTCTGTCTCTTTTAATATGTTGCTCTCTAGTTTGAAGAGCCATTCTAAGAGAATAATCCCCATCTATATCCTTGGTTACTCCAATAATTCTTCCTGGAATGTTTCTTTTATACTTTTCTTTGGTTGCAAAAAAAGCAGCATGAGGACCCCCATAACCAAGAGGTATTCCAAATCTTTGAGTTGTTCCAACAATAACATCAATTTTATCAGTTTCAGGAGGTTCAATTAAAACTATTGACATTAAATCAACAGCAATAATTACTTTAAGATTATCATTATTTATAGATTCTAGAAAATTATCAATCTTCTCAAGTTTACCATCCTTTCCAGGATATTGAATAATACATCCAAAAAACTCATTTTCATTAATTTCATTTATATTACCTATTACTAATTCAATATCGAGTGGGTTAGCTCTTGTTGAAAGAACAGCTAAGGTTTGTGGAAAAATATTTGAGTCAACATAAAATTTATTTTGATTTGTTAATTTTTGTTCTCTTGATCTATTATTAAACATCATAATCATTGCTTCAGCAGCTGCAGTTCCTTCATCTAAAAGTGATGCATTAGCTATCTCCATTTTGGTTATATCACAAATCATTGTTTGAAAGTTTAACAGAGCCTCTAGCCTCCCTTGAGCAATCTCTGGTTGATAGGGAGTGTAGGCGGTATACCAACCTGGGTTCTCTAAAATATTTCTTTGAATTACTGAGGGTGTAAATGTGTCGTGATAACCAAGTCCAATATATGTTTTAAATTTCTGGTTTAAAGATGATAGTTTCTTTATCTCTTTTAAAAATTCCATTTCAGAAATACCATCTGGAATATTAAGATCATTTTTTAATCTAATCTTATCTGGAATAGTTTGCTCAAGAAGTTGTTCAACAGAATCAACACTAATTGTACTCAGAATTGTATTTAACTCAGAAGTATTTGGGCCTATATGTCTTCGAGTAAAATTTTCCTTAAACATTAAATATTTTTAGCAAAAATATGTATTATTGAAATCTAAAATAATAATGTTCATTAAATGTTAAAACTTTTTTTCTATATACTATTAGTTTTTCTTCAAACTCCTATCATTCAAGATATTGATAAAGATCAGGTTATCGATTTAATCGATGAGAAAGTTTATATAATTGACGTTAGAACAGAAGAGGAATTTAGAAATGGTAAAATAAAATCCTCATTTAATATTGACTTTCAAACGAGTGAGTTCATAGATAATTTAAAAAAGCTTGATAAAGAAAAACCCTACATTATATATTGCATGTCAGGTAATAGAAGTTTAAAGGCTAGTCATGTGATGAAGTCTTTAGGGTTTAAAATGATATATCATTACAAAAACGGATATAAGGATTGGGTTGAAGACTAGCTGTTTTTCTTTAAATCTTTACTGCTTTCAATGACCTTCTTTTCTAAATCTTTTTTATAAGCCTTAACTCTGTCTGCAACATTAGAATTAAAAGATCCAATTATTTGAGCAGCCAGTATACCAGCATTTTTTGATCCGTTTAAAGCTACAGTTGCAACTGGAACTCCTCCGGGCATTTGAAGTATAGATAGAATTGAGTCCCAACCATCAATTGAATTTCTTGACTTAATTGGAACTCCGATAACAGGCAGACTTGTAATTGAGGCTACCATACCAGGAAGATGGGCCGCTCCTCCTGCACCAGCAATAATAACTTTTATTCCTTTTTTTTCAGCATTAGAAGCATATTCTACCATTTTGTTTGGTGTTCTGTGAGCAGAAACAATATCATATTCTGTTTCTATATCAAATGACTCGAGGATTTTAATAGCCTCATTCATTATATCAAAATCGGATTTACTTCCCATTATAATTGCTACTTGGCTCATTTTTTAGATGTAATAATAATTGTTTCTTTAATTTCTTTTGCTAATTCTTTAGCTCTATCAATATTCTCATTAACTACGGTTACATGACCCATTTTTCTGTTGAATCTAGTTTCAAATTTACCGTAAATATGTGGATTAACACCTTCAAGCCCAATAATTTGATCAAAATTTTTATAAATAACAGGACCTTTAGATCCTTTTTCACCTACCAAATTTACCATTACAGCAGTTTCAATAATCTTTGTACTTCCTAAAGGCATATCAAGAATTGATCTTAAAAGTTGTTCAAATTGACTTGTATACGATCCCTCTATTGAAAAATGATAACTATTATGTGGTCTTGGGGCAACCTCATTCACAAGAATCTCATCTTCAGAAGTTAAAAACATTTCAACAGCTAATATTCCTACAATTTTTAGTTTTTTTGCAACCGCTACAGCAAGCTGCTCTGCATTTGATTTAATCTCGAAATTAATTTTTGCAGGTGATAATATATACTCAACTTGATTAGAGTCACTATTGAACTCCATTTCAACTACCGGGTAATTTATTAGTTCTCCGGATTTTCGAGATGCAACCATTACAGAAAGTTCCTTTTTTATTGAAATTAACTCCTCTACTATACAAGGACAATCATCTATTTTTTCTAAATCTTTATTATTAGAAATTTTATTGACTCCATATCCATCATATCCCATTCTTGATGCTTTCCAAATAAAAGGAAATGAAATTTCACCTTTGCTTATATTATCCTTTAACTCACCTATCCCTTTTAAAATTTTATAGGATGAAGTTGGAATTTGATTATTACTATAGAACTGTTTCTGTCTAGATTTGTCTTGAATTATTTCAATAACTTTAGATTGAGGTAAAACCTCTAATCCGTTAGATTCAAGAAATTTTAATGCCTCAACATTAACATTCTCTATTTCAATTGTTAATATATCAACCATCTTACCAAAATTGATAACTGTATCAAAGTCCATTAAGTCACCTTGAAAAAATCTTGAGCAAAGTTTACTTGATGGACATTTCTCACTGGAATCTAAGACATATACTTTAAGTCCCCATTTGTTAGCAACATCAAGAACCATTTTTCCTAACTGACCCCCTCCAAGTATTCCAATTATTCTATTTTCCTTAAACATATTTCAAAAATAAGCATTCATTTAATCACAATAAAGAATCCCAAACATTTTAAATATCTTTGTCCTTATGTTTAATGTTGTGATTTTTGGCAAACCAGGATCCGGAAAAGGAACCCAGGCAAATTTTTTAAAAGATAAATATGACTTATATCATATATCTACAGGTGATCTATTTAGAAAAAATATTTTAAATGAAACTGATCTTGGTATTGAGGCAAAGTCATTTCTTGATAACGGAGATCTTGTCCCAGATATTGTTACTATAAAAATGCTTGAAAATGAAGTTACTGAAAATAAGGGTGTTAAAGGCTTTATTTTTGATGGTTTTCCTAGAACACTTAATCAAGCTGAATCCTTAGATATTTTTCTTGAATCAGTTAACCAAAAAATAAATGCAACAATTGCTCTTGAAGTAGATGAAGATGAGCTAATAACAAGGTTGTTAGATCGAGGAAAGACTACTAATAGATCTGATGATCAGGATATTCAAAAAATTAAAAATAGATTTAACGAGTATAATAATAAGACATCTGTGCTAATTAATTTTTATCAAAAACAGTCAAAGTTCTACTCAGTTAATGGTCACGGAAGCGTTGAAGATATTACTTCAAGATTATTCAATCTTGTTGATAGTTTAATCTAATCTCTCATGATAGTCGATAATTTTGTTGATTACGTTAAGCTTACATTAAATTCAGGTAAGGGTGGAAAAGGTTCTACTCACCTGAGAAGGGAAAAGTTTGTCCCAAAAGGAGGTCCAGATGGAGGTGATGGTGGTAACGGTGGTAATATTATTATAAAAGGAAATAGTAACTTATGGACTCTTCAAAGTTTTCGGTATAAAAAACATTTTAAAGCAGGAAATGGAGGTGATGGAAGTGGATCAAGAAAATCTGGAAGTAATGGAGAAGATATTATTATAAATGTTCCACTAGGAACTGTTGTCAAGGAATTAGAAACTGAAAATATTATCTGCGAAATCAATGATGAATCCTCTGATTTAATTCTTTTAAAAGGTGGAAAAGGAGGACGTGGTAACTCTCATTTTAAGAGTCCAACTAATCAGACTCCTAGATATTCTCAAAGCGGACTTCCTGGAAAGGAATTAAAAATAATTTTAGAGCTTAAAGTTCTGGCAGATGTTGGATTAGTTGGATACCCTAATGCTGGAAAGTCAACACTATTATCTGTTTTATCTGATGCGAAGCCTAAAATAGCAGATTACGAATTTACAACATTAAAACCCAACCTAGGAATTGTTGCAATGTCAGATTATAGATCATTTGTAATGGCAGATATACCTGGGATAATTGAAGGAGCAAGTGAAGGTAGAGGCTTAGGTCATTATTTTCTTAGACATATTGAAAGAAACTCTATACTTCTCTATGTTATACCTGTAGATACAAAAAATATAAAGATGGACTTTGTTATTCTTCAAAAAGAACTCATAAAATATAATTCACAATTGGCTGATAAAGATTTTATAATAGCCTTTAGTAAGGCAGACCTTATGGACCAAGAACTATTGGAAGAATTTAAAGGAATTTTAGAAAAAGAATTTAAAGATATACAGTATAATATAATATCTTCTGTAAGTACTTTTGGTATAAATGAACTTAAAGAGGAATTATGGAACAAACTAAATCAAAAAAATTGAACTATGGATATTAAAGATGCACAGAAATTAGTAGATGAATGGATAAAAGAGCATGGTGTTAGATATTTTAACGAACTTACTAACATGGCTATATTATCAGAAGAAGTTGGAGAAGTTGCCAGGATTATTGCTAGAAAGTATGGTGAACAAAGTTTAAAAGAAAATGATAATGTAGATGATCTAGGTGATGAATTATCAGATGTATTGTTTGTTCTTATTTGTCTTGCAAATCAGACAGGGATTGATCTAGAAAAATCATTTAAAAATAATCTCTCAAAAAAAACAGAAAGAGACAAAAAAAGACATAAATCAAATAATAAACTTAAATAGTGTTTGAAATTTCAAAGAAATTAAAATCCATTCAAGGAGTTCTAAATATAAGTGGATCAAAAAGTGAGTCAAATAGACTATTGACCCTCAGAAGTTTTACCACTAATTTTAAGATAGATAATCTGTCTGATTCTGATGATACAAAAGTTTTAATTTCTGCAATTAAATCGAATAGTGAAAAAGTTGATATTAGTCATGCTGGTACGGCAATGAGATTTTTAACATCATATTTTTCATCAATTGAAGACTGTTCGGTTATTTTAACCGGATCAAAAAGGATGAGAGAAAGACCTATTTCAATTTTAGTTGATGCATTAAGAGATTTGGGAAGTGAAATATCATATCTAGGTAATGAAGGATATCCCCCAATTAAGATTAATGGTAAATTAATAACTAAAAAACAGGTAAAACTCCCTGCAAATGTAAGCTCTCAATATATTTCATCTCTTATGATGCTTGGAGTTTCACTTCAAAATGGTTTAGTTATAAACCTTACGACAGAAATAACCTCACTTCCATATGTTCAGATGACAAGAAAAATAATAGAGAGAATAGGAGGTAAAGTTCAGCTAGAATCAAAAAAGATAATAATTGATTCAATAACAAGTAAAAAAATACCCAATCAAGTAGTTGAGTCAGATTGGAGCTCTGCATCCTATTTTTATAGTATGGTAGCTTTATCAGACTTATCAGACCTAACTTTAAAGACTTTCTATAAAAATAGTATCCAAGGAGACTCTAATCTAGTTGATATTTATGAAAACTTTGGAGTCAAAACAGAATTTATTGCTAATCAAATTAAATTAACTAAAACTGATAAAAAAATTAAAAAAAATATATCATTAGACCTTACCAATAATCCTGATCTTGCTCAAACTATTGCTGTGACTTGTTTAGGCCTTGGGATTGATTGTGATCTATTTGGTCTTCACACGCTCAAAATAAAGGAAACTGATAGACTTGAAGCATTGAAATCTGAAATTGAAAAATTTGGAGTTGATAGTATACATGTAACTGAAAATTCCTTGCATCTCAAGAATAATTCAGTTCTTAAATCTAATGTTGAAATAGATACATATCATGATCACAGAATGGCAATGTCTTTTACTCCATTATCTGTTTTAATGCCAATTAAAATCAATGATCCACAGGTAGTATCAAAATCATATGTATGCTTTTGGGATGATTTAGAAAAACTTGGTTTTGAAATTTCAAAAATAAATAGATAAATACTTGACTTTCGGTATCTCTGAGCAGTATATTTGCGAACCTAATTTAATTCTATGAAATTATCAAATTTTGATTATAAACTACCTAATAAGCTTTTAGCTCAACATCCATCAAATGAAAGAGATGAGAGTAAGCTAATGCTACTAAACAGAAAAGAACAAACTATTGAGCATCTAATTTTTAAAGATATAATTGATTATTTTGAGGAAGGAGATGTAATTGTACTTAATAATACCAAAGTTTTTCCTGCAAGATTATATGGAAACAAAGAAAAAACTGGTGCAAGAATTGAAGTATTTCTTTTAAGAGAATTAAATAAAGATCAAAGGCTTTGGGACGTTCTAGTCGACCCGGCTAGAAAAATTAGAATTGGAAATAAACTTTATTTTGGTGAAGATGAAAGTCTAGTTGCAGAAGTTATTGATAATACAACATCTAGAGGTAGAACTTTAAGATTTCTGTTTGATGGTTCATACGATGAATTTAGAAATAAATTACAAGAATTAGGAGAAACTCCTCTTCCAAAGTATATTACTAGACCAGTTGAAGAGAATGATAAAGATAGATTTCAAACCATTTATGCTAAAAATGAAGGAGCTGTAGCTGCTCCAACTGCCGGTTTACATTTTTCTAAACATTTATTAAAAAAATTAGAAATTAAAGGAGTATTGTTGCCTGAGATTACTCTTCATATCGGCCTTGGTACGTTTAGCCCTGTCGAAGTTGAAGACCTATCAAAGCATAAAATGGATAGTGAAGAGTTAAAAATAGATGAAAAAACTGCTGAAGTTATTAACAATGCTCTAAAAAACAAGAAGAGAATTTGTGCTATTGGAACAACTGTAATGAGGGGTCTAGAAAGTTCAGTTTCCTCGTTTGGTACTCTCAACCCATATTCTGGATGGACTCACAAATTTATATATCCTCCATATGATTTCTCAATTGCTAATTCAATGGTTACTAATTTCCATACACCAAAATCAACTTTAATAATGATGGTATCAGCTTTTGGTGGAGTTGATTTTGTATTAAAAGCATATAAAGAAGCAATTAAGAAAAAATATAACTTCTTCTCTTATGGAGATGCTATGATGATCATCTAAGATTAGATTTTGAAAATTTCAAAAAAAATAAAAAGTCCTATATCTGAAGAGTTAAAATCTTTTGAAAGACAGTTTTTTAATTCTGTTTCTTCAAAAATAACGCTCCTTGATTTAGTGCTAAAATATGTACTTAAAAGAAAAGGTAAACAAATTAGACCCATTCTAGTAATACTTTTTTCTAAAATGTTTGCAAAAGGTAAAATTCCATCAAAAACATATAGAGCTGCAAATTTGGTTGAGCTAATTCATACTGCATCATTGGTTCATGACGATATTGTTGATGATAGTAATATTAGGAGAAGGTTCCTTACTATTAATGCTTTATGGAAAAATAAGATTTCAGTACTTGTTGGAGACTTTTTTTTATCTAAAGCTTTACTGCTTTCAACAAAAAATAAAGATTACGATTTATTGGATGAAATATCAACGGCAGTAAAAGAAATTTCGGAGGGTGAGCTTTTCCAAATTCAAAAGTCAAGAAGTTTAAAAATAACAGAGGAAGAATATATTTTATTGATTTCCAAAAAAACAGCTTCTTTATTTTCTTGTTGTTGTTCGCTTGGACTAATTTCGTCTGGTAATAAAAAATCTAAAAGTGTTGAAGACTTTGGGTTATTCTTAGGTATTATCTTTCAAATTAAGGATGACCTTTTTGATTACTCACAAAAAAGAATTGGAAAACCAACAAAATATGAAATAAAGAATCAAAAGATTACACTTCCACTTATTTACTCAATAAAAAAAGATATTAATAGTGAAAAAAGATTAATAAAATCCATTCTGAAAAGAAAAAAGCTTACTATTAAGGAAAAAAATAAAATTTATCAATTTATAATAGATAATGATGGATTTTATTATGCAAAAAATGTAATGTTAAATTACAAGAATAAGGCACTAAAAATTCTTGAGAGTTTTCCAGATAATGAGTCTAAACAATCACTTAAAATCTTATTAGATTATATCATTGACCGAAAGTATTAATTTATTATATTAATACTAAATTAATTATTTTGATTAGTAAAGAGACCATTGATAAAGTTTTTGAATTTGCTAGAGTTGAGGAAGTAATATCTGATTTTATTGCTTTAAAAAAAACTGGTGCAAACTTTAAGGGTTTAAGCCCTTTCACAAATGAGAAAACACCAAGCTTTATTGTCTCCCCATCAAAACAAATATGGAAAGATTTTAGCTCTGGTAAAGGAGGAAATGTAATTGCCTTTCTGATGGAGCATGAACAATTTAATTATCCCGAATCAATTAGATATTTAGCCAATAAATATAACATAGAAATAATCGAGACAAATGATAAATATGAAAATTCTGAAGAAAGGAATAAAAGAGAATCTTTATTTATTATTAATTCTTTTGCTCAAGAATATTTTCAAAATGTTGTATTAGAAGAAGTTGATGTTAAAAATTATCTTAAAGAAAGAGGACTTTCAGATTCAACTATTGTGAACTTTAATATAGGTTTTAGCCCAGATAAAAAAAACAGTTTTTATACAAATGCTTCTGAAAAGGGTTTCTCCATCGATTATCTTATCGAGACAGGTCTAGTAATATCAAATGAAAATAATTATATAGATAGGTTTAGAGGTAGAATAATGTTTCCAATTAAGAGCATCTCAGGTAGGGTAATTGGTTTTGGTGGAAGAATTATTGATTCAAATAAAAAAATTGCAAAATATATAAATTCTCCAGAGAGTAAAATTTATAACAAAAGTAAAACCCTTTATGGAATATACGAGTCTAAACAATTTATTGTTAAAAATGATGTCTGTTTCTTGGTAGAAGGATACATGGATGTAGTGCAATTACACGAACATGGAATTAAAAATGTTTTAGCAACATCAGGAACTTCTCTAACTAAAGATCAAATAATTCTTATTAAAAGACTTACATCAAATATTATTATTCTTTTTGATGGAGATCAAGCCGGCCTATCAGCATCAATGAGAAGTATTGATATGATTCTTGAGGAAGGACTTAATGTAAAAATATGTCAATTTCCAGATGGTGAAGATCCTGACAGTTTTGTCAAAAAATATAAACATGATAAAATGATTGAATATATTGATGAGGAATCAAAGGATTTAATTGATTTTATAATAAGCGTTAATAATGAATTTGAAAAAGATGAAGACAAAAAAGTTGATCTTATTAAAAGTATTCTTAAATCAATTTCTCTAATTCCAGATCTTCTTAAACAAGAGGTGTATATAAAAAAGCTTTCCTCAGTTTTATCTATAGAAGAGTCATCGCTATTCAGATCTTTCTCAAATATTAAGGTTGGGAAAAAACTACAAAAATCAAAAAGTCGTCAATATTCTAAAAATATTGTAAAAATTGAATCTCCAAAAAAGGAAGATAAGAGTGGTTATATTTACCAATTAGAGAGGCAGATTATTAGTATTCTATTAAAATATGGAGTTGAGGAAATAGTCTTTGAAGATATCTTTCTAAATAAAAATGAAAAAGGAGATATAGTTGAAAGTAGAAAAGAAATTAGATCTAAAGTTTATGAAAAGATTTATCTTGATCTTCAGCAAGATGAGATAGAATTCACCCATGGTCCATTTAAGGAAATATACAACAAGCTTATAAATAGTTTTCATAATCAAAATTTAATTTCAATAGATAGTTTCATAAATGATCTTGAACCCAATTCAAGTAAAATAGTTTCGGACATTCTTATAAATGACGAAAAGTATCAGCTTCATGATTGGGAAAAAAAGAATATATATGTTAAAAAAATAGGAAGTGAGTTGAGTCAGCTAGTAAATGAAACAATATTAAATATGAGAAGATATTTAATTGATAAAAAAATCCATGAGCTTCAAGATAATAGTAATAATGAAACAAACAAAGTACTTGAGGAGGTTATGAGCTATTACAGGCTAAAAAAACTTTTATCAGCAAAGCTTAATAGGGTTGTCTGATATGACTTCTTGCCAAAATAAATAAATCAGTTTTAGAGTTTACTTCAAGCTTTTTCATTATTCTTGTAATATATGTATTTACTGTTTTTTGGTTAATCTTCAATGATCTAGAAATTTCAATATTTCTCTTTCCTTTAAAAAATAATTTAAGAACTTGATGCTCTCTTTTTGAAAGACTATTTATTTTTTCAGTGTTATAATCAAAGTTAAATCTATTTTTAAGTCTTGTAAATTTATTAAGCTCTGATAAGGTATATGTTGAAAATGCAATTTCTTGAAGTAGATGCCTAATAGTCTTTTTCTTTAAATCTTTTGTCAAAAAACCTGATGCACCAGCTTTGAGTAATTTTATTGACTTATTTTCATTTGAAATGGAAGTAAAAATAACAACAGGTATTTCAATTTTATTTTTTTTAAGAATCTTTAAAATCTCCAATGCCGAGCTTCCATTAAGATTTATTTCAGAAATTATAAAATCTATTTTTTCTTCAGTAATGCTTTCAATTAGTAAATCTTTATTATCCAAATATGATGATATTTCAAATACAATAGAGTTTTTAAAAATAGCTTTTAATCCAAAATAAATAATTGGATTACTGTCAAGTACTAAAATCTTTAATTTTTTCAAAATTTATAGATAATCTTTTGGTATTTCACAAACCGGAATTGGATCCATTTTATGTTTATTGGTTTTATGAAATGAATTAAATATATCTAAGACCTCTTTTTCTCTTTTAGATAAATTATCACTTTTATTGAAGTTCATCATAGCATCTTCAATCTCTTCATAGGAAGCACCAATCTGTTCTTCATCACTCCTATTATCATTCCATAATCCATCATTTGGTTCAGCTTCTATAATTTCATCAATGATATTATGGAATTTTGCCAATGTAAATACCTCAGATTTAAGTAAATCAGCAATCGGGCTTATATCAACACCTCCGTCACCGTACTTTGTGTAGAATCCTATACCAAAATCTTCAACTTTATTACCTGTTCCAGCAACAATATAGTTATTTAGAGCAGAGAAATAATAAAGTGTAACCATTCTTAGTCTTGATCTTGTGTTAGCTAAACTAAGTTCGTGTTTATCTGAATTATTATCAGGTAAGGAATTAACAAAAGATTCAAATGTATCGTTTAATTCAATCTGTTTTGAAGTAACATTTGGATACTTAGACATTAACCAATCAATATGCTTTTTAGACCTTGAAACTTGATCTTTATTTTGATAAATTGGCATTTCTAGACATAGAATATTATGTCCAGTCTCAGCACAAAGAGTTGAGGTCAGTGCTGAGTCAACCCCTCCTGACACTCCTACGACTATACCTTTTGATTCAGACTTATTTATGTAGTCTTCAATCCAGTTAGTAATGTGTTTAGACACTTTTTTGGGATATTTCATAAAATTGTATTTGACTATATTTGTGCAAATCTAGTACATAAAATAATTAAATGAAAGAAACTGAAATAACAATTAAAGTGAAGTTAGATCAAAATAATATTCCAGAAGAAATAATGTGGTCTGCACCCGATGGTGGAATGAAGGATCAGCTTTCAAAAGCAATATTTCTTTCATTCTGGGATAGTAGACAAAAAGAAACTTTAAAAATGGATCTGTGGACAAAAGAAATGCCTATTGATGAAATGAAAACTTTTATGCTCCAAACACTTCAATCAATGAATCAGACTATCTCAAAAGCAATAGGTAATGAGGATTTAATAAAAATAATTGATGAATTTTCTCAAAAATTTGAGAGTAAAATTAACGAGGATACTAAATAGTATATTTTTTAACTGATTGATTTATAAATTCTAAGATTTCATCTACGCCTTTATTATCCATAGCCGAGGTAACAAAAGTTTCAGGTAAAACCTCCCAATGACTAACCAGTGAATCTTTATAAAGTTTAATTTTTTCATGTAGTATATCTGATTTAATCTTATCAGATTTTGTAAAAATAATAACAAATGGACACATCATACTATTAAGATATTTCATGAATTCAAGATCAATCTTTTGGAGTTTGTGCCTGCTGTCAATTAATAGAAAGGTAAACAAAAGTTGTTTCCTAGTTTTAAAATAACTTTTGTGAATTAATTTAATTTCTTTTATTATTTGTTTTGAAGTTCGTGCATATCCATATCCTGGAAGATCCACTAAGTAAAATTTGTCATTAATCTTAAAATGATTAATTAAAATAGTTTTTCCAGGTTTTGAAGATGTTTTTGCAATTGATTTTTTATTTAGTAAAGTATTGATCAACGAGGACTTTCCAACATTGGATCTTCCTACTAGTGCAAATTCAGGTAAATTTCCCTTTGGACATTCGCTAATTTTACTACTACTTTTTTCAAATACTGACTTAATAATTTTCATAATCAAAAAGATTATAATTTATTTTTAGAAAGCCAATCTTCCATAATTTTATTGAAGTCATTCGGATGTTCCATCATTGGAGCGTGTCCACATTTATCGATCCAAGATAAATCTGAATTTGGAAGAAGTTTATTAAAATCTTTTGCAACATTAGGTGGTGTTACAGTGTCTTGTTTGCCCCAAATAATCAATGTCTTAGTATTCATTTTTGGTAGATCATTTGCCATATTATGTCTAATAGCACTTTTGGCGAGAGATAAAGTTTTTACTAATTTTTCTCTGTTATTTACACTTGCAAAGACATCATCAACAATTTCTTTTGTTGCGATCTTTGGATCATAAAAAACCTCTTCAGTCTTAGTTTTTATATATTCATAATTCCCTCTTTTAGGGTACCCGTCTCCAATCATAGACTTTTCATATAACCCTGAGCTGCCAGTTATTATCAAACCGCTCACAAGTTCAGGATAATCCCTAGCAAATAGTAATGCCACGTGACCTCCTAATGAATTACCTAATAAAACTACATCTTTTAAATTTTTATACTGAACAAACTCAAAAACAAACTTGGAAAAAGCAGCAACATTTGTTTTTAATATGGGAGTAGAATCAACAGGAAGTTCAGGGATTATAACTTTATGCTCAGCACTTGGAAAATAGTCATATACTCCTTTAAAATTACTTAAACCTCCCATAAGACCATGTAATATTATGATTGGTCTTCCCTCACCATTTTCAATGTAGTTAAAGCCACCTTCGTTAATTAATTCTGTCTCCATCAATAAATACTGTATTTAAATTTTTTAACTAAATGATTAATGAAAAAACTTAATGATTTAGCACAAATATATACATAAAGAATAACCTATTTTTTGTCCATCTTAATTAATTGTAAATCAGGATAATAAAGGAAAAAAAAATAATTTATTAACAAAGTGGTAAAAAGTGGTAAAAAGTGGTAAAATAATTTTATATTTGAGTAAATCAACCAATTAATGCAACACTTTGTTGGAACATTTGAATGTAAAGCAGATGATAAAGGAAGAATAATGCTTCCTATGTCACTTAAAAAACAGTTGTCTGATAAACTTAAAAATGGTTTTGTAATAAAGAGAGCTGTATTTAATCAGTGCTTAGAACTCTATCCTATTAAAGAATGGGATAGCTTAATGGAAAGAATAAATAACCTTAACAGGTTTAATAAGAAAAATATAGATTTTATTCGAAGATTTACAGCTGGTGTTAGACAGATTGATATAGATATTTCTGGAAGAATTTTAATTCCAAAGGATTTAATAAATCATGCAAAAATTAAAAAAGAAGTAGTTGTATCCTCGGCAGTAAATATTCTTGAAATATGGGATAAAACATATTATGAAAATGCTATTGATGATGCAAAGTTTGATTTTGGAAATTTAGCTGAAGAAGTAATGGGGGATAAAGATGAGTAAATCATATCATATTCCGGTTTTATTGAAAGAGTCTATCAAAGGACTAAATATTATACCTGATGGTGTTTATGTTGATGCAACTTTTGGTGGTGGAGGACATACTAAAGAGATTTTAAACCACCTTAACTCATCTGGTAAGGTTATAGCATTTGATCAAGATGCTGATTCAATAGAAAATCAAATCGATGATAAACGTCTAAAGCTCATAAAATCAAACTTCAAATACTTAACTAACCACCTTAATTATCTACAAATTAATAAAATAGATGGCCTTCTTGCGGATTTTGGAATTTCATCATATCAAATTGATACTGAAATAAGAGGATTTTCTATAAGATTTGACTCAGAACTTGATATGAGAATGAATAAGGATCAAAAAAAGGAAGCAAAACAAATATTAAATAATTATAGTAGTGATGACTTAAATTATATATTCAAAAATTTTGGTGAGCTTAATAATTATAAAAAAGTTACTCAAACAATAATCAGTCATAGGTCAAAGCAAAAAATTATTACAACTGGGGATCTAATAAATATATTAAAGCCAATATCTCCTCCCAAAAATAATAACAAGTTTTTATCCAAAATTTTTCAAGCTATAAGAATTGAAGTTAACGATGAACTTTCTGTAATAAAAAAATTACTTGAGGCTTCATCACAATACTTAAACAAAGGAGGAAGGCTTGTTTGTATTTCATATCATTCTCTAGAAGATAGACTAGTAAAAAGATATATTCAAAATGGAAGTTTTAATCAACAAGTAGAAAGTGATATATATGGAAATAAAAACACTTATTTCAGGAAGATAGGTAAAATAGTTACCCCATCTGAATATGAATTAAATAAAAATAAAAGATCAAGAAGTGCTAAGCTCAGAATTGCTGAAAAAATATGAAAAATTTTCTATCGTTTATAAATATTGATTTCCTATCAGGTAAAGACTCCAGAAAAAATTGGAAAATGTTAATGTTTATTTCAGTTTTAATTATGATAACTATTTATAGTAGTCACAGTGCTGATCAAAAGGTCTTTAAAATATCTGAGTTAAGTAAAGAAGTAAATAACTTAAACAACGTATCAGTGTCAACTAAAATTGACTTAATGAATGTAAAAATGGAGTCCAAGGTAACTTCTAAATTAAATAGTCAAGATTTGTATCCTTCTAACAACCCACCAGTAAAAATTATAATAATAGACTAATATGAAAAAATCTGATAAAAGAATTGTTAACAGAATGAACATAGTGTTCTTCTTAATTCTTTTGTTTTCTTTTTTTGTTATTGGAAAGATATTCTACATTCAAAATACTCATGAGCAAGATCCCTCAGTATTAATTGAAACTATTAAAAATGTTGAAGTAGAGTCATCAAGGGGAAATATATATTCTGAAAATGGCGATTTAATAGTATCAACTGTTACCAGGTACGAGTTGAGATGGGACTCAAAAATAGCAAGTCAAAATCTTTATAATTCATCTATAGATGACTTGTCAATTAATTTATCAAATTTTTTCAATAAAGAAAAAAACTATTTTAAAGATTATCTAAATAAGGCTAGAGTCAACAATAATAGATATTTATTAATTGGAAGAGACCTCTCCATTAAAGATGTGAATCTTATTAAATCTTTTCCAATTTTTAATCAAGGTTTATATAAAGGAGGTTTAATTATTAAAGAGAATCATTCTAGACAAAGTCATCTAGGTAAAGTAGCTGAAAGAACAATTGGATACGAAAAAGTTGATAAATCTGGAAATTACATTAGAGTTGGTTTAGAAGGAGCATACTCTGAGTTTTTATCTGGTAAAACTGGATTAAGACTAATGCAAAAAATTGCTGATGGACAGTGGAAGCCAATGACTTCTTATTATGAAAGGGATCCAGTTCCTGGTTACGATATTCATACAACTATAGATACTGAAATACAGGATATTGTTCACCATGAACTGCTATTTCAGTTAGAAAATTTTGAGGCTGATCATGGAACAATGATTGTAATGGAAACTAAAACAGGTAAAATTAAAGCTATATCTAATCTTGGAGTAAACCAAGATGGTAAATATTATGAAAGATTAAATTATGCTGTTGGTGAAAGTCATGAGCCAGGATCTACATTTAAAGTAATGACTATGATTGCTGCTTTAGAGGACGGATTAATAAAACCTACTGATTCAGTTGATACAGAGAATGGAATCTTAAAATTTTATAACAAATATGAAGTAAAAGATTCAAATCGAAGTGGTTATGGGAAGATTACAGCTGCAAAAGCATTTGAAGTATCATCTAACACTGGAATGGTAAAACTAATTTATGATAATTATAAAGATAATCCTGAAAGGATTGTTGATAGACTTATTAATATGAAAATTGATAGAAAAATTGGAGTGGATATTCAAGGTGAAGGTGAACCAAAGATCCCACATCCATCAGATGAGACCTGGAACGGAATATCTCTTCCATGGATGGCTTTTGGTTATGGTGTTAGTTTAACACCGTTGCAACAACTTACTTTCTATAATGCCGTAGCTAATAATGGAGAAATGGTTAAACCAAGTTTCATAAATAGTATCGGATCAATTGGAGAAAAACCAATTTTTCAAATAGATAGAGAAATTATAATGCCGTCAATTTCTTCAAAGCAGACATTGAGCTCAGTTAAGAAAATGTTGCTAAATGTAGTTGAAAAACCATGGGGAACAGCAAATAATATTTATGATGAAAAACTTAAAATTGCAGGTAAAACAGGAACAGCTCAAGTTGATTATACTTCAGAGGAAACACAGTATGTATCTAGCTTTGTTGGTTATTTTCCAGCAGATGAACCTATTTATTCATCAATCGTTGTAATTCATAAACCAAATAAATCCAAAGGCTATTATGGTGGAACAGTAGCGGCTCCCGTATTTAAAAAAGTGGCTAAAAAAATTATGAATAATATTCCAACAGAAATTGAGATTAACATTAACAAACTTGCTGAAGTATTTTGAAAGAATTAAAAGAAATATTATTTGGAGTAAATATTGATTCAGTATATGGTGACACTAATGTAAGTATATCTTCAATTTCTTCTGATTCAAGAAAGATTAAACAAAATAGTATTTTCATTGCTATAAAGGGATATGACTTAGATGGCCATGATTATATAGACCAATCAATAAATAATGGTGCAACAGTGGTTGTTTGTGAAACACTTCCAAAAAAAATCAATGAACATAATATTATATTTATTACGGTTAAATGTTCAAAAACAGCTCTCTACACAATTTCTTCCAATTTTTACGATAATCCTTCGTCAAAAATAGATTTAATAGGAGTAACAGGAACTAACGGAAAAACAACTATAACATCTTTGCTGTATAAACTTTTCAATAACCAAGGTATTAAATCTGGTCTAATATCAACCATAAATATTGAATATGAAGAATTTACTGAAAATTCAAAAAATACAACTCCTGATCCTATTTTATTAAATCATCATCTTAGCGAAATGGTAAGAAGGAATATAAAAGTATGTTTTGTTGAAGTTTCATCTCATGGAATTAAACAAAAGAGAGTTTTTGGTAAAGATTTTAAAGGAATTGTTTTTACAAACTTAACACATGATCATATTGACTATCATAAGACATTTCAAGATTATAGAGATACTAAAAAAGAGGTGTTTGATACTCTTGATAAAAATTCTTTTGCACTAATCAATATTGATGACAGGAATGGGAAATTTATGACTCAAAATTCATCTGCTAGAGTTTATACATATTCTATTAAAACTAAGTCAAATTTTTCATGTAGAATAGTTGAACAACAACTTAATGGAATGTTGTTAAATATTGAAAATAGTGAAATATGGACAAAACTAATAGGAGAGTTTAATGCTTATAACGTATTAGCAATTTACTCAATTGGTAAAATTTATGAGATAGATTCATTAAATCTTTTAACTAACATCAGTGAACTTAACAGTGTCCAGGGAAGACTTCAATCATTTCTTTCAAATAGTAAGGTAACAGTAATAATTGATTATGCTCATACACCAGATGCAGTTGAAAATGTATTATCTACAATTAATAAGATTAAAAAATCCAATCAAAACCTAATAACAGTAATTGGATGTGGTGGAGATCGAGATCGAGCTAAAAGGTCAATGATTGGAAAGATATGTTCAGACCTTAGCTATAAAGTAATTTTTACATCTGATAATCCAAGATCAGAGAATCCAGAATCAATAATTGAGGATATAGTTTCAGGAGTATCAAACTACAATAATAATAAAATCTTAGTTGAGGTAGAAAGATCAAAGGCAATTGAGGAAGCAAGAAAAAATAGTGCAGAGGGAGACATAGTTCTTATTGCAGGAAAAGGACATGAAGACTATCAAATATTTAAAAATAAAGTAATCAAATTTGATGATTTTAAAATAGCTCAAAAAATTTTTAATAAGTAAGTATGTTATATTATCTATTTGAATTTCTGGAAACTAATTATAAAATCCCTGGTGCGGGTCTATTTAGTTTTTTATCATTTAGGGCAGCATTTTCTGTTGTTTTATCATTAATAATATCAATAGTTTTTGGTAAGAAAATAATTAATTATTTGAGAAGAAAACAAATAGGAGAAAATATAAGAAAATTAGGTTTAGAAGGAGAAGAAAACAAATCTGGGACACCAACTATGGGTGGTTTAATAATAATTATCGCAACAATAATACCGGTATTGTTAATGTCTAATCTAGAAAATATTTATATACGAATATTAATAATATCAACAATTATACTAGGAATTATAGGTTTTATTGATGATTACATAAAGGTATTTAGGAAAGATAAAAAGGGACTGAAAGGAAAATTCAAAATTACAGGTCAAGCTATTTTAGGAATTTTTGTTGGAATTATGTTACTGACAAGTAATGATATAACTATAGTTGATTTTTCCTCTATAAATGATATCAATAGTATTGAAAATTTTCAATCTAATGAGATAAAATCATTTAAGACAACAACTCCTTTCTTTAAAGATAATGAGCTAGACTATGCCCTTATATCTAATGCTATTTTTAAAAATGAAAATATGTTATGGCTAATTCTTATACCAATAATAATATTTATAGTAACTGCAGTTTCAAATTCTAATAATCTGACAGATGGTTTAGATGGACTTTCAGCTGGAACTTCTGCAATTATTGTATTCACTCTTGGAGTCTTCGCATGGACTTCCGGTAATATAATTTTTTCAGATTATTTAAATATTATGTATATACCAAGAGTAGGAGAAATTACAATCTTTATAGCTTCTCTTTTAGGTTCCCTAGTAGGATTCCTTTGGTATAACACATATCCAGCTTCAATTTTTATGGGTGACACAGGGAGTCTTACTGTTGGAGGATTAATTGCAGTCATTTCAATATTAATAAGAAAAGAATTAATGATTCCTCTTCTTTGTGGTGTATTCTTAATTGAAGCTCTTTCAGTGATTTTACAAGTAGGATACTTTAAAATAACTAAAAAAAGATTAGGTATAGGTAAAAGAATTTTCCTCATGTCTCCAATTCATCATCATTATCAAAAAGCAGGATATCATGAAAGTAAGATTGTCTCAAGATTTTGGATAATCGGAATTTTCTTAGCCATATTAACAATATTAACACTTAAGATCAGATGATAAGAAATGTAACAATACTTGGTGCTGGAGAAAGCGGATTTGGGGCAGCAATGTTAGCTTCAAAAAAAGGGTATAATGTTTTTGTCTCAGATCATAATTGTATTGATGATAATATAAAATTACTTTTTGAAGATAACTCAATTGAATATGAGGAAAATGATCACTCTATTGATAAAATAAAATGTTCAGATTTAATAATTAAAAGTCCAGGGATACCAGATACCTCAGATTTAATCGTCAAAATTAAATCCCTCAAAATTCCGATAATCTCTGAAATTGAATTTGCCAGTAATAATTCAAATTCATTTAAAATATGTATTACTGGTACAAATGGAAAAACTACAACTACTAATTTAATTTATAATATTCTAAAGAACGCAGGTCTTAGTGTAGGCATTGCAGGAAATGTTGGTGATAGTTTCTCCAAAATGTTGCTTTCAGGAGATAAGGACATATATGTATTAGAGATAAGTAGTTTTCAATTAGATAATATCAAAAACTTTAAACCAAATATATCAGTAATTACTAATGTGATGGAAGATCATCTAGATAGGTATGACTTCGATTTTAGTAAATACATAGATGCAAAAATGAAAATTATTTCAAATCAAGATAACTCTGATTATTTGATCTATAACTCTGATGATAAAAAATTGACTGATGCATTAGATAATCAAAAGTCAACAGTAAAAAAAATTTCATATGGTATTAAAAATCAAAATAAAAACTTAATAAATAATAAAAAAAATATTCTGTCAAACAAAAAAAAAACAATTATGATAAACACAGAAGAACTTGCATTAAAAGGAAGACACAATTTGCTTAATGCTATGGCCGCATTAACTGTTTCAGATTTATTAAAAATTGAAAATGAAATAATAAGAGATAGTTTATTGGGTTTTTCGGGACTCCCTCACAGATTAGAGAATTTTCTTAAAATACAAGGGGTTAACTACATAAATGACTCTAAAGCAACTAATGTTAATGCAGCATATTTTGCTTTAGATTCCATGACTTCTCCAACTGTATGGATTGCAGGGGGAGTTGATAAAGGAAATGACTATTCTCAATTATTACCTATTGTTAGAGAAAAAGTTAAGGCAATAATATGTTTAGGAGTTGACAACACAAAATTGTTAGAAACATTTAAGCCAATATCTGAAATAATTGTAGAAACTGAGTCAATAGATGAAGCAGTTAAAATTGCAAGTAAAATTGCTGAAAAAAAGGATAATGTTCTTCTATCTCCAGCATGTGCAAGTTTTGATTTATTTGAAAGCTATGAAGACAGGGGAAACCAATTTAAGCAAGCAGTAAGAAATTTATAAATGAGTTTAAAAAATTTAGTTTTTGGGGATAGAGTTTTACTAGTAATTATAATATTACTTTCGTTATTCTCTTTTTTTCCAGTTTTCTCCTCCAGTTCATACTTATCATATGTTATTGATGGATCTTCACCACTATATTATTTAATTAAACATTTCATTGTATTACTTTTTGGGTTTGCATTAATGTTCTCAATAAAATTAATCCCTTATAATTTATATAAAGGAATGTCTATAATTCTAATGCCAATTGGAGTATTGCTTTTAGCTTACACATTGTCTAAAGGAACAATAATTGCAGGTTCTGCTGCAAGCAGATGGATAGATATACCAATAGTGGGAATTAGTTTTCAAACCTCCTCATTAGCTGCAGTCATTATTGTTAGTTATGTTGCAAGGTATCTTTCAAAAGTTGATATAAAAAAAATAAAATTTAAACAAACAATTTTACCACTATGGTCTCCTGTTTTTCTCTATATTTTACTGATACTTCCATCGAATCTATCTTCAGCATTTCTTATATTTTCCTCAATAATTCTAATATTGTTTATCTCAGGATTTCCTTTTAGACATATGGTTAAAATGTTTTTGATATTGATGCTACTTCTTTCAAGTTTTTACTTTTTAGCTAAAACTTTTCCTGATCAGTTCCCTAATAGAATTGATACATGGATTAGTAGAATTGAAAATTTTAATTCTACTCAAAACTTAGATGCGAGTTATCAGATTGAAAGAGCAAAAATGGCAATTAATAATGGAGGATTAATTGGAGTAGGAGCAGGAAAAAGTATAATGAAAAATCACCTTCCACAAAGTAACTCAGATTTTATTTTTGCAATAATCATTGAGGAGTTTGGTATAATTGGAGGGTCTGTAATTATTCTGTTGTATGTACTTATGTTTTTTAGAATACTTATTATAACTCATAAAGCAAATGATAGGTTTGGAAAAATTCTAGTTTCAGGTTTAGGAATTTTGATTTTAATTCAAGCATTTACTAATATCTCAGTTGCAACTCAAATAATCCCTGTAACAGGTCAAAATTTACCTTTAATAAGTAGTGGAGGTTCCTCGGCTTGGATGACATGTATATCCCTAGGAATGATTTTAAGTGTTAGCTCTTCGATTAAAAAAAAGAAAATTGGTTAGAAAAAATAAATTTATAATATCTGGAGGTGGAACAGGAGGTCATATTTATCCTGCAATATCTATTGCTAATATGATAATGAAATCAATTCCAAATTCTGAAGTAAAATTTGTTGGTGCTATTGGTAAGATGGAAATGAAAATTATTCCAAAGCATGGATTTAAAATTAAAGGATTATGGATTAGTGGTCTTCAGAGATCACTTTCTGTTAAAAATATTTTAGTACCATTTAAGTTAATTTTTAGCTTAATTCAATCTTTAATTGAGCTATTAATTTTTAAACCAAAATTTGTAATTGGAACAGGCGGATATGCTAGCTTTCCAATGCTATTTGTTTCATCTCTATTTAAAGTTCCAACCTTAATTCAAGAACAAAACTCATTACCAGGAATTTCAAATAAACTCCTATCTAGATATGCAGATTATATTTCTGTTGCTTATGAAAAAATGGATAAATACTTCCCAGATAATAAAATTTATTTAACAGGTAATCCGATTAGGGAATCAATTACAAAAAATATTAATATTAGTCACTATAAAAAAACAAATAATATTCCAGATGATTTATTAGTATTAACTGTTCTTGGGGGAAGTCTAGGTGCAGAGATGATAAATAGAATCATTGAAGATAATATTGAGTTTATAAAGTCTAAAAATGTTTTTCTTATATGGCAATGTGGTAATCTTTACTTTGAGAATTATAAACAATTTAACTCTGACTTTATAAAGATTATTGATTTTATCGATGATATAGATTCTGTATATCAGATTTCTGATATTATTATTGCAAGAAGTGGAGCTTTAACTTTATCTGAATTAGCTGTTGTAGGAAAACCATCAATTTTAATACCATCCCCAAATGTTGCAGAAAACCATCAATTTTTAAATGCTAAAACAATAGAGGAAAAAGACGCATGTATTTGTATAGAGGAAAAGGACTTGGACTTAATATTTAAAAATAAACTTGATTTACTCATAAATGATGAAAATCTGAGAAATGAACTATCAAAAAATATCTCTAGAATGGGACTTCCACATGCTTCTAGTGATATAGTTGAAATAATTAAAAAACATTTTAACGATGAGCCATAATAAATATTTTTTTATTGGAGTGGGAGGAATTGGAATGTCTTCTATAGCAAGTTATCTTATTGATACTAAGAATATTGTTTTTGGATATGATAGATCATCGAATAAACTAGTTGATAAGTTAATAGATAATGGACTTAAGTTTACCGATAAACTAGACATAGATTTAGTACCGAAGGAGTTCTTAGAAGATAATGTTATTGTTGTATATACTCCCGCAGTAAAAAATGACAATATATTTCTTGAATTTTTTTCAAATAAAAAAAGAAATAAAATTTTTAAAAGATCTGAAATATTAGGTCAAATATCAGCAAATTCAAAATGTATAGCAGTTGCTGGAACTCATGGTAAAACTTCTACTACTGCTATCTTAAGTCATCTATTATACTCCAATCAAGTTAAATTCAGATCATTTGTTGGTGGAATAATGAAAGGATTTGATTCGAATTACTTATCTACCGGCGATGAATATGTTATTATTGAAGCAGATGAGTATGACAGATCTTTTCTAGCTCTAGATCCAGATTACTCTTTAATAACTTCTATCGAAAAAGACCATCTTGATGTTTATGAAGACTTGGAATCAATTCTTACAAGCTTTGGGATTTTCTGTGATAAAACAAAAAAATCTGTAATAGCAGAAAAAGATATTAATATTAAAAAAGATTTCACGTTCTCAATAGATAAAGATGCAGATTATTCTGCTGATATTATAAAAAATGACTTTAACGGAATTCATTTTAATTTTAAAACTCCAAATAATTTAATTTCAAATATTCATGCAAGGGTAATAGGAAAACATAATTTAAAAAATGTTATTTCAGCTTTATCATTAATTGATCAAATTGAAGATTTCAATTTACAAGAATTTATACCATATCTATCTGAATTTAAGGGGATCGAACGAAGAATGGATATTTATAAATATAGAGATAAAGTAATTATAGATGACTATGCTCATCATCCTACAGAAATAAAATCAATTTTTGATACAATAAATTCTAACTATCAAAATAAGCCTAAGGCAGTTATTTTTCAACCTCATTTGTATACCAGAACAAGGGACTTAATGGATGATTTTGCCAAAGTTTTATCTTTTTTTCAAGAAGTATATCTTCTGGATATTTATCCTGCAAGAGAGAAGCCAATTAATGGAGTTACTTCAGAAGTTTTATTAAATAAAATAGAGGTATCAAAAAAAGAAATTATTAAAAAGATTGAAATCAATGATGTAATAAATAAGACTAGTTGCAAAACAATTGCAATTCTTGGTGCAGGTGACCTAACAGTAAATCTAAATAAAAAAATATTTATAAATGAATAGATTTTTAACTACAATTTTCATGCTATCACTAATATCATTTATGATATTATTAAGCTCATTTATTGAATATGATAATCATGAATCAATTACAGAATACAATGTTTATTATCCTTTTGAAAATCTATATAATAATGAGTCAATAATCGATAGTATTATGACTAATAAATCAAACATTGAATTAATAAAGGCAAATAAATTAAATGAGATTGAGTCAAAATTTTATGAAATAGAATCTATATATAAAGCTAATATATTCAGAGATCTCAATTTCAAGCTATCAATACAGATTGAAGAAAGAGAGCCTTTAGCTTATTATGAAAAAAAAGATTCATATATAGATCTATCAGGAAAAATTATAAAAAGAAATAAGAAATTAGATGACAGATTGCCAACATTATTAGGAAATCCCTCAATAAATAATATAAAAATTGTAGTAGATGTTATCAAAGCTTTTAATGAGGATGATTTCTTAAATCAAGAATTAAAAAGGATATGGTTTAATGAAGATGAACTCTTTTTTAAGTTAAATAACTTTCAATTTGATATAAGGTTTGGAGATAACAACAAAATGAATAAAAAATTAGAAATGTTAAAAGGATTCTGCATATATAATTTGGAGAATAAAGGAAATGAAACTTATAAACAGATCGACTTGGTATATGATAACCAATTAATAGCAATTAAAAAATAAATTCATGAATAATAAATTTTCAGTAGGTCTTGATATCGGTACAACAAAAATTGTAGCAATGGTTGGAGAAAAAAATCAGTTTAATAAAATTAAAGTTCTTGGTGTTGGTAAATCTCAAAGTCTGGGAGTCCACAGGGGAGTTGTTAATAATATTACACAAACTATTCAATCAATAAAAATTGCTATTGATGAGGCTCAGTCTAAATCAGGTATAGAAATAAAAGATGTCGCAGTTGGTATTGCAGGTCAACATATTAGAAGTCTTCAACATAGTGATTATATAACTAGAGAAAATCCAGATGAGGTAATTAATAATGACGATATAGATAAATTAATTGATCAAGTATATAAATTAGTAATGCTTCCGGGTGAAGAAATTATCCATGTTCTTCCTCAAGATTATAAGGTTGATGGTCAGTCTGAAATTAAAGAGCCAATAGGAATGTATGGGAGTAGACTAGAAGCTAATTTCCATATTGTTGTTGGTCAAGTATCATCAATCAGAAACATAGGTAAGTGTATTAAAAGTTCTGGATTAGAGATGGGAGACATAACACTAGAACCTCTAGCATCATCTGATGCTGTTCTATCAATAGAAGAAAAGGATGCAGGAGTTGCTTTAATTGATATTGGTGGTGGTACGACAGATGTAGCAATTTTTAAAGATGGTATTATTAAACATACTGCAGTTATTCCTTTTGGTGGAAATGTAATTACAGAAGATATAAAAGAGGGATGCTCAATTATTGGAAATCAAGCAGAGCAGTTAAAAATTAAGTTTGGTTCTGCATGGCCTGGAGAGAACAAAGACTCAGATATAGTTTCAATACCCGGAATAAGAGGAAGGGACCCAAAAGAAATATCACTAAAAACATTATCAAAGATTATTAATGCAAGAGTTGTTGAGATTATTGAACAGGCTTATTTAGAAATTAGAAATTATGGTCATGAAGACTCGAAAAAAAAGCTTATTGCAGGAATTGTATTAACCGGGGGAGGAAGTCAATTAAGACACTTAAAACAATTAGTTGAATATATTACTGGTATGGATACTAGAGTAGGTTATCCCGGTGAGCACCTATCTGGAGAATCAAATGAATTCAATCCGATTTATTCTACAGCTGTTGGTCTTTTGATGAAAGCAATAGAAAATAACTCTGAAAATTTAGTTAGTGAAATATCTAATTCAACAGGAAATGATTTAGTTAATCATGAGAGAAAGACAATTCTAGCTAAATGGGGAGAAGGGTTTAAAAAATTTATAGATAACGTAGACAATACATATGATAATTAACAAAAAATTAAAAAAATGAATACAAATATGGACACAAATTTTAGTTTCGATTTACCAAAAAATAAAAGTAATGTAATGAAAGTTATGGGAGTTGGTGGTGGAGGAAGTAATGCTGTAAATTACATGTATAGCCAAGGAATAAAGGGCGTAGACTTTATTGTATGTAATACAGACTCACAAGCACTCGAAGAAAGCCCAGTGCCAAATAAAATTCAACTAGGAGTAAATTTGACTGAGGGTTTAGGGGCTGGAGCAAATCCGGAAATAGGAAAATTAGCTGCTTTAGAAAGTTATGAGGAGTTAAAAAATTTACTTGAAACACAAACAAAAATGTTATTTATAACTGCTGGAATGGGAGGAGGAACAGGAACTGGGGCAGCCCCAATAATTGCGGAAATGGCAAAAGAATTTGATATCTTAACTGTAGGGATTGTCACGATACCATTCAACTTTGAAGGAAAAAACAGGGAGCTTCAAGCCATTAAAGGTTTAGAGAAATTGAAAAGATCTGTAGACTCATTGATTATAATTAATAATAATAAACTAAGAGAGGTCTATGGTAATCTTGGATTCAAAGAAGGATTTTCAAAAGCTGATGAAGTTCTTGCCACAGCTGCTAAGGGTGTTGCACAAGTTATAACTCACCACTACACTCAAAATATTGATCTTAAGGATGCAAAAACAGTACTTTCAAATAGTGGAACTGCCATAATGGGTTCATCTATTGCAAGTGGATCTAACAGAGCTAATGAAGCTGTTATAAAAGCTTTGGATTCTCCGCTTCTTAATGATAATAAAATAGAGGGAAGTAAAAATGTTCTACTACTGATTATTTCGGGATCTGATGAGATTACTATTGATGAGATAGGTGAAATTAATGAACATATTCAAAATGAAACAGGTAATAATGCAAATATAATAATGGGTGTTGGGGAAGATCTTGATCTAGGTAATAATATCTCAGTTACAATTATAGCTACTGGATTCGGCGATGAAAAACAAAAGAGTTTAGTGAATACAGAGACGAAAAAAGTTATATATACACTTGATGAAGACCACCCTTTTGAAAGAGAATTAATTGAGGACGAATCTTATAAAAATAATGAAATGATAAAAGATAAATTTAATAAAGAAAGTTCTAATAATTTTAAACAAAAGAAAATAGAAAGTGAAATAAATGAAATTTTAAGAAATATAGATATAAGCTATGAAGTAGTTGATGCTGAGCAAGAATCTAAAGATATAAATGATATAGAAGTAATTGACTTTGAATATGTTTTACCTAATAATGATCTTATCAATCAAAGTGAGGAGGATTATAATGAAATAAGCTTTGGTTTATTCTCAGATAATGCTGAAAAAGAGATATCAAAAAGTAATAATGTTTTTTCTGAGAATAATAATGTTGAAGAAAACCTAAAAAAAGATGATGTATATTCATATGAAGATGAAGAGGATGTTGAGTTTATAAAATTAGATCTTAATGATAATGAACCTAAAATTGAAGCAAATGATATAAAGGAAGAAGAATCAACAAATTTAATTCAAGATGATCAAGAAAACAGTCATTTATTTGAGGAACCTATCAATACAGATTTAAATAATGAAAATATTCTTAGGCGAGAAAATTTAAAAAAATATAATCATGTATTTAAAAGTAATAACTCTTCAATTGAAGAACTTGAAAAAATACCTGCATATAAAAGGATGGGTATTAAAATAAATAATTCTATGTCTCAAGATGATAAGACATTTTCTAAAACAATTCTTAATGAAGATAATGAGTTGGAATTTCCTGATGTTAATACTTATCTTCATGATAATGTAGACTAAATATGAATATAGAAATCAAATTAAATGAGTCAATAAAAGACTCAATGAAAAATAAAGATAATCTTAGACTTGATTCATTAAGGTCTATAAAGGCTGCAATTTTATTAGAAAAGACTAAATCTTCACATAATTCTATTTTAGAAGAGAAAGAGATCATAAAAATCTTACAGAGGTTGGTAAAGCAAAGAAAGGATAGTGCAAAAATTTATCTTGAGCAAGATAGAGAGGATCTTGCAAAAATTGAGATTTCCCAATCTAAAATTATATCAGAATTTCTTCCTGATCAACTCAGTGAATTGGAATTGACTGAAATAATTAATAATTCAATAAGTGAACTAAATGCTTCTTCTATGAAAGATATGGGGGCTGTAATTTCTCATGTTAATAATAAAGTATCGGGAAGAGCTGAGGGAAGATTAATAGCCGATATAGTCAAAAAAACATTATCGAATTAAAAAAGTTAATAAAGCATCTAAGGAACTATTTTTTTAGATTCATCTTTATTTTTATACTCTTTAGACTCAATTATTTTTACAATTCTCGTACAAGCCCTATATATGTCAATGAATGAAACATAGAGAGGTGTTAATGCAATTCTAATTATATTGGGTGGTCTAAAATCTACAATGATCTTTATTTGTTTTGAAGATTCTGGATCTGTAAGGCATTTAGTAATTCTCCAAGACTCTTTATGTACAATTGAGATGTGAGAACCTCTAAATTCCTTATCCATTGGAGTTATAAGCTTAAATCCTAAATTAATTAATCTATCATTATATATTTCTTTAAAGAAGTTAAACAAGTTAATAGATTTATTTTCTAGTTTTTTTGTTGTTGCTTTGATTGTAATATCAAGTGAGGAGTCTAGAGTGGACATTGAGATTATGTGAGGTGTTCCACTAGAGAATCTATTCATTGACTCTGATTGAATAAAATTCTTTGAGAAATCAAATGGATTTGAATGACTAAACCAACCCTTTATTGGCGATTCTAGATTTAACTGTTTTTCTCTATTTACATATATAAAAGCTGGTGACCCGGGACCTCCATTTAAATACTTATAGGTGCATCCAATCGCATATTTAATCTGATTTTTTTTCATATCAATATCTATAGCACCTATGGCATGGCTTAAATCCCAAATAACGATACTATCATTATCGTTGCAAACTTTGTTAATTCTATTTATAGGATATCTAAATGAAGACTTATAACTAACTAATGATAAAACAATTATTCCTTTATTTTTGTTTATAAATTTTTCTAGTTTATCGATATCTGGTAAAATATTATTATCGTATTCAAGAAGATTAAAATTTAAATTGTGATCCTTACAAATACCCTCGCAAATGTAGTTATCCGATGGAAAGTTTAAATTATCACTAGATATATTTCTGATACTATCATTAGATTTAATGATACTCAAAAGAAGCTTATATAGATTTAAAGAAGTAGATCCACCTACATATACTTCGTTTTCATATGAATTCAATATTGTTGAAATTTTTTCAGAGACTTTATTAGGGAGATCTATCCACGAGTCATTCCAACTTGAGATAAGATTATCACCCCATTCTTTATTTATTACCTTTTCAATGGTTTCTTTAGTTTTTTTTGAGAGCATACCCAAAGAGTTTCCATCGAAATATAATTTATCATCTGGATAGATAAATTCTCTCTTAAATTTCTTTAGTTCATCTTTTGAATCTAATTCTCTTGCTATTTTTTCTAGTCTATCCATTTCTCATAGATCTTTTTTGCCCATTCCAAATACATCAGTCCATTTGGATGTAGATTATCAGAGGCTAATAAATTGTCTTCATTTAATGTTTTTCTTGAAATTTCAGTTACATCAACATATTTTATATCATTTTTATCTGCAAAATTTTTTAAACTTTTATTAAATAGATTTATCTCATATGATATTGTATCTCTATTATAGGACTCTGCAAAAGGAGTATATCCCCAATCTGGTATAGAAATTATAATAGTACTACCATTATTTTTTCTTATAATATCTATCTTATCCATAATTTTATCTAAATCTTCTTCAAATTCATAGATTGATCTTGAATTAAATTGGTTGTTAACTCCAATTAAAAGAGAAACATAATCATATTTTTTAGTAAAATTTGTTTCATTAATTGCATTTAATAGATCATATGTCTTCCAACCTGTCTGTGCTATAATTTTAGGTTTTTCAAAATATAGACCTTTCTCATATGCTATATCTATGAACTGGTTTGGCCATCTTTTACTCTCCTCGACTCCCTCTCCAATTGTATAACTATCACCTAAAGCAAGAAATGAAAATTTTGATACACTTGAATTATTTATATCAATTTCATTTAATTTAGAGCTATCTTCCTCTATATCATTAGTTATTATTTGATCATCTGAACTGTTCTGAGTTTCACAGGATGCTGACAATAAAAAAATAGATAAGAATATGCCTCTTTTTAATATTTGCATTTATAATTTACTTATTTAAATTTAGTAATTATCTTATTTAAGATTATCAATTGCAATATTATAGTTAGGAGAATTAAAAATATAACTACCAGCAACTAAAACATCTGCCCCATTTGACTTAAGTTGTTGATAGTTCTCTTTGTTAACTCCTCCATCAACTTCAATTAATGCACTTGATCCTGAGGAAATAATTAAATGTTTTAATTCTTGAAGTCTTTCGTGTGTAGATTCTATAAATTTTTGTCCTGCAAAGCCTGGGTTCACTCCCATTAAACAAATTAAATCAACTTTATTTATATATTCTTTTAAATCAGATATTGGGGTTTGAGGATTTATTGCAATTCCTGATTTTAGTGATGATTCATGTATCTTATTTATTATTTGATTTAGATTATTTGTAGCCTCAATATGAACTGTAATTATATTTGAACCAAGATTTATGAATTCAGTTATATACTTTTCAGGCTGAACGATCATTAGATGGACATCTAGTGGTTTTTTAGTGAGCTGTCTTATTGTTCTTACAACTGGCATACCAAAAGAGATGTTAGGAACAAATAACCCATCCATTATATCTAAATGAAACCAATCAGCGTTACTTTTATCTATCTTTGAGCATTCCTCAGATAAGTTTGCAAAATCTGCTGCAAGAATAGAAGGCGAAATTTTTATCGACATTTTGCCAATATAAAATATTAAATATTAAAAGAATATTTCAATTTAAAAAAGATATAAACAAACCAAAACTGATTAACCTAAGTAAGTCTTTAATATTTTACTTCTTGAAGTGTGCTTCAATCTTCTAATAGCTTTTTCTTTAATCTGTCTAACTCTTTCTCTTGTTAGGTCAAATGTTTCTCCAATTTCCTCTAAGGTCATTGCATGTTGATTACCAAGACCAAAATATAGTCTAACAACATCAGCTTCTCTTGGTGTTAAAGTATCAAGAGCTCTTTCTATCTCAGTTCTAAGTGATTCGTGTAAAAGTTGTTTGTCTGGATTTGGAGACTCTCCGCTATTTAATACATCATATAAGTTAGAGTCTTCACCTTCGACCAAAGGTGCGTCCATAGATACGTGTCTCCCAGAATTTTTTAAGGATTCTTTTACATCATTTACTGTCATATCAAGTTCTTTAGCAATTTCCTCTGCTGAAGGTGCTCTTTCATGAGCTTGCTCAAGAAAAGCATAGGTTTTATTAATTTTATTAATTGAACCAATCTTATTCAATGGTAATCTAACAATTCTTGATTGTTCAGCTAAAGCTTGAAGAATTGATTGTCTAATCCACCATACAGCATATGAGATAAATTTAAAACCCCTAGTTTCATCAAACCTTTGTGCGGCCTTAATTAAACCAAGGTTACCTTCATTAATAAGATCGGGAAGAGTTAACCCTTGATTCTGGTATTGCTTAGCTACAGACACTACAAACCTTAAATTGGCTTTAGTAAGTTTTTCTAATGCAAATTGATCTCCAGCTTTAATCCTTTGTGCTAATTCTACTTCTTCCTCAGCAGTAATAAGGTCAACTTTACCAATTTCCTGAAGATATTTATCTAGAGAAGCAGTTTCTCTATTAGTTACCTGTTTTGTAATTTTTAATTGTCTCATAGAATAATTAATGCCACAAAAATTGTTCCAAATTGGAAAAAATTAAGATTTTTTTTCAAGTAAGACTTTTCTGGAAATTTTAGATTTTTTGGTTCTAGGGTCAATTCCTAAATATTTTATTTCAATTTGATCACCAATGTTTAAATAGTCAGTCACATTATTAACTCTTTCCCATGCAATCTCTGAAACATGAAGGAGAGCCTCTTTTCCAGGAACAAATTCAACTACTGCTCCAAAATCAAGAATTTTGACCACTTTGACATTATATACTTCATCAATGACAGGCTCAAAAACTAAATTTTTAATTCTGTCGATAGCATAGTTTATTTTCTCTTGATCAACTCCTAAAATCTCAATAATTCCAATTTCATCTTTCTCATTTATAACAATTGTAGTTTCACTTTCTTTTTGAAGTTCTTGAATATTTTTACCCCCAGGACCTATAACCAATCCAATGAAGTCCTTACTTATTTCAAGATTAACCATTTTGGGTGCGTGAGCTTTAACAGAATCATTTGGATTATTAATGGTTTTATCTAGTTTATTCAAAATATCTAACCTTCCATTTCTAGCTTGTTCAAGTGCTTCAATTAATATCTCATATTTTAATCCTTTAATCTTGATATCCATTTGACATGCAGTGATTCCGTCTTTTGTACCTGTTACTTTAAAGTCCATATCTCCAAGATGATCCTCATCACCTAAAATATCAGATAGTACAGCATATTTTTCACCCTCGGTTATTAAACCCATTGCTATACCTGAAACATTACTTTTAATATTAATTCCAGCATCCATTAGGGCTAAAGATCCTGCACAAACCGAAGCCATAGAAGAGGATCCATTAGATTCTAAAATTTCAGATACAATTCTAACTGTATATGGACAGTCAGCTGGCATAACTTTTTTTAGAGCCCTTTGAGCAAGATTTCCATGACCAACCTCTCTTCTTGAGGTTCCTCTCAATGGCCTTGCCTCTCCAGTTGAAAATGGAGGAAAATTATAATGTAAATAAAAAGTCTCTTCAGATTGATCAGTTGGCATATCAATAACATTTGCTTCTCTACTTGTTCCGAGAGTAACTGAAGCCAGTGCTTGAGTTTCACCTCTCGTAAAGACTGCAGAACCATGAGTAGATGGTAAATAATCGATTTCAGTCCAAATATTCCTTATGTTATTAGGTTTTCTTCCATCAAGTCTAATACCTTCATTAAGAACCAAATCCCTAACTGCCTTTTTTTGTGATTTACTAAAGTAATTCAGAATAAGATCTTTCTTTTCCTCAAAAGTTTCTTCGTCATATGATTCAACTAGTTCTTGCTTAACATTTGAAAAAAGTTCGCTTCTTTCATTTTTTGATAGACCCTTTTTCGCTATGTCATAACATTTTTGATAAGTTTTTTCAATAATTTGATTTTCTAGTTCGATATCTTCATCTGCAGAATCATATTCTCTTTTTTCAGAACTAACTCCAACAAGCTCAATAAGCTCTTTTTGAGCCTTAATTTGAGCTTTAATTTCTTCATGGGCATATCTTATAGCCTCTGTCATTTCCTCTTCAGAAATCTCATTAAACTCTCCTTCAACCATAACTACTGAATCTTCACTAGCACCGACCATCATGTCTATATCAGATTCTTCAAGCTGAGCTTTAGAAGGATTTATTAAGAAATTTCCATCAATTCTTGCAACTCTAACTTCTGAAATTGGACCATCAAATGGAATGTCAGATAATGATAATGCAGCAGAAGCAGCTAGGCCAACTAATGCATCTGGCATTACATTTTCATCATGAGACATTAATTGTATCATAACTTGAGTTTCATTGTAATAATCCTTTGGAAATAAAGGTCTTAATACTCTATCAACAATTCTCATTGTTAGAATCTCCTCATTGCTTGGTCTTGCTTCTCTTTTGAAAAATCCGCCTGGAAATCTTCCTGCAGATGCAAATTTTTCTCTGTAATCAACGGTTAATGGAAGAAAATCTAATGTTGACTCACCATAATTTGAGACTACTGTTGATAATAGCATACAGTTACCCATCTTTATTACTACTGAGCCGTGTGCTTGTTTTGCTAATTTACCGGTTTCAATGATAATCTCTCGTCCATCATTTAAAACAATTTTTTTTGATAAGGGTTTTGGATTCATAATCTAGTTTTGGTTTAAATTATTTGTTGTGTGAGTATTAAGACAACCAAACTAAATTTTATTTTCTAATACCAAGTTTTTTAATTATATCACGGTATCTTTCAATATCTGTTTTCTTAAGGTACTCGAGAAGATTTCTTCGTTTTCCAACCATTTTAACTAATGATTTCTCTGTATTAAAATCCTTAGCATTATTTTTTAGATGATCAGACAAGTGTTCGATTCCTTTTGAAAAAAGAGCAATTTGGCTTTCAGCGGAGCCTGTATCCTTTTTATTTTTACCAAACTCTTTAAAAATACTATCTTTATTAAGTACTGTCATTTATATATTTTGAGCCGCAAATATAGTAGATTAAATTGAAATAATTAAATATTTATTCATAATTGCGTAAGGGTAAATTCTGTATTAAATCTATATAAAGATTGATTCTCTTCTTAAGATCTTTTCTGTGAGAAATGAAATCTAAAAATCCTTTTTCTAGTAAAAATTCACTCTTTTGAAATCCATCTGGTAAATCTTGACCTGTAGTATCTTTGACTACTCTGGGACCAGCAAAAGCTATTAGTGCATTTGGTTCAGCAATGTTTATATCTCCTAACATTGCGAATGAAGCAGTTGTTCCACCTGTTGTAGGATCAGTACATAGAGAGATATATGGTAATTTAGATTCTGATAAATCATTAAGTTTTGCAGATGTCTTAGCCATTTGCATTAAAGAAGTTGCGGATTCCATCATCCTTGCTCCTCCAGATTTCGAAATTATAACAAGTGGACATTTATATTTTATTGCATAATCTATTGCAAGAGAGATTTTTTCTCCAACAACTGATCCCATTGATCCTCCAATAAAGTTAAAGTCCATACAAGCGATTAAAATATTTTTTCCGAAAGAGTTACCGTAACCAATTCTAATTGCTTCTTTTAATTTTGTCTTACTTTGAGCATCTTTTAATCTATCAGAATATTTTTTTTGATCTTCAAATTTTAAGAAATCTACAGAAGTCATTTTAGCATTAAATTCTTTAAATTTGTTATCGAAAAGAATCTCAAAGTATTCTTTGCTACCAATATGAACGTGATAGTCGTCTTCAGGGCTAACGTACATATTTTCAGCTAATTCCTTTGTCTCGATAATTTTACCACTAGGAGTTTTATACCAAAGACCAGCAGGTATATCTTTTTTTTCTTCTGTCTTTGTACTAATATTTTTGTTTGTTCTTTTGAACCAACTCATATTATTAGGGTTTAATCTAAGGTATTGATATTATTTAAATCCTCAAAGGCTTTTGTAAGTCTAGTTTTAAGAGTCATTTCACCTTTTCTAAGCCATACCCTAGGATCATAATATTTTTTATTTGGAATATCATTACCATCAGGATTTCCAATTTGGGTCATTAAATAATCAGATTGTCCTATCATATAGTCTCTTACTCCTTCTGTTAAAGCAAATTGAAGATCTGTATCAATATTCATTTTAATTACACCATAATCAATTGCCTCTCTTATCTCTTCAACACTAGAGCCTGAACCACCATGAAATACAAAATCGAGAGTATTATGGGGTAAATTAAACTTCTTTGACACAAATTCCTGAGAATTTTTTAGAATTTTGGGAGTGAGTTTAACATTTCCAGGTTTATATACTCCATGAACATTTCCAAATGCTGCTGCAATCATAAAATTTTCACTAATTGAGCTTAGTTCAGAATATGCATAGGCAACTTCTTCTGGTTGGGTATATAGTTTAGATGAATCAATTTCAGTGTTATCAACTCCATCTTCTTCACCTCCTGTTACTCCAAGCTCTATCTCTAAAGTCATTTCTAAATCTGTAAGCTTTTTTAAATATTCTTTACATGTCCCAATATTGTCTTCTAAAGATTCTTCTGATAGATCAATCATATGGGAAGAAAATAATGGATAGCCATTTTTTTTATAAAAATTTTTTCCATAATCAATTAATCCGTCAATCCATGGTAAAATATTTCTAGAGCAATGATCAGTATGAATAATAACTTTAGCATTATAATTATCAATAACTTTATGAATATGGTAAGCTCCAGCTACAGAACCAGAAATTGAAGCTTTAAAATTCTCATTGGACATTCCTTTTCCAGCAATAAACTGAGATCCACCATTTGAGAACTGAATAATTACTGGGCTATTTATTTCCGAAGCAGTCTCTAGGACTGAATTAATAGTATTACTACCTGATACATTTACAGCAGGCATGGCAAACTTTCTTTCTTTAGCAATTTTAAATAGTTTTTGATTTTCTTTTCCGTAGATGAAGTTATTTTTCAAAATGAATTTTTTTGTTAATAGTTGTCAAAAATATTAAACTTATTTCAAAATGGATAATTTATACCAATATTAAATACTGCTTTGTTCAAATTAAAATCTTTAAACCACCTATTGCCATTTTCTCTTGCAGGATTATGAGTTTTAAACCCTGTGTCAAACCTTAATACAAAGAAATTAAAATCATATCTCAATCCAATCCCAGATCCCACCGCAAGCTCTTTCAAATCCGAAAATTTATCAAATGTCATTGAACTGTCACTAATATTATCATTTAAATTCCAAATATTACCTATATCAATAAAAAAAGCTCCGTTGAGATTACCACTAATTTTATTTCTATATTCAATATTAAATGCAATCTTGAAATTAGCTTCATTAAATTCATTTATATTATTACTGCTTCCGGGTCCGAGTTTATATGCTTTCCATGCTCTATTATCATTAGATCCTCCAGCATAATATGATCTTGTAAAAGGAATATAATTAGAATTTCCATATGGTATTGCAATTCCCGTAAATGCTCTTACAGCAATTACATTTCCGCTATTTAATAAAAAACGTTTGATGTAATTAACTTCTGCTTTAGAATACTGTGAAGGAATTACTCCTGAAATTTCAACCTTATTATTTTCATTTTGATTACCTGCTCTTAATATTTCATTGAAAAGATTACCAACCATCTCAAATTTAATTCTAAGTTGAGAAAAGTCTTCATCTAAAAAATTTTCTTGGGTATTCCTATTAATAGTTATTGAAGATCCTACTATTAAATTATTTTCAGTCAATCTAGTTTTTCGTTCTAAAATTGAGCTTACGTCTCTATATAAATCTGACTCTGAGCTAATAGATGTTTTATCGCTAAGTACTTCAGATATAAATATATCAGAACCTTCAGGAATTGTTAAATTTCCATATTCATCAATTGTTTCCTGATTAATATTATATAAAGATGAAATATAGTTAAGCTTATCATATGAGTTTTTATATACATTAAAATAATTTGAAATATTCTGATTATTAACATATTCAAAATCTAACAATTTAAAATTAATTTTAGAATAAATCGATGGGTTCCAATTTACCTCATATATTCCATTATAATACTGTTTATCAAGTCCTATGTTTTTCTGAATTGTAGTTCCAAGTATAATATTTGTTATTGGATTCATTTCTTTTTTTATAATATTGTTAGTATTAAAAGGGATCAAAGCTCGAGGAATTCTAAAACTAAAATTTCCACCTAGCTCGAAAAGATTAAAGAATGAATCTTCAGGTATACTAATATCTTTTGAGGCACCTATTGAATTATTTAAGTTTATTGATAAATTTTCAGTTCCTCCAAAAATATTTCGAATATTCAGGTTAGTTCCAAAGGATATTCCAAAGTCTTCTATATTTGAGTGAGTAAAGTCTAAATCAAAACCCAAGCTATACCTATTTCTTGGAAAAAGATAAATTGATGATTTTAAATCATTTTCATTTTCTGTCATAACTATCCTTGGATATTTAAAATTTCCAAGATTAGAAAAATACCTTGATGTTAAAATCTTATTTTTCTCACTATATATTTCATCTATATTAAAGAAAATAGGTTCTGTAAGCGATTTGGGAGAATAATTTAGTTTACCTTTTGAAAAAATATTAATTCCATTATAACTTAATGAGTCAGTGTAAGAATTGATACTTGATAATTCATCTAAAGTCTCCACATAAATATCAATTTGATTTATTTTTTTTATTTGATATTCGTCATCTGATGAGGGGTTTGAAATATTAATAATAATAGGTATTTTTTTTTGTTGACCTGTACTATCAATTAAAACATTATATTTTATACTCCTTTGTTGAAAATTATGAATTCCATTATTTTTAAATAATGAAATAAGCCTATCTCTCTCTAATAGTAACTTATTAATTGAAAAAAACTCATCTTTTTTTAAAAAGCTTAAATCTATATTAGCTTTGTTAAGAGAGTCTATGTCTTTAGATTGAATATTTAGAGCTATTGAGTCCAATAAGTATCTTTGATTTTTATTGACCTTATACTTTATTTTAGCTTGATTGGAATCAATCATTATTTCATTGATAACTTCTGAGTCAAAATACCCTATATTATCATAAAATTGTTTGAGTCTTTTTTTATTTTCGTCAATATCAATATCAGATAGGAAAATAGGCTCTTGTCCGATACCTTTAAGAAAATTATTAAATGATCTATTATATCTTTTGAGTTGATTTAACTGTTTAGAGGATAATAATTTTTCAAGGCGAATCCTTCTGTTTTCTTTTTTATATAACCAATCATCAAACTTTTTGTCAGGATTATCACTTACTAGGTTATTAATTGCTAACCCAAGAGGGTAGCCAAAAAATTTATTGATAGGGGAGGGCTGAATCAGAAGCTTTACAGGATCTTTTTTTACAATACTATCATTAACTTCAAATATATTCTCGATTAGAATTGGTTGATCAAAACTTTCATAAATTTTAGAACTGCAACTACTTATGAAAAAATAAATCATAAGTAAAAAAACTGATAAAGACCTATTGTTGAATAACAAGTTTAATTTTTTACTAAATTACATTTTTTACCTCAAAAATTTCTTTGTCTTACAATTTCAAAAATTACTGCAGATAATGCTGCGGATACGTTTAGTGAATCTATACTTGAGCTTATTGGAATTCTAAGAATATCATCTGATAATTTTATAACACCTTTACTAACGCCTTTATCCTCTGATCCCATTATAAGCCCAACAGACTGATTATAATTTATATCATATATTGTTTTCGTTGATTTCTCCGATAGAGAATAAACTTTTACGCCTAATGAGATAATGTGCAATACAGCATCTTTAAGATTATTCACTCTTGCTATTGGGATTTTAAATGCAGCACCTGCTGAGGTTTTTATTACATCAGAGTTTATTGGAGCTGAATTATTTTGCGATATTATAATACCTGCCACATCACCTGCAACAGATGTTCTTATAATAGATCCAAAATTTCTAGTATCAGTAATTCCATCTAACAGAAGATAGATTTGATTTTCATTTTCCTTATATGTTTTTAATATTAACTCCTCAATAGATAAAAGAGAAATTGGAGATAAAATTGCTACTGCTCCTTGATGATTTTTATTTTTATACTTGTTGAACCTTTCTTTAGGAACAAATGAATATTTAATTGATTTTTTCTCAAGTAATGATAATAATGATTTTAAAAGATTACTTTGAGCAGAAGATTTAATTAGGTAAACTTTAGATATTTCCTTTGAAGATTCAATTGCTTCAATTATACTTCTGATTCCGTAAATTTCCATACATATAATATAAAAAAAAGGGAGTTAAAAAATTAACTCCCTTTGTTTTTTCTAAATTATTAGAACTTATTGCTTAATAAGTGTTATGTATCTATCAGAACCAGAACCAAAACATCCTTGGTCAACACATTGCTTTAACTGGAAGTTAGCCTGTCCAGTACAAGAAAAGAAATATGTTGCAGATCTTTGAGTTAGGTAAGGATTAGTATAACCAGCAAAATAATCCATCGCAGGTGCTAGAGATCCAGTTGTAGCAGATGTAGCCTGAGATGTAGCAAGATCCATAGTAACAACAAAGTCGTCACCCTCGCCAAATAAGTCCTGGAATGTTACTACACCTCCTACAGAAGTTGCAGTAATTGTTCTTGGACTGGCTAAATCTCTATCGTACGTCTCGTCAAAGTAGCTAGGCTTTGAATCTAATGTTGCGATGTAAGTACCAGCAGCGGCTGAATCTTGAAACTCACAGAAAAATGGAACATCCCAAGTATAAGCACCAATCAAGGCCTCACCTTTTGAATCACCATTTAATGTAGAAGCATCAAAAACTCTACCGTCATTAGTTGTTATAGTAGCTCTAAATTCAACTAAATCACCAGGTGTAACACCACTTTGAGGTATTCCTAGCTGTGATAATACTTCAGCAGCTGAAATCTCAAATCTAGATGGAAAAGAAGATGCAGAATAAACAACTGCAGCTGCAGATCTAGATGCACTAGACTTGTAATAAATGTTTGCACTTAACTCGTAACTAGCAACGTTATTTGTAGCATCTTTCAATTCACCAGAGTAAATAGAACCTGATGCATTGTTTAAGTCAAATACAGCTGCTCCGTCAGGAGTAATAGTTACTAACGCACCAGATGGTGGTATAGCAAGAACTTTATCTTCATCCATACAAGAATTCAAGCTTAAAAGCGCAATTCCAACAATTAATAATTTTAAATTTTTCATAATTAATTAATTTTTTAGTTATCCCAGAAGACTTTCACTAAGTGATCACCTTTTTGAGTTAACTGGTTATTGTTATCAACTTCAGTTCTTGGATAGAAGAACGATTGTATCATATCATTATTAGCAGTTTTTAATAGAGGCTGAAGGTCAGTTGGCTTATCTGTTCTTCTAAAAGTGTTGTAAGCTTCAACTCCGTTACCCCAAAGTGCTAAGAAATATTCTTGTACTAAAAGACCCATTTTATCATCGGTTGTGTTCCATAATGATGTAGCCCCTGTTCCAGCAACGTAATCAATATACGCGTTAATATTATCTGTTAAAGATCCTAAAAATGCAGTTTCATCTACAGATGCACCTGATCTAAATTCTACAGCACCAGCAGCACCCATCTCAGCAGCAAAACCAGTTACTTTTGAGAAAGATTCAGCTAATCCTGAAGCTAAGAATTGTCTTGCTGTTTCAGCGTCTCCGTTAGCAAGACTCCATTCAGCAATCATAAAGTGCGTGTATGATGATAAAAGGATTGGCTGAATACCAGCACCTTTTAATCCCATATCTTGACCTGAAGTAGATGTAAATGATCCATCATCGAATTGACCACCAATTGGATATAATCCCCAAGCAGTTCTTAAACCTCCATCAGGTGGAATACCATCATTATCTCCATGATCTCTACCCCAGTAACCATTACTAGTACTTTCGGAAGGAGTTACATCATTATAACCAATGTAACAGAAGATATCACTAAGTGCATAGTGAGAAGGTCTTCTTTCGTTTCCACAAGGAATCTCGTTATCATCGTTATCTGTAACGTCATCGTCTTGTCTGTAGAAGTAATAATTTGCTCTAACATCTACAACGTCTTTCTGTGCAACAAACTCAGCCATATATGCATTTGACATATAATCATTAACATCTGCAGCAAGTTCGTAGTTTGATACGAAAGCTGGATGTCTTGAGTCAGGAGAAGCGTTTAAAGTACCATACTTGAATTGAAAATCAGATGAAGAAGTGGTAATCAGATTATCAGCAGCACCAGCAATTAAAGCATTAATTGCAGTTGCATCATTTGAATCTGCAGCATTTCTTCTCTGTAGTCTAAGTTTTAATTCAAGAGTACCTGTAGCTTTGCTCCAGTTAGCTCTGCTTCCACCATAGAATAAATCATTGCTAGGTGATTGTGCAGGAACAGAAAAATGTTGTTTAGCCTCTAATATAAGTGCAAGTGCAGCATCATAAATTGAAGCACCCGAGTCTATACCTGGATTAAGGTTTTCAACACCTAAAGCTGCTTGCGAATATGGAACATCACCAAGATAATCAACTAAAGTTATCATCGCATAAGCTTTGATAAATTTAGCAATTCCAATGTGAGTTTCCCATCCTTTTTCTGCAGCTCTTGGAACCATATTATTGTAATCTGTAAAAATATTTGAATAAGCACTATTCCATGGTCCACTCATTTGAGTAGTAGAATATGCATTTTCATAAAAAGGTCCATATAAATGCGACATTCTTGTTAGCTGCATCCCTTCATCTTTAACTCCGTTGAAGAAGCTAGCCATGTTTAATTGCATAGCATTAAGATAAAAGTCGATGTCTGAACTAGCAGGAGTCAATGCATTTGGACTTTCAAGAATTTCAAGTTCAAGTGTTTCACATGAGTTAAGTGAAAACAGTACAGCAAGAACTGCAATTGATCTTAAAATGTTATTTTTTAAAGTATTTAATGTTTTCATTTTGTATTAAATTAAAAAGTTGCTTTTAATGTTAAACCAACACGTCTAGAAGATGGTCCTGTAATGAATGAAAGACCCATTGCATTTCCAACACCTGTACTAAGAACATTTGAATCAAAATTAACAACATCAGGAACGTTAACTGCATCATAGAATAAGTTAATTCCTGTTAAAGTAGCTGTCAAAGATCCAAAAGGAGTTCTTTCTAAAAGATTTCTTGGGAAATCATAAGAAAGGTTAACCTCACTTAATCTTATAGTAGTAGCATCAAATATCTGAAGTTCACCAGGTCCGAATGAGAATATATCAAAACCATAGTTAATAGCAGTTATTTGAGTTGTATTTGTTTGACCTGTGTTTTTGTTAACACCATCTAAAACGTATAATCCTTCTCTTACAGTACCTGGGTTTAACACACCACGTCCAACAAGAGTTGCAGCATCTTGAGAGAACATATCTCCACCATGACGATATTGCCATGTAAAGTCAAGAGATAGACCATTCCAAGAAATTGAATTAGTTATACCTGCAGTCCAGTCTGGGTTAGGATCACCTACCAATTCTGGTTCTGTAGTTTCAATGTAGAAACCATCATCATCAATTAAGAATTCACCTGCATCATTAGTCTGTCTTACATTAGCTTTCATCATTCCAAGTGGATATCCAACAATCGCATAGTTTTGAGGTCTAGAACTACTAACTACAGGAGTATAAGTAAATTCTTGAACACCTTCACCTAAACTTTCGATTAGATTTTCCTCTGCAGTGAAGTTACCATAAAGGTTCCATCTTAAATCACCATTGTTAACAAGATTTGCATCCCAATCAACCTCAACACCTTTAACATTTAGTTTACCAGCGTTAACTGTAGTAGAAGTAAATCCAGTTGAACCTGGTAGTGTTCTTGTTGTAATAAGGTTTGTAGTATTCTTATCATAAACAGAAACATTAAAGTTTAAGAAGTTAAATAGTCTAGTATCAATACCTACCTCAACCTCAGAAAGTAATTCTGGCTCTAAAGCCTCGTTACCTAAAGTGTTAGAAGTTGTATTAGATTGAATTACTCCACTTCCTGGATCAAAAGCTTTTGCATTTAATGAAAGTAAAGATCTTGTTCTATATGGATTAGCAAATCCTGCAGATTCACCATAACCAACTCTTAACTTAGCATAGTTAACTATGTCACCAGATAAAGCTGGAATTACATCAGAAGCAATGAATGATAAACTTGCACCTTTGTAGAAAAGGCTGTTGTTTTCAGCTTCCATTGTAGAACTCCAATCCTGACGACCTGTAACATTTAAGTATAAATAGTCATTATAGTTGAAACTTAAATCAGCAAATGCTCCATAAATATTCTGTTCAGAGTCATAGCTGTTAGCACTTTGAGATACAAAGTTAAAAGGCTTTAATACTCCAAATACTAATTGATTTTCATTTGTAGTTCCTCTACCAGTATAAGTCTCTCTATTAGCATCAGCACCAACAAGAGCAGTTAAAGACCAGTCTTCATCTAATTGATCATTAAATGATAATGTGAAGCTGTGGTTTTGAATTGTTCTTATCTCATCACTTGTTACATATATACCAGTTGCATTTCCATCAACACCACCCTTATTTTGAGCATGCTCAGAAAACTGGCTAGTGTTATCAATACCATACTTATAAGCTAATGTCCAGTTGTCATTAATGTCATAAGCAGCACCAAATGTTCCAAATACTCTGTTAATTAATTCGGCATCAAATGCATTTTCGGCAGTCCATCTTGGGTTCTGAATATCATTACCTGATCTATAGTAGATAGATCTACCATCAGACGTAATGTATGGAAGTCCCATTAAGTCAACACTTCTTGGAGTATACATAACATCACCAAAAATAGATGAAGTATATGAACTCACTGATCCACTACCAAGTGACGCGGCAATTGGTGGTGTAGTATAATCTGTGTTAGCATAATTAAGAGTACCGTTAATTCTAATACCATTTTCAAGAGTTGCAGCACCACCTATACCAAAGTTTGTTTTTCTAAGGCGGTTGTTAGGTGTAAATCCTTCATCATCTGTTCTACCAAACGACATATTGAAGAAACCATTATCTCCTGATGATCTTAGGTTTAAAGAAGTTGTGTTAACTAAACCTGGATCAAAGAAGTTTTCAACACCTCTATAATTTCTATATGCATACTCAGTACCAACTAGGTCTGCGAATTCTGGTTCAACTAATGATCTGTTAGCAATGTAGTCATAAGGGTGCTTAACATAAACGTTATTAGCATCCTCTCTTAAATAATAAGGACCAAATTGTCTTGGATCGTTAATAGCTGGGTCAAAGTTTGGACCACCATTTGAAAAGAAAAATCCAAACAGTTGGTGAAATCCACCACCATAATCATTTTGGTAATCTGGAAGTACTGGTTCATTTACAAATGTTGAATGACTAACAGTAACTTCAGTACCTTTTGCAGATGGTCTTGCGCCAGATCCGTTTTTAGTAGTAATAAGTATTACACCATTTCTTCCTTGCTGACCGTATAATACAGTAGCATTTAATCCCTTAAGGACATCAACTTTTTCTATACTATTTGGATCTAAGTCTAGGAATCTACTTGATTCAGTAATTCCATTCCAGAAGGAACCAGACTCTCCATTAGTTGATGAATTAAAAGGAACTCCATCAACAACAAATAAAGGTTGGTTAGAACCTGTAATTGATGTCATACCTCTAATTATAACGTTAGTTCCCGAACCAGATGTAGAGGTAGTGTTAGTAATATTAACACCAGCAACCTTACCTGTAAGAGTTCTTGCAACATCCGCAACACCCTTTTGTTCTATTTCTTCAGAACCAACAGTTGTTACAGCATAACCTAAAGAACGTGCCTCTCTTTCCAGACCAAGTGCTGTTACAACAACCTCACTTAATTGATTCCCTTCGGATAAGCTAATATTTAGAGTGTTTTGGCTACCAACAACAACAGATTGAGATTCATAACCTACGAAACTAAATACTAATGATACACCTTCTTCAACTGCGATAGAATAATTACCATCGAAGTCTGTAGTTACACCGCTTGTTGTTCCATCAATTATAACAGTAGCACCAGGTAGGGGCAAACCATCAGGATCAGAAACAACTCCTGTAACTGTTCTCTGACCAAATGCAAATCCTGCACTTAATAAGAAAACTAAGAATATTCTTGTATACTTCATATTTATTATATTTATTAATATTTGATAACTGTTAAAATAATGTTAAAATTACCAAAACAGTCAAAAATAACACATTTTAATTAAAAAACGCGCCAAATCACTTTTTTTGTTAATTTGAATCGGCTAAGATATGGTTTTTTCTATTACTGCAAAACTTTTTAATATTTTTTTTATTGTGTTTTTGTAGTTTTTTTTTACCCTAATTAACCATTTTTTTTAAAAATTACTTTACGAAAATGTTAATTTGATTTTTAAGAAGGTTTTCAACAGTCTCTCTTTTTCTTATTAGTTTTATTTTATTGTCTATTATGCAGGCTTCAGCGGGTTTAACTCTGCTATTATAATTACTTGACATGCTAAAGCAATATGCACCAGCGTTTTTAAAGCAAATCAAATCTCCAACTTTTAATTTATTTATGGTTCTTTGTTGTGCAAATGTATCTTTTTCACATATGTAACCAACTACATTATATGTCTCTTTCTCATCGTTATCCTTGTTAAGTTTTATAATTTCATGATAAGAATTATATAATGTGGGTCGAATAAAATGGTTAAAGCCTGAATTTACTTGAGCAAACTTCGTATTGTAAGACTTTTTAATATTATTGACTTTAGTCAAAAAGAATCCTGATTCACTGGTCAGAAACTTTCCAGGCTCAAGGATAATCTGAATGTTTCTATTTGTTTCTAATGTGAACTTGTCTAGTTCTCTACAAATGACGTTAGAGTATTCTTTAAGATCTGTTTTTGAATCTCCATCAAAGTATTGAACTTTAATGCCACCTCCTAAATTTATACTTTTTAAATTTTTAAACTTTCTAGCAATTTTAAATATCTTATTTACTGTAAGTTCTAATTCTTCATTTTTAAGTATATCACTTCCTGTGTGGACGTGAATTCCCGAGACAATCAGCTTACCTTCTTGTTCAATTTTAACTAATCTTGATAACTTATCTTCACTAATTCCAAACTTTGAGTCTTTGTGACCAACACTAATTCTTTCATTTCCTCCTGCATATATATTAGGGTTAATCCTTATTGATATTTCTCTTTCACTGTAATTTTCTGTGAAAGCCTCAATTGATTCTAAGCTATCCAAATTTAATTTTACCCCTAAATTATTTGCTTCAATTATTTCCTCTAAACCGACTCCGTTAGGTGAGTATAGAATATCATCTTTATTGAAGCCACATTTGAGTCCAATCTTAACTTCCTCAATTGATGAGGTTTCTAATCCTGTCCCTAGAGATTTAAAATAATTTAAAATAGAAATATTTGATAACGCTTTGGCTGCAAAATAAATTTTGAGATCTTTAATATTACTCATAGAATTTTTTAATTTTAAGTATTGCTTTTCTATAACATCTAGATCGTATATGTAAAGTGGAGTTCCATAGGCGGAAACAGCTTCTTTAAGTTTTGAGACTTTAATCATAATTATTAGGCGTTGCTAATATAATACGCTTTAAATTAATTTATATCTAAAGTTTTGTAATTATATTTGTCGCCATGAATTTGCATGAATATCAAGGAAAACAATTATTAGAAAAATATAATGTAACGATTCAAAAGGGATATGTTGCTGAAAATCCTGAAGAAGCTGTAAAATCTGCAAAAAAACTTTCTGATGAAACAGGGACTAAAGTTTTTGTTATTAAAGCACAAATTCATGCAGGTGGAAGAGGAAAGGGTGGAGGTGTTAGAATAGCTAAATCATTAGATGAAGTTAGAACCATATCTTCAGAAATTATAGGTATGAGACTAATTACACCTCAAACATCTAAAGAAGGAAAACTTGTTAACAAGGTATTGATTGCAGAAGACGTTTATTATGATGGTAAAAATAATAGGAAAGAATTCTACATTTCAGTTCTGCTCAATAGATCAAGTTCCAAAAATATGATTGTTTATTCAACTGAGGGTGGAGTTGACATAGAAGCTGTTGCAGAAACTACACCTGAACTAATATTTAACGAAGAAATTGATCCTGCCTCTGGGATTCTCCCATTTCAAGCAAGAAATATTGCATTTAATCTAGGTCTTAAAGGCTCAGCATTTAAAAATATGGTAAGGTTTGTTACTAATCTCTACAACGCCTATAGTGAATCTGATGCTACGTTATTTGAAATTAACCCAGTATTGAAGGCAGCTGATGATAAGATCATTGCCGTAGACTCTAAAGTGACCATCGATGAGAACTCTCTTTTTAGGCACTCTGAATACGAGTTAATGAGAGATTTAAGCGAGGAGAACTCTGTTGAAGTTGAAGCTAGAGAGTTTAATCTTAACTATGTTGATTTAGATGGAAATGTTGGTTGCATGGTTAACGGCGCAGGTTTAGCAATGGCAACTATGGACTTAATCAAACTCGCAGGAGGTGAGCCAGCAAATTTTCTTGATGTTGGAGGAACTGCTGATTCAAGCAGAGTTGAAAAAGCCTTTAGACTTATTCTACAAGATCCAAATGTCAAAGCAATATTGGTAAATATATTTGGAGGAATAGTAAGGTGTGATCGTGTCGCCGAAGGGATAGTATCTGCATATAAAAACATAGGGAATATTGATATCCCAATAATTGTTAGGCTTCAAGGAACAAATTCTGATAAAGCAAAGGAAATAATTGATAGCTCCGGATTGAATGTGCTCTCTGCAATAGCCTTTGATGAAGCAGCAAATAAGGTTCAAACTGCCTTAAACTGACATAAAGTCATTAAATTTTCTTTTTTTATTGCCATATTGTCATATTTATTAAACTGGTACTCTTTTTGACTATTATTTAATGAATTTTTAATTCAAATTGTTTAACTAAAAATAAAAATTATGAGAATAGTAAAATATAATAACAATAATGTTTTTCCATCATTGATGAATGAATTTTTTAATGATGACTTTGGTTTGAATTTTTTTAATAGAAATTATTCAGTACCGTCAGTAAATTCTATAGAAAATAATGATTCTTTTGAGATTGACCTCGCAGTGCCAGGTATGAAGAAAGAAGAATTTTCAATTGAATTAAATGATAAAGTATTAGTGATTTCATCTGAATCATCAAATAATATTGAAAATGATAAGATGAGATTAAACGAATTTAATTTCTCTTCTTTCCAAAGATCATTTAGAGTTCCAGATTCAGTTGATCAAGATAAAATAAAAGCTAATTATAAAAACGGTATACTAAAAATTAAATTACCGAAAAGAAAAGAGAGTATTTCCAAGCCAAATAGGGTAATTAATATTAGCTAAATGTTATAATAATCCAAAAAAAGGTGTACTGTAGTACACCTTTTTTATTTTAATTTCTTTTTGAGAAGTTCAATTTTATCTCTTAAATCTGCAGCAGATAAAAAGTCAAGTTTTTTTGCTACATCTTCCATATTTCTTCTAAGTTCTTTAATTCTTTTTTCAATTTCATTATTAGTTTGATATGATTTAAGCTCTTCTTCAAAATCTTCATATGAACTATTTACAACCTGTACATCTTTCTCAAAAGTATTTAAGAATGATTTTTCCATTTGTTTAGGTACAATTCCTTTTTTAACATTGTATTTTTCTTGCTTTTCTCTTCTATACGAAGTTTCATTTATTGTCTTATCCATACTATCTGTAATGGTATCTGCATACATTATTGCTTTGCCATTTATATTTCTTGCAGCTCTCCCTACAGTTTGAATTAAAGATCTATGACTTCTTAAGAATCCCTCTTTGTCAGCATCTAAAATAGCAACCAATGATACTTCTGGTAAATCAAGTCCCTCTCTTAATAGATTAACTCCTACTAAAACATCAAAAAATCCTTTCCTTAAATTTTGCATTATTTCAACTCTCTCCAATGTATCTATGTCACTATGAATGTAATTAGCTCTAATTTTTGCTTTGTGAAGAAACTTTGTAAGTTCTTCTGCCATTCGTTTAGTTAGTGTTGTAACTAATACCCTTTCATCATTTTCAACTCTTAATAAAATTTCTTCTATGAGATCATCGATTTGATTTTCGGATTTCCTGATCTCAATGATAGGATCTAGAACTCCAGTTGGCCTAATTATCTGTTCAACATATATACCCTCAGACATTTTCAATTCATATTCTGCAGGTGTGGCACTTACATAAAGCACATTATCTTGTAATCCCTCAAATTCCTCAAATTTTAGTGGTCTATTGTCTAGTGCTGCAGGTAATCTAAAGCCATAATTAACTAAATTTTCTTTTCGACTTCTATCACCGCCGTACATAGCATGTACTTGAGGAATAGTTACATGACTCTCATCAATAACCATTAAATAATTCTCAGGGAAATAATCAAGTAGACAAAAAGGTCTTGTTCCAGGGTCTCTCCCATCTAAATATCTCGAGTAATTCTCAATACCAGAACAATATCCTAGCTCTTTAATCATCTCTAAATCAAACTCTGTTCGCTCTCTAATTCTCTTTGATTCTAGTGATTTTTCTATTTCATCAAAATATTTAACCTGCTCCTCGAGATCAAATTCAATTTTATTTATAGCAGATTTAATATTTGACTCTGATGTAACAAATATCATTGCAGGAAAAATTCTTAATGATTCAAATTGCTCAATTTTATTACCAGATATAGGATCAATAGATTCAATAGTTTCAATATTATCCCCAAAAAAGTTTATTCTGTAAAATATATCTGAATAACTTGGAAAAATATCGATTATATCTCCCTTTACTGAAAAGCTTCCTCTATTTAACTCATTAATAGATCTTGAATATTGACTTTTTACAAATTGTGATAATAGTTTTGAAATTTGAATTTCATCATTAATAGAAATCTGGATTACATGTTTTTTAAACTCATTCGGGTTTCCTATTCCATATATGCACGATACTGATGCAACAACAATAATATCATTTCTTCCAGATAATAATGATGAAGTTGCACTAAGTCTATATTTCTCTATTTGTTCATTTATTGATAAATCTTTCTCTATATATAATCCAGATGATGGAATATAAGCTTCAGGTTGATAATAATCATAATATGAAACAAAATACTCTACAGCATTATTCGGAAAAAAATTTTGAAACTCTGAATATAATTGAGCAGCTAAAGTTTTGTTATGTGCTAAAACTAATGTTGGTCTTTTTATCTCCTGAATTACATTGGCTACTGTGAATGTTTTACCGGATCCAGTTACACCCTGAAGTGTTACATGATTGTGATTGCTATTAAATGAGTTGACAATACTTCTGATTGCCTCTGGTTGATCACCGGTCGGTTTGAACTCAGATGTAAGTTGAAAACTCATAAATTTAAATTTTCATCTTGATCAAAATTGTCAGCTACATCAGTATTGTTGTAAATATCTGATGGTGCCTCTTTAGGAACATCTCCAACAGAATTTATACATTCAAACTTTAATTTTGAATTAATTAATTTGTCTATTTCATATAATTCAACAAAAAAGGTCCAATAATTTAAAAAATCATAAACAAAGATCATTTTATCTCCATTTAAAACAAAATAATTGGAAATAGGTGCTTTATCCATTATTTCATCTTGATCATCGATTTTAAAAATTTTTATTTCTTCTAATTGTTCCCAATTTTCATTACTTATATGGAATGTAGAAATTTCTGTTGAGTCAAATCCAAATTGATCTGAAATTATCTTACTAAATTCAAGTAAACTCGTTGAGGCATCAACAATTATATCTCGAAGAACATCTTCTTCTACATTTAAAATTATTCTAAATTTTAACCTCATTAGATCTATTATTATATAACATTAAAAAATAAAATTGTAAACCAATTATAATGGTAGACAATAATAAGTGAATAGGTTGAGTACTAAAAGGAAAATCAAAATAAAACATCACAATTCCAGTAACAATTTGAATAAAAATTAATGTATTTACAGAGTATATTATTATTGATTTCCATCTAATTTTATTTAACAAATAGAGGATGTAAGAATTTAAGATAATTATAATCCATGAAAAGCTTCTATGTGTATAAAAAATACTTGGAATTTCTTCAAACCATTTTTCCTTTTGCGAGTAGCTATAAAGCTCCATCTTAATATCAATAAACTTTCTTACTTCAGTTCCTATTATAACTTGTCCTAGTAAAATGATTATTGATACAATAATTAAAACAGATATATTTCTTGGTAAATCTATAAGTTTTGATCTTTTGCTTACAATTGATAGAATTGAAAATAAAATAAATAAAAGTATTATTGCCATAATCATATGAATTGAAATTGTATTGGCAGAAAGATTACTGTCTACAACTATTTTACCAAGCCATGCTTGAAATAAAATAGCAACTAGAGATAAAAATGCAAGAAATGTGATTAAAAATCTCTTCTTTATATATTTTAATGAGCTTATAAATAAAATCAAGACTGAAATTCCAGCAATTGCACCTATAAGTCTATTTATATATTCAATCCATGTATGATAAACGTTAAATTTAGCATAATCATGTTTAGTATATTTTTCCCAATTATCGATGTTTAGAATATGAGCTGACCTAAAATCATCTAATGCAAAAAATAATTCTTCTTCAATAATAATTATTTGATTTTTATTGAAGTTAGAGTTAGGTTTCCAATCTAATTGAGATCTTTCAGTTGGCGGTATTAAATATCCAAAGCATTTAGGCCAATCAGGACATCCCATTCCACTTCCAGTCATCCTTACAATTGCACCAGCCAGAATAACTAGATAAACAATTAATATTGAAGCTAGTGCTAGATTATATATTTTATTCATCCTTCAAGCCTAAAGATTTACCTGTTTTGACCATAAGTTCGTGTGCTTCTTTATAATCATTTCTAATATCTCCATCTAGAATGGCATTTTTAATTTTTTCTTTAATTAAGCCAATCTCTTTGCAAGGTTTAATTTTAAAATAAGTCATAATTATCTCACCTGTAATTGGTGGTTGAAAATTTCTGATACTATCTCTCTTTTCAACATCTTTAATTTTCTGACGAACTATTTTAAAATTATTCTGGTAGATTAATGACTTCTTAATATTCTTGGTTGTTATGTCAGCTTCACAGAGAGTTAGTAAATCATCAATGTCGTCTCCAGCATCATATATAAGTCTTCTCACAGCAGAATCTGTTACAATATCTTCAGATATTATAATTGGTCTTGAGCTCATCATAACTATTTTTTGTACATATTTTAATTTCTCATTTAATGGAAGACTTAGTCGAGTAAAAATTTTCTTAACCATTTTAGAACCAATAAATTCATGACCATGAAATGTCCATCCAATTTTTTTGCTAAAGTTTTTTGTTGGAGCCTTACCAATATCATGTAAAAGTGCTGCCCATCTGAGCCACACATTTTCTGTACTTCTTGATATATTATCTACAACTTCTAACGTATGATAGAAGTTATCTTTATGAGTTTGTCCTTCAACCTCTTCAACTCCTTTAAGGTTTATAAGCTCTGGCAAAATATAGCTGAGAAGATTTAATTTTTCAAGTTTTTTGAATCCATTTGATGGTGTCTCAGACATTAAAATTTTATTAATCTCATCTGATATCCTTTCGGAAGATAAAATTTCTAATCTATTTGAATTTTTTTTGATTGAATTTTGAGTGTCCATGTCAATATCAAAATTTAATTCACACGAGAATCTAATTGCTCTTAACATTCTAAGTGGATCATCCGAAAATGTCTTATTAGGGTCTGAAGGGGTCTTAATAATACCTTTTTCTATATCATCAATACCTCCAAAAGTATCTATTAATTCTCCAAAATAATTTTTATTTAATCTTATTGCAAGTGTATTGATTGTGAAGTCTCTTCTCAGCATATCATCTAAAAATGTTCCTTCTTCGATACTTGGCTTCCTACTATCATTTGAATAAGATTCTTTTCTTGCACCGACAAACTCGATATTGTAATTATTGAACTTAATCATTGCAGTTCCAAACCTTTTAAAAATATTAATTTTGGCTGGTGTTATATTTGGTCTAATTCTTTTATAGAAATTTTGAGCTAACTCTATTCCTGAGCCAATACACATAATATCAATATCTTTTTTTAGAGGTCTTTTCAGACATAAATCCCTAACATATCCACCCACAACATATGAGTCAACTCCTAAATCATCAGAAGCCTCTGATATTTTTATAAAAATATCTTCTTTCAATTTTTTTTGGATAATTTCTTTACTAACTTTCATCTTAACTTAGTTATTAAGCCCTTTTCATCAAACTTAAATATTGTTGAAGGTGTGTATGATTTTTTGTTTTTTCCATAGTCAACTATATAGTCTACTTTACTCTTTATTTCTGAGCTGATCAAACTAAATTCTGAGGGAATATCAATTCCTGATATGTTTGCTGAAGTTGAGACTATCGGCCTGCCAAATTTTTTTATAAGTTCTAAGCAAAAATTATCATTTGGAACTCTAAAGCCTAATGAATAATTATTATTTGATACATACTTTGAAATTTTAACTGGATTATCAAAAATAAAAGTGGTAGGAGATTTTTCAGATATTGATTTCAATTTTTTCAGATTAGAGATTTCTACATATTCACTAACCATTTCAAAGCTTGAAGCAAGACATATTAATGGTTTTGAATGATCTCTTCTTTTAATCTCGTATACTTTTTTAACTGCAATATCGCAACATGCATCACATCCAACACCCCAAATTGTATCTGTCGGATATAAAATAATTCCACCAGATTTCAATACATCTACTGCATTTGTAATTTCATTATTCAATTTTTGATAATTTTACACGTAAAAGTATGTAATTTAATTCTAAAGACACTCAATAAAAAAAATCAAAAAGTTAGAATCTTGTTAAATAAACAACTAAGTAAATATCTTGGAATTGACTTTGGAATAAAGAAATCAGGTGTTTCCATATCTGATTCAAATAAACTTATCTCTTTTCCATTAGAAACCATAGAAACAAAAAATCTACTAGATTATATTAAACAAATAAATATTGATGAAAATATTGAAATAGTTGTAATTGGAAAACCATTAAGACTAAACAATGAGATGCATGATCTTGAAGAAGCGATTGGTAAATTTATTAAACTGTTAAAAATTGAAGTTTCAAATATTAAGGTTGAAAGAGTTGATGAGAGATTCACATCAAAAATATCAAGTAGCATTATTATTAATTCAGGATTAAGTAAAAAAAATAGAAGAGATAAATCAATAATAGACAAAATAAGTGCATCTTTGATTTTAGAATCTTATTTAATTCAAAAAAATAAATGATAAGACCAATTCTTGCATATGGTGATCCAATTTTGAACCTAAAAGCTGAAAAGATAAACTTTAGTGAATCAAAAAAAATAGATTCCCTGATTAACGATTTATGGGATACTATGTATAATGCAAAAGGAGTTGGAATAGCTGCTCCTCAAATTGGTGTTTCAAAATCAATCTTTGTTGCAGATTTTACTTTTTTTGAGGATGAAGATAATTTTAACAAAGACGAGCTAATAAATATTAAACAGGTATTTATTAATCCAAAAATTATAAAAGAATCTGGTAATGATTTCTCCTATTCTGAGGGTTGCCTTAGTATTCCGAACGTATCAGAGGAGGTGATAAGAAAAGAAAGAATAAAGATTAACTTTCTAAATGAAAAATTTGAGCCTAAGCAAATGAATTGTTCAGGAATAATAGCCAGAGTAATTCAGCATGAATTTGATCATTTGCAAGGTATACTTTTTACAGAAAGACTTTCTAAGGAGAAAAAAGCTATGTTAGAAAGTGAGTTAAAAGATATTTCGTTAGGTAAAATTGAATTGAAGTATGAAATGAGCTTTCATAGTAACTAGTTAATTTTTTCAATTTTAGTAATACGTTTTTTCCAAAAATCAATTCTACTGTTAATTGAATCAATTTTTGATGAAACATTTTTAAATAATGGATTATCAGTGCTTGAATTAGAAAAGAACTCAAGATTATTTTGAAACTGATTAGATTCATCCTCTAAATCAGAAATTTTTCTTTTAAGAAATTGAAGTTTTTTATTAATCTCCTTTGAATTACCTTTCATTAACTCTACTTCTATATCAAAACTCAGTTCTTCTTTTTCATCATTCTTAAGCTCTAGTGATCTTAATATTGAAATAATTTTTCTATTAAGATTGTTATTTAAAATATTATTTGAATTAAGATTAATATTATCTAATTTATTCCACTCAGATAAATTATTTTGAATGAAATCTTTCACATCATCCAAAGTATACTTCTTTTTTGAAAATTTTATACTATCAATAAACTTTGACTTTTTTTCAAAAGCTTTTTGTTCATCCTTACTTAGATTTATTGCACCAGATTTCAGAATCTCGTAAAATTTATTAGTTATTGTACGAAATTCATCCCATAAAGAATTTGAAATTTTTCTAGGTAGGTAGCCAACTTTTTTCCATTCATCTTGAATTGCTTTAACTCTTGATGTATTTTCAGCTATTTTATTTTCATTAATAATATTTTTAACTTCAGAGATTAATCCCTTTTTAATATCAATAATTTTCTTAAGTTCAATTTTTTGATTTTTATAAAAGTTATTTTTGTTTGTATTAAATTCTTTAGTTACTATTCTAAAATCATTCCAACATTTTTTATTATAGTTTCTCTTGAGGTTTTTAATTTTTTGAAATTCTTTTTTTAGTTTATCAAATTCTTTAATACTATTTTGCCATTCATTATGCGAACTTGGTTTAGACCCACTTATAACTTTCATTTTGCTAATTACAATTTCTTTTTTCCTGAAGTTCTCTTGCTGAATACTTACAATTTCTTTTTGAAAATTTTGTCTTTTAGAATGAATTTTTTGCGATGCATCTTGAAACCTTTTCCAGAGATCATCACTATGCTCTCTTGCAACTGGTCCAAGTTCATTCTTCCATAATCTATGAAGATCATTAAGATCTCTTGATGCCTTAATAATATCATCCAATTTGTCTAGCTTTTCAGCTTTTTCAATAATCTTGACTTTTTCCTCATAATTATGTTTAAAGTCTAGTTCTCTGAGGTCTCTATTTAAGTGAAGAAAGTCATAAAATTTTCCAACATGATGTCTATATGTTTCCCAAATATTATTTCTCTCATTGATGGGAACTTGACCTGTATTATGCCACTCTTCTTTGAGTATTTTAAAATCAGAGTAAAGCTTGTTTGGATTTTGATCTACAATAATCAAGTTTTTAATCTTTTCAATAAGATCTTTTCTTTTCTCTAGATTTGCTTTTTGATTTGAGTTTAATTCTTTAAAATATTTTTTCTTTTTAAAAGAATAGTTTTTTAATGTTTGAAAAAATAATGATCTTTCCTTTTTAATTTTTTCTGTATCTGATTCAGATTTAAGAATTGTATTTATTTTTGATCGTAGTTCTTCAATTTCTTTTCTTCTATTAAACCATTCATTTGACTCAATAATTTCAATAAAATTTGAAACTAAATCACTAAAAGTATATTTTTCTTTTTTTGGTATTGATTCCTTTTTAGAAGATTTTGTTTTGGGTTTACCAGAAGAAATAGTTGAGTCACCATATTGTTTCACCCAGTCCTTGTATGCCTTAGTTCTTTTGTCTTTAGGCATTTCAGGTATCTCACTGGAGTCTGAAACTTCTTGACCGTATTTACTTACCCATTCTTTATATGCCTTAGTCCTTTTATCTTTAGGCATTTCAGGAACTTTGTTTTTAACTAGATTTTCAGAATCCGATGAAGACTTTTTTGATATTAAATCTGAGTCTTTCATTTTAGCTATTATTCAATAAAAGTAATATTTTTATTTTTAATTAAACTTTAATTTCTTTGCCAAAGATTCCATGACTCTTCAGCTTGAAATTTTAACATTTGATATCCGTTTATTGTTAAACATCCAATTTCCTTACCTTTTTTCATAAAAAGCGTCTCTTTTGGGTTATAAACTAAGTCAAAAAAAATACTTTTATCACTAATTATATCATATGGTAAATTGGGTGATGAATTGACATTTGGATAAGTTCCAATAGGAGTACAATTAACAATTAGAGCAGGATCACTTAATATCTTTTTATTAAGATCATTATAAGATATATAATCTTTATTTTTTTTTCTTGAAACAATTTTATAAGAAATATTATTTTTTTCACAATAATATTTAACCGTTTTAGATGCTCCTCCTGAACCTAAAATAATTACACTCTCAAATCCATCGATACCATTTATTTCTATAGCTTTCTTAAATCCGATTATATCTGTATTATATCCTATTTTTTTTTTATCCTCATAACATATTGTATTTACAGATCCAATTTCAAATGCTATATTATCAAGTTCATCAAGATGATTTATAATACTCTCTTTATAAGGAATAGTAACATTTAATCCATGTATATTTTTTTGTTTAAAAATAGAGGTGACCTCTTCTACTGATTCAATGTCAAAATTTACATACTCGTAATTTGAAAGTGTTTCAGTAGCACTAAATTTTTTTGTAAAGTAGTTTCTTGAAAATGAGTAATCAATATTCCTACCTATTAAACCAAATTGTTTTTTTTCTTTCAATTTTTGTTTGCGAATCTTTCCAATAAAACTACAAACAAAATACCAATAAAAATATAAACCAAAGTTAAGTGGGTTTCAACTAATGAAAAATTTGGAAAAAATAAAGAAATTTTTCCATCAACTTCTTCAGATTTCCATGGCCAAACACCTCTGAGAGATCCTGCAATAAATCCTACAATAACAGCTACTGTTAGCGACTTATAATTTTTTAGAAGAGTACTTAAAATATTTGATAAAAAAATGAGACCAGCAACTGATCCAATTGTAAAAAAGAAAAGTATTTTCAATAAATAAATTCTGTCAGGATCATTTAAAAAATCAAAGTTAAATGAGAAAATTTCAGTTATTGTAAAATATAATGCATTTACAGAGTCAACCATTATTAGAGTATAATTTCCCATTAGCAGGAGAAGATATGAGCCTGAAAGACCAGGTAATATCATTCCTGATATTGCAATCATGCCTGAAATAAAAATTATAAGATTTGAATTTGTAACTTCAAAATTATCAGCAAAACTTATCAAAAGTCCTGAAGCTAATCCAACTAAAATCCCAATTAAAGTTTTAAGGCTTAATCTTTCAAGTTGAAAGTAAATAACATAAAAAGAACCAATAATCATTCCAAAAAATAGGCCAAAAACATATAATTCATATTTCTCAATAAGTCTATCAAGTATAAGAGATACACTAAAAAAACTTGCAATAACCCCAGAAAAAACAATAGTCAGGAATCTACCATTAATCTCAAAATAAAAATCTTTAAATCCCCTATTAAATAAAATTTTAAAAGATTTAAAATTTATTTTCTTTATTGAATTAATAAGATCTTCATAAATTCCTGTGATAAATGCTACTGTTCCACCTGAGACTCCAGGAATTTTATTAACAGCACCCATTGCAAGTCCCTTAAGGAAAAGAAAAATATAATTTTTCATTATGATTTAATATAAAAAAAATTAAACAAGTAGTGTCTTGTTCTGAGTAAATTCTGGAAATGACTTTTTCAATTTTGATGGAATTTTAGATGATTTACTTCCACTTTGGTAAAAATATATTGCTTCATTTAATTTGCCATCTTTCAAAAGGCACCCACTTATGATAAAATCAAGAAAAGGTCTATTGGGAAAATACTTTTTTGCTCTTAAGCTCATTATTAATAACTTAGACCAATCTTTAGTATCTAAAATACATTTTAATAAACTTTTCCATATTTTCCAAGATTGTTTTTCTTTAATATCAATAATTTCAGAATAATATTTTATTGCTTTAGAATTATTACCTGTAATTTTGTTTATGTAAGCATTTATTTTAAGTATTGGATAGCTACTATAATTATTTTCTAAAGCTTTTGCTGCAAGGTATTTTGATTGTCTGTAATTATTTGCTTTTAAATAAAACTTTATTAAATAAACCCATGCTTTTTCGTTAGTGGGTTCTATTCTGAGTGCTTTTTTAATGTAATTTATAAAAAGCTTTTTGTTATCTAATTTTCTGTAACATTTTGCTATTTTAAAGTATATATATGAATTAGGTTCACTTAATTCAACAGATATTTTATAGTTCTCAAGCGCATCATTATACCTTTTTAATCTTTCAAGAATTTTAGCTTTTTCAATATATGCTGAAACAAATTGATCATCTGATATAATAGCAAAATCAAATGCAGATATAGATTCTTTGAGTTTAGCTAGTTTTTTATATGTTTTACCTAATTGAAACCATGCAATTTTAGAATATGGTTTTTTCTCAAGAACTAAGCTGAGCTCATTTACTGCCTGCTCAACTCGATTTAAATTTTCATAACAAAAAATTAAGTTATACAAAGATTGATAATCTTCTTCGTCATAGTTTAAACATTTTTTGAAAAATGGTATCGCAGATTCAAAATCTTCAATTAACAAGAATTCCATTGCAATCATATTCCAAATATCAATCTTATCATCAATAAATTGTAATGCATTTTTTAGAATTTCAATTGCTTCGTTACTAAGATTATTCTTTGAGCATATTGTTGCTCTTTGTAGATATACCTCCCTGTTTTCAGGATCTATTTTTTGAATATAATTTAGAATTTTAGATGCATCTTCATATTTGGAGTTAAAAATTAATAGCTCTGAATTAAGTAACATTAAGTCAATATTATTCGGATGTTGTTTAAGACCCATTTTTATGGCCTTACTAGCAAGTTTATAATTTGCTTCATCAATGTAATAATGAGATATGTCAATAAATTCTGTTGAATCGTAGTAAAAAACACTATTTGTTTTCAACATCTGTTCAAACTTTAATATTGAATCATTAATGTTACTCAAGAATTTTTTTTTCTAAAGTACACATCTACTAAAGTCAAAATATGTGAGGAGTAAAATTATTTTCAACAAAATAATTAACAGCTGATATTAATCAATTTTTACGATATTCAATTTTTTATCACTTTCACTAAATAAATCAGTGATTTTATTTGGTTTTTCTTCCTCTCTCCATATAAAACCAGGAAGTTTCATTTCATTTGTTAAAATTTTACTTTCGGCTAATACATTTCCATCTGGGGTTTTATAAAAAGACACCTCAGATATTTCGTTATCAAGAAATTTAATAAAAATTGAGCTTGCAAGTGTCTTATTTAGCCCTATCAGTTCCGAATCATCAGAGTACATGTAGTAAAGTAACGTACTGTTCTTTTCAACATATACATTATCAAGCTTTCCATCTGTAAAAAATCCATCCAGTTTTTCACCTTTTATTTGGTTATATCTTTCTTCAAATAATGAATCTTTTTGACTCATAAACACATTACCTCTAATAATTAGAGAATCCAACTCTTCTGTATTAAGATTCGATTTTAAGAATATTTTATCACCTGTAATTTGGTTTTCACCAAACCAAATAATTGGATTAATTTTATTCCTTTCCTCATCACTCAACCTTCTAATTTCTCTAATGCTTTTTGGCCTTTTTAATAATTTAATTAATCCAGTCTCTTGATTAAAATGAATTGAGTCAGACAAGCCTCTCACATCAGATTTAAGAATTCTTACGTCATAGTAACCTTTTAAAATTTTTTTTTCATCTGCACCAGTAATTGTAATTGTATCAGAGTGGATATAAAGTGAATCACTTTTAATTATATTAACTGCTAATGCGTTTTTAGTAATTATTGCGGAGTCCTTATCTCTAAAAATTTCTCCATAATGTCCGGTTATGATTGAATTATTAATCGTATCATTAATTTTAATATTGTAAGTAGCTGATGCATATGACCTTTCATTTTCAAAAAAAATGCTGTCACCATTTATAATCTTTCCATCATAGTTTATTATTGCATTTTTTTTAAAATATCCTTTTTGAAGATTTGTATCATAGAATCCATTCATACAAAAAATATTATAGTCAATACCTGTAATAAGTGTTTCATCATTAAAGAATGCAATATTTTTTTCTGTGAAATATTCTAATTCCTCTGAGTCTATTTTATATTCTGGATTATCAATTTTTACATTTGACCTAAATATATATTTTTTAGGTCCCATAAAATATGTGCCTGAATTACTTTCAAGTATATTATCATTATCAACTATTTTACCTTTTGAATTGTAAAATGCAATATTTTTTGGTCTATCCAGATATAATGTATCAGTTTCTAACTTCATATCGGGTCTAACTAGTATAACATTTCCATATGCAGTTGCTTTTTTTGTCTTACCATCATATTCAAGGTAATCTGATGAAAGTTTTAGAGAATCTCCTTGATAAAAAATAACTTTTCCGTTGGCTTTGAAAGAATTTTCATTGAAATAATAGTAGGATATATCTGATTCTATCTTTGCCCCATCATGAAATAATATGACTCTCAAATCATTTTCTTTTTGAAGGATATTAGCATCAGGATACTCAACTGAGTTTCTTATTGATTTACCTGCTTGTAATATCTCAATCGTTCTCTGTTCTTGACTTAGTAGAGATGAGGTAACAAGAAAACAAATCAAAATTTTTTCTAGTTTCATGTATTTCTGTAAATAGTTTGAATTCTATCTGGTCCAACAGAAATTAATTTTATAGGAACTTCAACAAACGATTCAATAAAATTAATATAGTTTATAAGCTCTTTTGGAAGATCATCTTCACAATTTACTTTGGTAATATCTTCATGCCATCCCTCAAATTCTACATATTTTGGAATAATTTTTTTGGATTTTATATCAAAAGGAAAATTGTTAACCTGTTTGTTATCAACCATATAAGATGTACATATCTTTAGTTTATCAATTGAGCTTAATACATCTGATTTCATGATATTAAGTTCGGTTACTCCATTAATCTGAACTGTATATTTTAAAGCTACTAGATCTAGCCAACCACATCTTCGATCTCTACCAGTAGTCGCTCCATATTCATGACCAATTTCTCTAATTTTTTCACCAATTGAATTAAATAATTCTGTTGGAAATGGACCAGAACCAACTCTTGTTGTATAAGCTTTGAAAATTCCAATTATTTTCTTGATCTTATTGGGAGGAACACCTAATCCAGAGCATGCACCAGCCGCAGTAGTATTTGATGAGGTTACATAGGGATATGTTCCAAAATCAATATCCAACAAAGATCCTTGTGCTCCCTCAGCTAAAATTTTCTTTCCTTCATTAAGACAACTATTAAGATAGTTCTCGCTGTCAATTAAATTAAAAGTTTTGAGACTTTCTATACCTTGGACAAAGTCTATCTCTAAATTTTCTAAGCTTATATCAACAGACTCCTTAAAATTTGAAATAATTTTTAAGTGTTTTTCTTTAAGATTATTATATTTTTTTTGCCATGAATCATCAATAATATCACCAACTCTAATACCGTTTCTTCCAGTTTTGTCCATATATGCTGGTCCAATACCTTTAAGTGTTGAACCAATCTTCTTTTTGCCTTTAGATGCTTCTGACGTAGCATCAATTATTTTATGGGTAGGTAATATAATATGAGCCCTCTTTGATATATATAAGTTTTTTTTTAGGTCAATTTTATACTTATTTAAACCTTCAATTTCTTTAAGAAATATTCCAGGGTCAATTACAACTCCATTACCAATTACATTTATAGACTGTTTATTGAATATACCTGAAGGAATAGTGTGAAGAACATGTTTATTACCATCAAATTCAATTGTATGACCAGCATTAGGTCCTCCTTGAAATCTTGCAATAATGTCGTAATTTGAGGTTATTGCATCAACTATTTTTCCTTTACCTTCATCTCCCCATTGAAGACCTAACAGTAGATCTAAAGACATATATTAACTATTTTTTCTTTTTACTCGTAGCGTATAAATATAGTGAATGATCCTTAATGTCGACATTAAAAACTTCTTCAATATTTTTTTTAATTTCTTGGAGTCTTGGATCACAAAATTCTTTAACTTCTCCTGTGTCTGTTATTATCAGATGATCATGTTGACTATTAAAATAAGATTTTTCATACTGAGAGAAAGAATCTCCAAACTGATGCTTTCTAACCAGTCCACTTTCAAGTAAAAGTTCAATAGTATTATACAAAGTTGCCCTACTAACTCTGTATTTTTTTTTATTCATTTCCTCATATAGAAAGTCAATGTCAAAATGACCATCTATTGAATAAATTTCATTTAAAATACTATATCTTTCAGGAGTTTTTCGATGGTTATGTTTTGTTAAAAAATTTGTAAAAACATTAATTACCTCTTCTTGATTTTTTGAATTTTTCATTACCATATTTATCTACGTATTACTTTTTCTAATCCCTTTATTGCTTTTAAACGTTTCATCAATTTATTCAAAATTACTTTATTTTCTACTTCAACACTTACTACTCCCGAAAAAAGTCCATCATTAGTCTCAAATGAAATTCTATTCATATTTACATTCATTGAGTTAGAGATAAGAGATGTAATCTCATTAACTAAACCTATATCGTCAATACCAGTTATTTCAATCTTTGCATTAAACTCGTGGCTATCTGAATTAATCCAAGTGGCAGAAATTATTCTATAAGCGTAATTTGATCTAAGAGATATTGAATTAGGGCAGTTCTTTGAATGGACTTTAATTCCATCTTTTACTGAGATAAATCCAAATACGTTATCTCCAGGAATTGGACTACAGCATGGGGCCATTGAATATTTTAACATCTCTTTTTCTTTTCCAAAAACTAGTTTATCAAACTTAATTAAATCCTCATTATCATCATGCTTCTTAATTTTATCTGTATTTCCAGTAATTCTTCGTCTAAAGTACCCCAAATAGCTATTAAAGTCATTTGCAAAAGTTTTAATCTTCTTATTATCTATTTCTCCATTAGCAACTTTAAAAAAAAGATCATTACTGGCATTAATCTTGAAAAACTTCATCATTTGACCAGATGTTTTATCATCTAATTTAATTTTAAACTGTTTTAGCTTTCTCTCAAGTATTTCTTTTCCATCTTGGGCAATTCTTCTCTTTTCATCATTTAACGAAGATTTTATTTTCGATTTTGCTTTAGAAGTTTCAACAAAGTCAAGCCAGTTTACATTTGGTTTGACATTGTCTGATGTAATTATTTCAACTTGATCACCACTTTTTAGAGTATGACTAAGTGGAACTAATTTTCCGTTGACTCTTGCTCCTCTGGTTTTAATTCCAACATCAGTATGTACATGAAAAGCAAAATCTAATGCAGATGATCCACTTTTTAGGGATTTTAGATCTCCTTTAGGAGTAAAAACATATATCTCTTTTGAATAAAAGTTTAATTTAAAATCCTCAACAAAATCGATAGCATGTTCAGAGTCTTGATTTAAAACCTCTTGAAGTTTATTTAACCAAAGGTCAACCTCACTTTTTTTAGATTCGTTATGTTTATAGCCATAATGAGCAGCATAGCCTTTTTCAGCAATTTCATCCATTCTCTCTGACCTAATCTGAATCTCAACCCATTTATTTTTTGGGCCAACTACGGTTAGATGAAGTGCTTCATATCCATTATTTTTTGGTAAAGTGATCCAATCCCTAAGTCTAGTAGGGTTAGGTGTAAAATGATCAGTTATTATTGAATATATTTTCCATGCGATAAACTTTTCATCTTTTTGTTTTGATTTATATATAACTCTTATTGCAAATCGGTCATAAATTTCATCAAATGAAATATTCTTTGATTTAATTTTGTTATAAATTGAATAAATAGATTTATGCCTCCCCTTTATCTGATATTTAATTTTTTGATCAACAAGACTTTCATTAATTAATTTTTCAAATGATTCAACATATTTTTCTTGATTTACTAGATCCTTATCAATTTTGTTTTTAATTAAATTATACTCTCTGGGTTCGAGAATCCTAAGACTCAAATTTTCAAGTTCATTCTTCATATTATATAACCCAATTCTATGAGCAAGAGGTGCATAAATATATAATGATTCTGATGCCATTTGATCTTGCTTTGCTTTTGATAAAAAATCAATTGTTCGCATATTGTGGAGCCTATCAGCAGTTTTGATAAGTATTACTCGTATATCACTATGAAGAGTTAGTAGCATTTTTCGATAGTTTTCTGCCTGAACTGAGTAGTCTTCATTTTTCTTTAAAGTTGAAATTTTTGTTAATCCATCGACAATTTTTGAAATATCTGATCCGACTGTTTCATCAAGATCTTCAAGTGTAACTTCAGTATCTTCAACAGTATCATGTAGAATTGCTGCAGCAACTGATATATAGTCAAGTCCAATATCTTTGGCTACAATTCTTGCAACTTCGAGAGGGTGATATATGTATGGCTCACCGGACTTTCTCATTTGTCCATCATGACCATTAAAGGCAATAACTAGAGATTCATAGATTATTTTTTTTTCTTTGGATGATATTTTTTGATAACTGGAATCAATTATATCATTAAACATCTCTGTTATTTCTTTGGGTAATATTTTATTCTCAACTAACACTTGTAAATTTTACTACTTAAATTTACAAATAATAATTCTTGATTTAAAGTCAATAATTTATTGAGAGTTAGAATATTTATTTGAGTATCTCCTCCAAAGTCTGGTTTGGTGCGTTTCTAAACTTATATTTCTTCCTGAGATAAATGCATGAGAAACATTATTAGATACTATATCTAATGCATCTCCCTTTGATATAAACAAAGTAGCACTCTTACCAATTTCAATTGAACCAAATTCGTTATCTATTTCAAGTATCTTAGCAGGATTAAGAGTTATTAAACTTAGAGCTGTCTCTTTATCAATCCCATAACTTGAAAAACTTCCGGCATAAAAAGGAAGATTTCTTATTGATACTCTTGATTGAGGAGCCCCTGACGGGTCTATACTTACTAGTATTCCTTTATCTAACATATGTTTTGCTAATAAGAAAGTATCATCGGGATCTGAATCAATTGATTGAGGGAATCTATATGGTTGCTTGACAATTACTGGGATATTATTCGCTTTTATAAAATCTAACTGATTTCTTGACTCTGATGCACCGACAATGACTATTTTCGCAATTCCAAATTTTTTTAAAAAAGTAACTCCATCAACAATTTCTTTTTCATCATCTGCATACAAATAGACCGTTGACTCACCATTAATTATACTTTTCATCGCTTTACTCTTTATATTCATTGACTTGTTGACGTTCATATTTGCTTTCGACTTTTCAAAAAAATCTTTTAGACCTTTAACTTGACTGGAATAATTATTATTTACTTTAAGTCCTCTATCCTCGTCTAGCCACCATCTACCATACGTATATGGACTTGGCCAATTAATATGTATACCCTGATCATATTTAACAGTTGCATCCTCCCAATTCCATGCATCAAGCTGAACAACAGAAGAACTTCCAGAAATGACACCACCATTTGGTGCAATTTGTGCAAGAAGTACCCCATTAGGTCTCATACTTTCTACAGCTTTTGATTCGGCGTTGTATGCTATAATTGACCTAATTTCTGGTAAATAAGATCCTGACTCATCATCATCTACAGAAGCTTTAACTGCATCTATCTCAACTAACCCTAGATTAGTATTAAGAGCAATGATACCAGGATAAATGTGATGATTGGTTGCGTCAATAATTGTATCATATTTTTCATTTTTAGAGTCCTGAAACGAATTAAGTTTATCATCAGACCAGGCAACATCTGTTGAAGTTATTAAATCAATTTTTCCATTTGTGAATCCTATTAGACTATTATTTATTAATTCACCATTACCAACATGAGTTGTTCCTCCATAAATTAAAACTGATTTATCTTGAGCTGGAGCAGGAGTCTGTTGAGAAAATAAAAGATTTAAAAAGATAATATTTATTAAAATAATTTTTTTCATGACTTTAAAATTCAGTGTATTCACAGGTTATCTCTATTTGAGGCATAGGGTTTGGAAACATAAGACTTGCACCAGGTAAATTTTGTCCCAGCATTTGCTGAATTAATTTATTTTTTTCTTCCTTAATGTCGTTTAATTTCTCCTTGTGCTGATACTTATCAAAATACAGAGCGCCTTCAATATATGTCTGTTCTGTTTGTGTGTAAAGAGACATGGGATGACCACTCCACAAAACAATATCCGCATCCTTTCCAACTTTAAGACTTCCAACTTGATCGTCTAGTCGAAGGAGTTTAGCTGGATTTAATGTCACAAACTTCCATGCTTCTTCTTCAGATACATTACCGTATTTTACTGCCTTTGCTGCTTCTAGATTCAACCTTCTGGAAAGTTCTGAATTATCTGAATTTAAGGCAACTGTAACTCCAGCATTATGCATTATAGATGCATTATATGGGATTGCATCATTTACTTCAAATTTGTAGCCCCACCAATCAGAAAACGTTGATCCACCAACACCATGCTCTGCCATCTTATCTGCAACTTTATATCCCTCTAAAATATGTGTGAATATGTCTATTTTAAAGCCAAACCTTTCAGCAACTTTCATTAACATATTAATTTCACTTTGAACATACGAATGACTTGAAATAAATCTATCTCCTCTTAAAATCTCCCATAAAGTTTCAAGTTCCTCGTCAAATCTCGGTTTCGGAGTAGATGCTTTTTTTCTTTTACTAAGTGAATTATAATTTGTCCAGTTCTCAGCATATTCTTTAGCTCTATCAAAATGATCAATAAATACCTGTTCAACTCCCATCCTTGTTTGTGGGAATCTTGAACCTCCCCAATTAGACTGTTTAACATTTTCACCTAATGCAAACTTTATAAATGGAGTAGCATTTTTAAAAAACATATCCTCAATTTCAGACCCCCATTTTAATTTGATAATTGCAGATTGTCCCCCTATTGGATTAGCAGAACCGTGAAGAATTTGAACAGTTGTTACACCACCACCTAAATTTCTATAAATATTAATATCATCTGGATTTATAACATCCATAATAGAGACCTCTGCAGATGAATTGTGACCTCCCTCATTTATACTTGATGCAGCCATATGTGAGTGTTCATCAATTATTCCCGATGTTATATGTTTATTTGTTGCATCAATAATTTTGAAATTATCTGGAGTCTCAAGATTCTTTCCTATGGCAATAATTTTTCCATTATCAATTATTATATCTGAATTCGAAATGATCCCATCATTTTCGTTGGTCCAAAGAGTTGCATTTTTAAAGTGAATGGATTGACTTGAAGGAATTGAGCTTAGTCCAAAGCCAACATTAGGGTATGTTACTTCTGATATTGATGGACTATTAGATTCAGATTTTGATGTCTTCTTTGACTTTTTGGTCTCAGTTAACTCTTTTTTTGAGATATTAAATGAAAAATTATTATTATTAAAATCAGTTCCAGTACCTTCTATATTATTCGACGAATTTATTTTTAGTGAAATTTGAGCAAAAGACTGTCTTCCGTCTATACTATCAAATAGAGTAATACTCAACCAGTCATCTACAATAGAAGTCTTTGATTTTATGTTTAAAGAGTCTTTTGTAATAATTGATGAGGGTTTAGAAAGGCTATTAGTAATTTTTAGATTGTACGAATTATTATTTAATTCAATGGAATAATCTCCATCAATATTAGTTTTATCTGTATTCTTAATAACGTGTCTTTCTCCTTTGACCCAGTTTTCAATAATCTCAGTTTCTTCATCAAAAATCGGCCCAGATGTGATTAAAAAGTTCGCTAAGTAATTATTCTCTAATTTACCTATCTTTCCCTCTAAACCAATTGAAGTAGCAGGTATAATAGTTAAAGCATCTAATGCAGTTTTTTCACTTAAACCGTTTTTTATAGCTTTTCTAATGTTTTTCAAGAAGTCTCTTTTATTTTTTAAGTCAGTAGAAGTAATTGAAAAAACTATACCGTTTCTTTCTAATATACCAAGATTAGTTGGTGCTTGATTCCAATATCTGAGTTGATTTATAGTTAATTTGTCGTTAAGCTGGGCGTTAGATACATCAAAGGCATTTGGAAAGTTTACTGGGATTATAAGTTTATTGTTGAATTTCTTTAACTCCCTTACATTCTCATATTCTTTTCCTGAGCCTTTAATAACAAAGTCAAGATTAAGCTCTGCTGAAATTTTTGCAGCTCTGTAAACGTTTAGTTTATCATCTGCGTCAAAGAGTTTTGGTATATCTCTATTTTTAATAACTGACTCTAAAGCTAGATCCTTAGTTTTTGACAAACCTTGAGAATACCAATCTGCATCATAGTAAAGTTGCCTTATTAATGCCATAGCACCCATAGTAGAACTAGGGTAGGACTGATTTGATGTTTGACTTCTTGAAAACGAGAAGTGTTCAGCAGTTTTCTCTGAAATAATTCTAAATGATTCATCTTGATTGTCAATCAATCCTAAAGTAAAACTTGTTCCTCTGTGAACTCCATCATCTCGATGAGAATTTACAACACCAAAACCAATATTCCTTAGTGCTTTTGCATCCTTTTGATTGTAACTATAATCTTTCATACTATTGTAGTCACTTAAAATATGATCATTCCAATAATATCCCTTTCTAGTTGGCTCATATTGAGAGCTTCTACCATAAGATCTCCTTTCTGGTTTTTTTACACTAAATGAAGAATGAATTTCAATAAACGACGGATATATGTAGTTCCCATTTAAGTCTTTAACTATACTATTTTCTGGGATTACAATATCCTTACCAATTTGTACAATTTTTCCATCTCTCTCAATTAAAGTTGCATTTTTTATTATTGAGTTATTTGAATAAATGTTTGCATTTACAAAAACATTAAACTCATAATCTTGAGTTTTTACTCCATCATTGACGATAAAGTAATCTTGACTATATAATCCAAATGACAGAAAGAATGAAAATAAAAAGATTCTTTTCATATTAATGGTTTTTTATTTGACTTAAATAAGTTCAGCTTGCTAATATAATAAATCAATTAAAATAATCGTATGGCACTTTCCTCTGATAATAATCAATTATGTAATTGGAAACTTTATTATAAGATAAAATCCCATCCTCTTGTTTATTCGATTTCAGGTAAAAGTCATATAAATAGTTAGCTATTCGGTCAAAAAAATTATTATAATATTTATTCCAGAATTCTGAATTATTTCTTATGTCAGATTTAACCTTTGGGTCTAGTCTTGAGGTGTAATCCTCAAGTTTTTCGTAATGATTTTTACTTACTTCGTTTAGTAGATTTAAAAGAGCATTAAAATAGCCAGAATATCTAACGTTTGCATTATCACTCTCTATCGATTTAACAAACCCATAAAAGCTTGCTTCTGCTTCATCTGCATATCCCAATTGATGAGCTTGTTCATGAAAAATAACTAATGGTAAATCAATTTTTGGAATATCACCATTAATTACTGATTCTGATGTAAATGGGATAAAGTGCCCAGAAACTGTCTGATAAAGAAGTATACTGGGTATGATTGACTGTTTTGTATTAAAACTAGTTGAGTTAGTTAGTTCAAAAAAGTTTAAGTCATTAAAATCTTCAATTATTAGTACTTCTTCGTTAATCCTTGAAATAATATTATCCAAAGTTTTATCTAGATCCTCAAACTTGTAATCATCCTTAATGTTTAATTTTTTAGAGATAGATGTTCTAAAATAATTTAATCCCCAAAAAGAATAAAAAATAAAGTAAACAATTGAAATAAATGCTAATAAGTTAATTGAATCATTTAGTTTAAATGAAAATACTCTGTAAGTAAGATAAATAAGTAAAATTAAGGCAATTAGATATAAAACCTCACCAACGGGAATATCAATATTAGAATATAAAAAAGAATTAATTCTAAGTATAAATTTATATAGGTAGCCAGAGTAATATTCATCTACTATTGATGGATTATTCTGAATATAATTAACTAATAATATTTGGGGTATTAGAGCTAGAGCAAAAATACTTTTAACTTTCATTAATTTATGTCGAGTAATTCAACTTCAAATATTAATGTCGCATTAGGGGGTATAACTCCATTCCCAGCACCAGTTGGTCCATAGCCTAGTTCACTAGGAATCACTAGTGTAGCTTTAGACCCCTTGTTTAGAAGCTGCATTGCTTCATCCCATCCTTTAATAACTTGACCTACACCACAAGTAAATTCAATAGGTTCTCCTCTGGTGAAAGATGAGTCAATTACTGATCCATCAATAAGACTTAAGGAGTAATGAACAGATAAGACATCATTTATTTTTGCATTAGAGCCACTTCCTTTTTTTGAAATTTTATATTTTAAACCACTTTCAGTTTCAATCATTCCTTTTGTTATATCCTTTAAAAGGTTAGCTTCTTGTTCAGCCTTTAAAATATCTGCCTGACTTTTATTTGTTATGTAATCCTCAAAAATTTTAGGTGCATCAAAATTTTCTGCGTCTTTTCCAATTCTGATTATTTTTACACTTTTGATTAGATCATCTTGGGCGATCTTGTCAACCACCTCTAGACCAGTACTATCTAATGCAGTACTAACTTTTCCAAAAACAGAATGTTTACCGTCAAGCCATGGAGTTTCAACATGAGTTATAAAAAATTGGCTTCCATTTGTACCTGGTCCAGCATTAGCCATTGATAAAATCCCTGGTCCAGTATGTTTAAGCTCGTCACTAAATTCATCATCGAACTGAAATCCTGGTCCTCCAGAGCCTGTTCCAGTTGGATCTCCACCCTGAATCATAAAATTCTCAATAACTCGATGAAATTTTAAACCATCATAATATGGTTTGCCTGAGTATTCTTCTGCAGCTGCAGGATGATTTCCTTCAGATAATGCAACAAAATTTGATACTGTTAAAGGTGTCTTTTTGTAGAATAGTTCCAATAGTATGTCACCTTTAGAGGTTTCCATATTTGCATATATTCCTTCATTTAGTTCAGAGTAATCGTTCATATTACAAGAGTTTAGTGTTTGAATTAGTGTTATGAATATTATAATTTTTTTAATCATAATTTTCTTTTAAATATTGTCTAATATCCTTAATAAATTTTTCTTCAGTTTCTTTCAGGCTTAATTTTGAAATTCCTCCAGCAGCATAGATATGACCTCCACCGTTGAAATATTTTGAAGCAAAGATATTAACTTTAAAATCACCTTTGGATCTAAACGAAATTTTAATTAATTCTTCTTCTTTTTTCTCTATAAATAATACTGAACATAATATTCCCTCAACACTAAGTCCAAAATTCACAAAACCTTCACTATCACCTTTTTTGAAATTACTCGACTTTTGATCTTCATCTGTTAACATTGTATATAATATTGGAAGATCTCCCACTTTTTTAAAATTATTAATTGTTGTTCCAAGTAGCTTTAATCTGTCAAATTGAAAGTTATTGTGTAAATTTTCGAAAATATAAGTAACATCTACTCCATAGTCAATTAATTTAGAACCTACTAACAATGTTTTAGAGGTTGTAGAAGGGAAACGAAAAGAGCCTGTATCTGCCACAATACCAGTATAAAGGCATGTAGCTATATCATTATCAATTTTATCTGGATTAAGAAATGTTATAAAATCATAGATCATCTCACTCGTTGAACTCATTTCAGAATTAGATATCATATAGGTGGCGAAGTCAGATGGATTTTCATGGTGATCAATCATAATTATAGTTGCTGTTGACTTAGATATTTTATATGAAACATTTTTAGCTCTTCCGAGGCTATTGAAATCTAGTGTAAAAATAATTTCAGCTTCTTGAAATAAAACGTCTGATTCTTCTCTATTAGATTCATATACTAGAACTTTATCTGAGCTAGGCAAAAAATTGAGAATTTGAGTGAACTCATTTGGAGATATAACATTTACTTCATGCTTATCTTTAAAAAAATGAAATAGGGCGAGACAACTTCCAAGAGCATCTGCATCAGGACTGCTATGTGGTATTAAAATGATTTTCTTTTTTGAAGACAGAATACTTTTAATACTTTCAAGAATCTTCTTATCCATGAGTCGGCTAATATAATATTATATTGAAAATTAAAATAAAGTAATTGGTAAAACTTTGATTAATGATAGATATTATTAAATTTGCCGCATGGAATCAAACAGAACATTCACTATGTTAAAACCTGACTCAATTGAGCAGGGCTTTATGCTTCCAATTTTAAATATGATTCAAGATGCAGGGTTTAACATAATTGCTCTTAAGTATAAAAAAATGACTAGAGATGAAGCTAAACAATTCTATTCAATTCATTCAGATAAGCCATTTTTTAAAGATCTAATTAAATTTATGACAAGAGGGCCGATAGTTGCAGCAGCGTTAGAAAAGAACAATGCAGTTGAGGACTTTAGAGCTTTAATAGGATCTACTGATCCTAAAGATGCTTTAGATGGAACAATTAGAAAAAAATATGCTAAATCAAAAGGTGAAAATGCAGTGCATGGGTCTGATAGTGATGAGAATGCGGCTATTGAAATTAGCTTTCATTTTAAAAATAACGAGATTTTTAGTTAAGAACTAAATCTTTCACATACTCTTTACCCAATTCCTTATTAATAAGATTAATTACTTTTCTCTTTTCGAAAGTGAGCTCCTCCTTAAGTACTGAAGATTTTAATTTTATGAATAGCACACCTTTCTTATATTTTACAGTATAGGTATATTTCTGTATGTTTTTACCCATTGTTTTTACCCATGCCTCTTGAACTTTAAGATTATCAATACCAATCCTAAATTGTTTTTGCGAGAGCACGTCATCTAATACTTTTGATATATTTTTTATTTCACCTCTTTTAACCATTTGAATATATTTCCTGTAAATCAAAAATTTCTTCTTTGTTTTTTAGTCCTGATAAAGCATCCTTAACCCTGTCAATATGTGTGTCAGTAATAAATATTTGACCAAAATCTTTATTTTCGAGGATTTGAACTATTTGACGAACTCTTTCCTGATCAAGTTTATCAAAAATATCATCAAGTAGTACAAGTGGTGAATTACCAAATTCTGTTTTATAATAGTCAAATTGAGCTAGCTTTAAGGCAATAAGAAATGATTTTTGTTGACCTTGACTACCAAAGTTTTTAATCTTGTTGTTTTCAATTGTAAAGTTAAGATCATCTTTGTGAATCCCCTTAGATGTATATTGTAAAAATCTGTCTTTAGATTCGCTATCTTGTAAAATTTCTGAAAAACTACCTGAATTTAGATCACTCTTATAAGTTATGTCGACAAATTCGTTGCCAGAACTGATTTCAGAATAATAATTTTTAAAAATTGGAATAAAGGTCTTTAAAAAATTATTTCTTTCTTTAAATATAGGAGTTCCTAAAGTGATTAACTGTTGATTGTAGGTATCAAGAGTATCTTTGTCAAATTTTCTATTAATGAAAAAGTACTTTAATAGTGAATTTCTTTGAATTATAACTTTACCGTAATCAATAACTTTTTGTAAATAAATTTTGTCAACTTGACCTATTACTGAATCTATAAATTTTCTTCTCATCTCACTACCTTCAGTGATTAAATTTCTGTCATGAGGTGATATTATAATTAAGTTTATCAAGCCAATGTGGTCTGATATTCTTTTATATTGTTTACCATTTTTTTTTATTATTTTCTTATCTCCACTTTTATAATAGCAGTGAACCTTTTCATCTCTATTATTAATTTCAAAGTTGCCGTTAATTGAAAAAAAATCTTCACCAATTTTTACATTTTGTGATGTTGATGGGTTAAAGTAGCTTTTTGTAAAAGCAAGATGATATATTGAATCAATTATATTAGTCTTGCCAATACCATTTTTACCAATAAAACAATTGATCTTTTTATTAAAATTGAACTTAAGTTTATCTAAGTTCTTATAGTTATCAATTTTTAGAGAATTTAAAAACATAATTGCTTTTCAAAATAAAACATTAATTTTGGGATTCAAAAAATTATTATGGCAACATTTAATAGAAGAGGTTACAAAAAAAGCAGAAATTTAAAAGCTGATCAAGGCGAGAAAAGCCAAACTGCTGAAGTATTTGATTCATTAGATTCTACTGCTAATAAATCAGAGCAATGGATTATAAAAAATCAAACGAAAATTTTTTCAGCCATTGCATTAATAGCAATTTCAGTGCTATCCTTTTTAGGGTATCAAAGATTTATATCTGAGCCTAAGGAAATTGAAGCAATTAGTGAACTGAATCAAGCTCAATATTTTTTTGAACAGGCATTAATATCGTCGGAATCAGACTCTCTTTTTAAATTGGCCTTAAATGGTGGTGAAGGTAAATATGGATTTCTTGATATAATTAAAGAATACTCAGGTACTAAGGCAGCTAATCTTGCTAATTACTCTATCGGTATGGCATACCTAAATCTTAAAGAGTATGAAAATGCTATAACTTATCTTGAAAAATTTAAATCAGATGATATTCTTTTAAAATCAATCTCTCTTGGAACTATTGGAGACTGTTTTTCTGAATTAAATCAATCAAAAAAAGCATACGAATATTATCAAAAGGCATTTAAACAAAATGATAATATTTATACAACCCCTAAATATTTATTTAAGGCAGCTCTAATAGGATCTGAACTTGGTGAATATAAGTCTTCAATTAATTTTTTAAATAGAATTAAAGAGGAATACCCAGATTCATATGAATCAGGATTAGTTGAAGTTCAAATAGGAAGAATTGAGAATCTAATAAATTAAAATGTGTGCAAAGCAGATTTTTAACAACAACAGTGATCTTAGTATAGAAAATCCGAACAAACTAAAGATTGCGTGTGTTATTTCTGACTGGCATAATGAAATTACTGAGAAACTCTTTGATGGAGCGAAGAATACGCTTATAAAAAATGGTATACTAGAAAAAAATATAGCCAAAATAAATGTTCCTGGTAGTTTTGAGTTAATATTTGCCTGTAAAAACCTTATTGATAAAAATTTTGATGCAGTAATTGCGATTGGATGTATTATTCAAGGTGAAACAAGACACTTTGAATTTGTATCTAATGCAGTTATAGATGGTATTAAAGATTTAAATATCATATCTGATATACCTGTTATTCTGTGTGTTTCTACAGATGATAACATTAATCAATCTATTGATAGAAGTGGAGGTAAGTATAATAAAGGTGAAGATTCTGCGATTGCGGCTCTTAAAATGATTAAATTTAATCAATGAAAGTAAACCTATTTAAATTAAATAAGAACAGAAAATTTAATTATACTCCTCGTTTTTATAAAGGTAAAGATGATGTTTTACCTGGTTTTGAATCAAAGTTTTCAGTTTATCGAGAGTCATATAATTCAAACGACATAGGAAAACATTGGGCTGATCAAAGATATAAAATGCGTAATAGAAAAAATAGGGGGATTAATATGACATTAATCTTGATAGTACTCTTCCTTATTTTGGTATTTTTATATATAATTGACTTTGATATAAATATTTTCTTTGCCAATTAATGTCAGATATAATTAAAATTTTACCTATTGATGTTTCAAATAAAATTGCTGCTGGTGAAGTAGTACAAAGGCCGTCATCTGTACTTAAAGAGCTTATAGAAAATTCTATTGATGCGGATTCAACTAAAATTCAGATAATAATTAAAGATGCAGGAAAAAATCTAATTCAGGTAATTGATAACGGTAAAGGAATGTCAAAAAATGATATGCATTTATCATTTGTAAAACATGCTACTTCCAAAATTGTTAAAATAGAAGATGTCTTTTCCATTTCATCTATGGGATTCCGTGGTGAAGCTTTAGCTTCAATAGCCTCAGTCTCTATGGTTGAAATGGAATCAATCAATAAAAAAGAAAATGGAAATTATATTGAGATTCAAGGTGGTGAATTAGTAAGTGAAAGAGAATCTAATATTCAGGAGGGAACTTCAATTAAAATAAAAAGTATTTTTTATAATGTTCCTGCACGAAGAGCTTTTTTAAAATCTGATTTTGTAGAATTAAGGCATATACTTGATGTGTTCCATAGACTCGCTATCTCACATCCAAAAATTGAGTTTTCATTTATAAATAATGAAGAAGAAATTTTTTATCTCAAACCTCAGTCTTTGAATAAAAGGATTATATCAATATTTGGAGAAAAAATCAGAGAGAATCTAATTCCAATTACTGAAAGTACACAGATAGCAAACATATCAGGTTATGTATTAAAACCCGAATTTTCAAAGAAATCTAGAAATAATCAGTTCATTTTTGTTAACTCTAGATATATTAAAAGTCAGTTTATTAGTCATTCAATTTCTTCTTCATATGAAGGTCTGTTAAAGGATGGGTATCATCCTGGATATTTTTTATTTATTGATATAGATCCGAGTAAAATTGATGTCAACGTCCATCCTAATAAAACAGAAATAAAATTTGATGATGATCAAAATCTTTATTCGATAATTAATTCATCAGTAAAACATTGTTTAGGTATATATCAGGTTAGCCCAGTTCTTGACTTTGAAAAGAATCCCTCAATGGATATTTCCTACAATCAAATCAAATCACAACCAGTAAATCCAAGTATTGAGATTAATTCGGATTTTAATCCCTTCGAGATTTTTAATCATTCAGAAGCAAAAAAAGTTCATGAAGATTTTTCTGACTTTAATAAAGACCTTGAATTAGAGGTTGGAGATAATAAACACTCAAAGATTTTTCAAATCTTAAATAAATTCATTATTAGTACAAATAAGTCATCACTAATTATAATAAATCAAAATTTAGCTCATCAGAGAATATTGTATGAATCATTTTTAAAATCAATTTTCGATAATACAATCAATTCACAAAAATTAATTTTTCCAATTGAGTTAAAATTATCTAAAAAACAGCTCTTATTATATGATAAAATAAATGATGATTTTAATTCAATTGGTTTTGATATAAGTATTAAAAAGGATTTAATGATAGTAAAATCTGTCCCTTATGGTATTGAGAAAAGTGATGTGGAAGAGGTTGTAGAAAATATGTTAAATGAAGACTTCAATATTTCAAATGATTTAAGCACATCTGATTTTTTTGCAAAGAGACTTTCAAAAATTACATCGATTAAATCTGGGCAGAAACTAAACTTAGATGAACAAGAATACATTGTCAATCATCTATTTTCATGTAAAGAGCCGAATCTCTCACCAGATAATAAACAAATATTTATTACTTTAAGTAAAAATGATATAGAAAAAAAATTCAATGGGTAGGGTAAGCGAAGTAGTAAAACATCTAATAATAATCAATATAATTTTTTTTATTGCAAAAAATGTATTTGGTGAGTTAATGTATGATTTATTTGCAATGCATTATCCAAAAAATTCAACATTTTTTCTTTGGCAGCCTCTTTCTCACATGTTCATGCACGGTGATCTCACTCATATATTATTTAATATGTTTGGCTTATGGATGTTTGGGACTCCACTGGAACAAATGTGGGGAAAACAAAAATTTATTTTTTTCTATCTTTCCGCTGGCTTTGGTGCAGTTCTTATTCAAACCTTAGTTTACCATTACGATGTTTTAGTTGTTACTCAATCTTTAATTGATAATGGTTTGACAAAAATTGATATTAATAGTTTTTTTGAGACAGGTAGACTGAATACTAGCCTAATCCAGACTATAGGAGAAGAAAAACTTGCTTCAGGAATTCAGTCATACAAGTCTGTTATGGTTGGTGCATCTGGAGCACTTTATGGAATACTTGTGGGATTTGCAATGTTATTTCCAAATGTCCAATTGATGCTACTTTTCCCACCAATTCCTATTAAAGCAAAATATCTTGTTCCTCTTCTAATATTATTTGACCTTTTCTTTGGTTTCACCTCCTATTCTGTTGGTCCAATAGCTCATTTTGCTCATATTGGTGGAGCAATTACTGGTTTTATTATGATGTGGTATTGGAAAAGAAATCAGTTTAATAACAAAAGATGGAATTAGGACAAGATTATTTTATTAAACAACCTATTTATAAAAAAATAATAATCATAAACATAATTATTTTTTTACTCCCGCTTGTTACTAATACATTTCTATTTTTATTTAATTTAAAACAAATTAGTCTTATTGATTTATTTGATCTTCATCCAGCAATTGGAGATGTTATTTGGAGCCCATGGACATTAATATCATATTCTTTTCTTCATATTGATTTTTTTCACATATTCTGGAATATGTTGATTTTATATGTCGTTTGTAATTATTTTCTATATTTTTTAGATAAAAAAAAGTTTCTTGAAATATATTTTTACGGAGTTATCTTTGGGGGATTATTTTTTTTAGTATCCTATAATATCTTTCCTGTTTTCAAGAATTCTTTTTCTCCTCTGATTGGTTCTTCGGCAGCTGTTTATTCGATACTTATATTTGCCTGTACATACATGCCAGAAACTAAAGTAAATCTTATCTTCTTTGATATTAAGTTAAAATATCTAGGTCTTTTTTATGTTCTGCTAAGTTTAATTCAAATACCATTTAGTAACGCAGGAGGAAATATTGCTCATTTAGGAGGTGCCTTTTATGGGTTTTACTATGCAAAAAACCTCAATAAATCATTAAATATCCCTGCTTTAGAAATGTTATATAAGTATTTTAATAGTTTTTCTAAGCCTAAAGAAAAGATGAGTAATCAAAAAAAAATAGATGGAATTTTAGATAAAATAAGTAAATCAGGATATGAAAGCCTGAGTAAAGAGGAAAAAGATTTTTTATTTAAAAACTCAGATAAAAATTAACTTTTTGACTTCCTTCTTTTGAAAAATACATAAATCTGCCATAATACAATAAATGCAATAAAATGAGGTAAATAAGACCTTGGTTTTCCATCAAGCCCAATAGTTGTAAAAATTCTATCCCATCTAAATCTCCAATTTTGTATTCCACTAAATAATCCATCGATACTCATCCATATAAAGACTGGCTTTCCTAGAACATGATCAAATGGAACAAAACCCCATACTCTAGAGTCTTCAGAATTATATCTATTATCGCCCATCATCCAGTAATAATCTTGTTTGAAAGTGTATGTATGTTGTTCTTCATTATTGATAATAATCTTACCATTTAAAATTTTAATATCATTGAATTCATAGTCCTTTATTATTTTTTTGTAAATAGGAAGATTGTTTATATCTAAATCAACTCTATCTCCTTTCTTTGGTATGTAAATTGGACCAAGATGATCGTTATTCCAGTTAAAATTTTTATTATTAGGAAAGTAATTTAAATTGGAAGCTCCTTTCTCCTGGGTGACTCTAAATATTGTATCAAATAATTTTGAATTTTTGATCTTACTTGCATCCTCAAATGTCAGGCTAATCTCTTTTGTGTTTTCAATTAGCTCACTTATAATAATATTGTTATCCCTAATTATATTTATTGGTATACCGGTGTCCTCTGTATACACTAGGTATTCATTATTATCTGTATTTGATATACTTAAAATATAATTTGTAATTTCTTCATAAGATCTTTGACTTAAATTCTTAATTATAAACTTTCTTATAAAACCTTTAACACCTAATTCTATTAGTTTATTTGATGAGACACCTCCATCTGATTTTATATTATATGTAAAAATTGGTTTAGCTCTATCAGGTAACTGGTTCTCTTTTCCATTTATAAGAACTAGTCCTTCTTTTATCTGAACTGTATCACCAGGAATACCAATTGCTCTTTTAACATAATTTGATTTTTTATCTCTAGGCTTAATTACTCCTTTTTCTTTTACAAAGAACCTTCTGACTGTATCTGCTGGCCAATTAAATACAACAATATCATTATTTTTTATCTCCTGAAAACCTGGAATTCTAATATATGGTAATTGAGGACTTTTTAAATAAGATCTAGTTTTAAGTATTGGTATGGTATCATGAACCATAGGTAGAGTAATCACTGTAGATGGAATTCTTGCACCATAATGAAACTTGCTTACTAATAGGAAATCACCAACTCTTAATGTTTTTTCTAGTGAACCTGTTGGAATTACAAACGGTTGAAGAAAATAATTATGGACAATAGTTGCAATTACAATAGCAAAAATGAACGATCCAAGTGATCTTTCAAATCCAGAAAATGAAATTTCTTCGACTAACTTTGTTCTCTTGCTAACGTAACTTATATAGAAAATATATAGTCCAAGAGTCAAAATTACCATTACTCTATCTGCTTTAGTGTTATGGTTAAACTTCTTAATAAATTCAACCCAAATAACAGGTATCATTAGCAAATTAATAACTGGAATAAAACAAAGAATTAACCACCACCTTGGTCTTTTAATTATATCCAGGTATTTTATAATATTATATAAAGGAATTAATGCATACCAACCTGGAACTCCTGCAAGTCTGAATAATCTTTGAGAACTAAAAAAAGTAATAATATTAGAAAATAAATAGATGTAGAACCATTCAATTAAACTCATACTAATCAATATTAAATTTTAGTTTGATTCCTGCATTTTGAGAAAAATCAAAATAATTACTTTCAATATATGGTCTTAATGATAAATCTTCATTTACATTGAACTGAAGTAAATGTGCTCCTACGTTGGCATCAATAATATTTAAAACATAGCTTCCAACTAGAAACATAAAAGAAAAATCTTTATACCTCCTGTGAAATTTCATACCCTCTAATAGTTTTTCATTTTCAGGAATTATTTCAATATACTCATCATCATAAAATCCAGCTAATCTTCTTTTATATGCTGTTCTATATTTATTCATTTCTCTTTGATTATATTTAAAATAATAAGCTGATGCTCCAAGTCCACCGTAAATAATTGGAACCATCCAATATCTCCTGGTATAAATTTGACCAAGTCCTGGTACTACTGAAGAATAGAATGCAGCCTTAGATGGTGTTAGAGGATCATCAATTAAAATTTGTTTTCTTGGACTGATGTATACTGAATCAATTTCAGATTGGCAATAGCAGCTGAATGAGAGTATCATTGAAATGAAAAAGAAATAATTTTTCAATTTGATAGTTTTTTTAAAATCGTGTATAAATCATTTATACTTTTAAATTTTGCTGATAATAAAATTTTACCATTTAAATCTTCTTTCAATTTAACTTTAGACCCAAATATTTTTTCAAACTTATTAGTTGCATCAATGTATATTTTTGATACATCAGAATTAATATTAGAATTAATCTCCTTTTGGCCAAATTCTCTTACGACCTTTTCAGTCTGTCTAACTGATAAGCCTTTCGCTATAATTAATTCATAGATTTCCAACTGATTTTTTCTGTCATCAATGTTAATTAAAGCTCTTCCATGACCCATTGATAGAAACCTATCTCTAATCCCTGACTGAATAATTGGATCAAGCTTCAATAATCTTATGTAATTAGAAATTGTTGATCTGTCTTTTCCAACAATTCTTGAGATAGACTCAGTATCTAGGTTATACTCATTTATCAATCTTTTATAGCTTAAACCAATCTCAATTGGGTCAAGGTCAACTCTTTGAACATTCTCAACAAGAGACATTTTTAAAACATCTGATTCACTATTTACTCCTATTATATAACAAGGTATTTTATTTAATCCTGCTATTTCAGAAGCTCTATATCTTCTCTCTCCAGAAATTATCTCATATTTTGATGATTTGATTTTTCTTACTGTTATAGGCTGAATAATTCCAAGCTCTTTAATCGAATTGGAGAGATTTTCTAACTCAGTAGTATCAAAATTTGATCTTGGTTGATTTGGATTAACCTCAATTTTATTTATGTCTATCTCTAAGGAATTGACACTAGTTGATATCTCTTTAGTATCATTTTTATCATCACTATTAAGAAGTGCATCAAGTCCTCTTCCTAAAACTCTCTTCTGTTTTTTATCAGACATTTATATTCTTCTTTATTATTTCATCAGCAAGAGAAAGATAGTTTTTTGTACCCTTTGATGTTACATCATATGTAATTATATCCTTTCCAAAACCAGGAGCTTCACCTAGCTTGATATTTCTCTGGATTATTGTATTAAACACTATTTCTCCGAAATGTTTTTTTACTTCTTCAACAACTTGATTTGAAAGCCTTAATCTTGAGTCATACATGGTCAATAAAATTCCTTCAATATCTAAATTATTATTATGTATTTTTTGTACACTTTTAATTGTATTTAAAAGCTTACCCAGTCCCTCTAATGCAAAATATTCACATTGAATAGGAATCAATACAGAATCTGAACATGTTAACGCATTCAAAGTAATTAACCCTAAAGAGGGGGCGCAGTCAATCAAAATATAATCATAATTCTTTTTAATACTTTCAACCTTTTCTTGAAGTTTATATTCTCGATTTTCAATATCAACTAGTTCTATCTCAACTGCTACTAGGTCAATACTTGACTGAATTATATCAAGATTAGGAGATTGTGTATTCTTTACAGCATCATTAATTTTTAAAGAATCAGTAATGACCTGATATAGAGAATTATCTTTATCACTTGGATCAAATCCAAGGCCAGAAGAGGCGTTTGCTTGTGGATCTGCGTCTATGATTAAAACCTTTTTTTCAAGAACACCTAGAGCAGCGGCAAGATTAACTGAGGTAGTTGTTTTACCAACTCCACCTTTTTGATTAGCTATAGAAATTATTTTTGCCATAAATTATTCATTATCTGATTGATATTCAATAATAAATATATCCTCATTCTGTTTTTTCATATTATACTTTTCCCTACCATAGTGTTCAAGACTATCTATATTCTCAAGCTTATTAATTAATTCCTGATCTTTAATAATTTCCTCTGTTAATGCATCCTTTCTTTTTTTGAGTTTTTTTATTTCACTATTTAATTCAGCATGAATAAGAAGCGAATTAGTATCAAGAAAAGTAATCCAAAACAAAAACGCAAATAAAATTATTAGGTATTTAAAGTATGCTTTACCAATTATAGACTTTAATTTTTTAAGTAATTGACTCATTAAATTTATTTAGGTAAAACTTTAAATATACCCTCACCTTCAACACTTATATAAACATAACCATCTGGACTTATATTAACATCTCTAACTCTGCCAACTCTTGGAAAGAGCTTCTCCCTTTTTACTATACCAGAGTTATCAAACACTAATCTCTCAAGATACCTAAAGCTGAGAGATCCAACTAACAGAGTATTGCTCCAGTCACTATAAATTTGGGAATCTTTTATCATTGCCATTCCAGATGGAGCAATGGATGGTGTCCAATAATAAAAAGGATCAATTGTGCCATCTAATGTTCTTTTTTTTGTTATTTCACTTCCACTGTAGTTTATTCCATATGTTGCTTTTGGCCAAGCATAATTTCTGTTCAAAGGATTCTCTCCTGGCTTAGGATCAAGTATAATATTTATTTCATCACCACCTCTTGGTCCATGTTCATGAATCCATATTTCGTCATCATTCAGTCCATCTACAATACCTTGAGGGTTTCTATGGCCATAGCTCCACATGGCTTCTTTAGAATTATCTATGCCTATAAAAGGATTGTCATCTGGGATAGAACCATCTAAATTTAATCTGTATATTTTACCTCCATCTAGATTTATATCTTGTGGGTTTACATCTCTATTCCCTCTATCTCCAATAGTAAAAAATATATACTGACCCTTTAGTAAAATACTTCCACCAAAATGCCTTTCTTCTTGTGAATCAGGAGTAGCTTTATAGAGTTGTTTAAGGTTAGTTAAATTATCTTCAGATAGAGTTGCCGAGTATAAAGATGTATTTGATCCATTATTAGAATCAGATACACTAGCCGTAAGATATATTCTGTTGTTCTCTTTGAAGTTTGTATCTACTGCTACATCAAGTAATCCTCCTTGTCTTGAAAAAATAATTTCAGGAATACCATTAATTATTTTCTTTTCGCTGTCTGACACATGATATAAAATTCCTTTTTTATCAGTAACTAAAAATGAGTCATTATCTGTAAACGCAAGACCCCAGGGAATATCAATTCCATCTATAATTTTAACTAGTTCAAAAGAACTTTCGTCAAAATCTTGAATGGGTGGATAGTTCTCGTTTTGAGAGCATGCAGATGAAATAAATAATAAAAGAAAAGAAAATATAAGATTTGTTTTTTTCATAATTCGAATTTATGATAATTTAACCACTCAATAAAGTTTTTTCAAATCAAATCAAGTCAATTAAACTTACGTTCTGATAATTTCTTTTTAAATAATCTAATGTCTCTTCCATAAGCTCTCCCATAGATTTACAGTTCTGGAAAGATTGTTCGTTAGTAAATTTATATATTTCTTTTTTTAGATTATCAACATTCTCTTTTTTACTTACTGTATCTTTCTTCATAATCTTAATTAGAAGCTTCATTCTTTCATCCGAGATTATTAGTCTCCTTGAAATAGTTGACCTTTCCTCAATTTTGTATTGGACGATTGAGTCAGTTTTCAACTTATCTCTTACAAGCTCCATCATTGGTTTGTTTTCTTTAAAAAATTGAGGTCTGTAAACTGAAAATTTTCCTTCATAGCATTGCTGATCAAAATCAATAGCTCTTATTTTATAAATAACTTGATCAAAATCATGAATAGGTATAACAACGTAGTTGTATGATCTCATATCTCCTAAAAGTCTTATCATACATCTTTCATTGAACTTAACATATTCTTTTGCGATTTGAGATTTTTGAATCTCAGTACATTTAGGTAAATAATCCTTGATAAATATATCTCCTGGAATTCCTGCAATATGCTCTTCAATTAAGGATGAATCATTAACCAAAAAGTTTAGATTTCTTGGAGACAACATGTGTTCAAATTCAATCCCATAAACTCTGGAAGCATCAGTCTTTTTTACATAGAAATATGTGAAGTTATCATTTACTATATTCCTAATTTTGACTCTAAATGGTTTAGAATTACCAAACGTACAATAGTCGACGGAGTCAATGTTTAGATATGGAATTGATGAAGGGTTTCCATCTGAGTGAAGGAGTGTGTATATAATCTTTAAACTTTTATCTATTTCTTGCCTTTCTGCTTCGTTAAAAATTAACCTAACCCATAATGTATCTTTATTTTTCTTATCATAAAGATTTATTGAGTCAGAATATCTTAATAAATCCTCGTAAGAGATAACATCATCCATCCATCTGTCATGTTGCTCTAAAAATAGTTTTAGACTCTTTGAGATAGGGTAGAAAGGTTTTTTCTGAGATATTAGTTTTTTATCAATTTCCATTAAATAAATATACGATAAACCTAAAAAGTCGGGATGACAGGATTTGAACCTGCGACCCCACGCACCCCATGCGTGTGCGCTACCGAGCTGCGCCACATCCCGAATTAATTTACATTAACTTTTTCAATTTTAAATGATGGAGATAGATCTTGGGGTTCACACTCACCTTCTTTAGTCTCTTTGTTTATTTCAATCTTATAACTAGGAGATGAAAACTCATCATAAATAAGCTCTGCTTCAATAATTATCTTATCATCTGTAATACTGAATACAGTAAAATTTCCTTCATAATAATACCTCGATTCATCTTCCATGCTCTTTTGTTGTAGAGAGATTTTATTATCATCCTCAATTAAAAATCTATATTCTGATCCAGGAACAGGCACCTTATTTCCATTGATTATAAGGTAATCACCGAATTTATTTTCCATAAAATAAGAATTTTGTATTCCTATGTAGACTCCGAGATATTCTTCATCAATCAGGGACTCATTAATTTTAACCTCATTTACTTTGGATTCCTTAGCAACATTAGAGTCGCATCTTACAAAGAGGATTAAAAAAGCAGTTGATATTAGAAATAAAAGTGACTTTTTCATTATTTTTTTAAATTTATAGCTAAATATCAATAAATGAAAAATTTCAAGAATTATAATTTATTTTATGTTTTAATTTTCAATCTATTTTTTTGTTTTTATTCCCTCTCTCAGGATATAAATAATCCAGATCAATATGCTAAAGATGTAAATGAGAGAATTGAAAAATCTTCAAGAAAAGAATTAAGATTAATTTCAAAAAATCTGTTGGATTTCTATTTAAAGACGAATGAAGACCTAAATCTTGAAATAGATATTAATGCAAAGCTTAATAACAAAATCAATAATCAACAGTCATTAATTAGTGATTTTGTAACTCAAGTGTCAGGTCTTAACGATACTATTCAAAATCTTAAATACAATTTAATTAAAAAGGACTTAGATATAGAAAATCAGTTGATTGAACTAAATAAATCATACTTATTAATTAAAGAAAAAGACTCTTTGATTGAAGAGCTTAATCTTAATATGAATTCAGAAATTATTGGTAATGCAGATGATTTTTTAAATAAATTATTGATTAATAATGAAATGATAAATAATCAAAGCTTTAAGCTAGTTCCCCATGGTATTATTACAAAATCATTAATGAAATCTGATAATTATGAAAAATTATATGTTGATCAATTTGTTCCCCTTTCAAATCTTTTAATTGGGGTGATGTCAGAACGAATTGAATTTAATTTAAGTGAGTCATTTGATAATTCATATGATCTTATAAAAACTGCATTTTGGAATCCAATCAAAAAAATTAATTATAAGAATTTTATAACTACCTATAATGATCACTTCCCTATATTAAAATTTACTCAAGGAAGGCTTTTGAATATCAAAACTTTAGAAGGAGAATCAGACTATTTATTTAAAATCTCATATAATCAGGATCCAAAAAGTTCTAATTTTGAAAATTTATTTTTTGAGTTAATTGATAGTAATCAAAAAAAAATAATTCTTCCTACAATTATATTAGATGATGAATTTTACATCTATGTAAATATCGATGATTTTAACCTATTAAATGATAGTTTTCAATCTTCGTCAAGACTATCAGCTGAATTTAGTGGTGGTTGGAAATATTGGTATGAGTCCAGTGAAAAATTATTTAAACGTCATAGAGATAATGATAATTTTTCTAGAGTTAGAATAGAAAAATATTACAGAGATGATAATTTACCTGAAGACGAGTTAGGCCTATATTTTTTTACTAAAAATAGTTCGATAAGAAAAAGTAGAAATTTAACACCTTACGGCTTCTTACTTAAACTTGATGAAATTAACTAGTCGGGGTGGCAGGATTCGAACCTGCGACCTCCGCGTCCCAAACGCGGCGCGATAACCGGGCTACGCTACACCCCGAAAATGAGTTGCAAATATAAGCTTAATATATTTCTAGCCAAACAATTTTTATTTAGAAAGCTACACTGAAGCTGGGGAAACGATCTTAATATCGTTATACTTTATTTGACCTCTAATTACGGAGGAAATATTCGACATTAATGCATTTATAACAGGTAATTTAAGTTGACTCTTAGAGTATATCATACTTATTTCCCTTGCAGGTGCTGGATCCTCAAATGGTATAATGTTTTGAATATTTTTAGGAGATAAATTGTTTGAATGAAGATATGGTATAATCGTCATCCATGGGCCATTATTTGAAAGATTTATTAAAGTCTCAAAGTTTCCACTTTTTAGCTCATATTGTTTATTTAAATCTTCCAGAGTACAGAGGTTCAAAACTTGATCTCTAAAACAATGTCCGTCTTGAAGTATTAGTAAATCACTGTTAGACAAGTCTGAAAGAGCAAGAGATTTATTTCCTGAGAGGAAATGATGTTCGGGAACATATGCTACAAATGGCTCGTAATAAAGAGGTCTCTCAATGATCTTTTGATTACTGAGTGGGGTAGCTGCTATGGCACAGTCAATTGTGTTATCCTCTAGTTTCTTCATTATTGTATCAGTGTTGTACTCCTCAATTCTTAGTTCTACATTTTTATGCTTTTTAATAAATATGTTTAAAAATAATGGTAATAGTGTTGAACTAACAGTTGGGATAATACCAACATTTAGAGTTCCACCAATAATTCCTTTCTCCTCAGAAATAACATCATTCATTCTTGATGATTCTTCAACTATTTTTCTTGCTTGAATAAGAACTTTATTACCAATTTCAGTAACCTGAAGAGGCTTTGTGGATCTGTTAAAAATAGTTACACCAAGTTCTTCTTCAAGTTTTTGAACTTGCATACTAAGAGTAGGTTGAGTTACAAAACATTTTTCAGAAGCAGTTGTAAAGTTTCCATATTCTGCAACTGCGAGTGTGTATTTTAATTGTGTTATTGTCATTATAAGATTTACTTATTGAATTTCAAAACTACATAAAATAATGTTATCAATTTTAAAAAAAATGTTAAATACAAGTTTCTTTTATGTTTTTATATTTGAAAACTAAAATTTTAGTTTGAAAAAAAACATTTTTGGTCAAACCATTCTTTTAAAAAGATTTATAATTGGAATTGTTGGATTAATAACTCACAAAACCTTTAGAAGTAAAAGATTCAGTATAATTGGATCTAAATTTTTAAATAATATACCTCACGAAAATGTTTTATTTATAAGTAATCACCAGACATACTTTTATGATGTTATTGCTATGTTACATGTTTTTAATTCATCCGCTAAGGGAAGAGTTGATACAGTAAAAAAACCTAGATATCTGGTAAACCCTAAGACCAATCTATATTATATTGCTTCATTTGAAACAATGAAAAAATCATTTATAACAAAGCTTTTAACATATGCTGGAGCTGTGCTTATTCAAAGAAGCTGGAGGGAATCAGGAGAAGATAAGAATAGAGATATTAGGACTGAAGATCCTAATAATATTAAGCTTGCACTTAAAGATGGATGGGTAATTACTTTTCCAAGAGGAACAACAGATAATACTAAGCCTGTAAGAAAGGGCACTGCTCACATAATCAAAGATAATAAGCCATTAGTAATTCCTGTGAAAATATCTGGATTTAGTGATGTCTTTCAAAGAAATGGTTTAAAAATACTTAATTATAAAAGCCCATTTTCAATGGAGATAGGAAGACCTCTTCCGAAAAGTATCTATTCTAAATCAATAGATGAAATAACATCGGATTTAGAAAAAATTATTGATTAAAATTATAAACTAACATCATCAGTAATATTTATTTCCATGCATCCAATTCTTATCCCAGATGCCCCAGATGGTTGAGAAACATAATCATCTGATCCTTGATGAATTATAACTGCTTTATTAATAATATCGTTTTCTTCTTCGCAACCAATACACCATAAGTCAGTTTTAAAATTTAACATTCCATGCCCTATACTATCTACTTCAAAGTTTCCAACTGCACCAAGATGAAATCCCGTTGGATCTCCCCATTTGCTATGTTTTGTATTGTATGGATTCCAGTGTCCACCTGTACTTGAACCATCATCTGATGAACAATCACCAATTTCATGAATGTGTAAAGCTTTTGCTCCAGGCTCTAGACCAAATACATGTGCTTCGAGATAAACTGAGTCATTTTCTTGAGTAAAGGAAATGGTTCCCGTAATTGATGAATTATTAAGAGATTTAATTGTTTTCTTTACTATAATTTTTTCATTAGTTTGATTACATCCAAACGATGTTAAAACAAGAGAAAATATAATTAATTTAGCTGTAAGATTTTTCATATAACAAATTTAAAATTATTAATGTTTAAAAGAAATTTATTGAAGATTTATGTTCTTCTATGGTTTATTACCGGTTGTAAAATATCATATAAAACTTATGATTTTGATAAAGCTCCTGAAATTAAAAAACCAAATTACAGTAATGATGAAAGCTGGGCTGTTCTCCCAAATAAAATTCCTAAAGAAATTTCAAATTTTTATAAAAGCCAAGGAGAAAAAAAAGCAGATGTATTTTTTATATACCCTACACTAATTGACGGTAAGAATGAAAAGTATTGGAATTCAGACATATGGGATAGTCTTATTAGGCTAGATGTAATAAACAGACCTGTAAAATATCAGGCAACAGCCTGGATTGAATCCGGAAACCTATATGTTCCATTTTACAGGCAAGCTCATATAAGAGTCTTTAATAAAAAATTTCAAGATGATGGAAAGAAAGCATTAAATCTTGCTTATGATGATTTAAAGGATGCATTTAACTATTATTTGGAAAATTATAATGAAGGTAAACCTTTTATAATAGCTGCTCATAGCCAAGGTACACTTCATGCAAAAAGACTTATTTCAGATTTTATTGATGGTAAAGAATTACAAAAGAAATTAATTGCTGCATATCTCGTAGGATATAAAGTAAATGAAAATGAATTTCAGAATATTAAACCTATGTACTCACCAACGGAAACAGGAGGGTTTGTTGCTTGGAATTCATATAAAATGAATAAGTATCCTAGAAAGAATAGTTATGAAGATTGGTTTAGAGGTGGGGTTACATCAAATCCAATTTTATGGGATAAGTCTAAAGAGACGACTAAAAAATTTCATAAAGGATTAATGTATAGTGATTTAAAAATTTATAAAAATAACATTGATATTAAATTAATTGATGGTATTGTATGGTCAACTGTTCCGAATGTTCCTGGAAGACTTTTATTAAGAACAATCAGAGACTATCATTTTGCAGATATTAATTTATTTTGGATGGATATAAGTAAGAATGCAAAAGAAAGAGTAGATCAATGGTTTTTAAAAAATAATCGTTAAATTAACCTAATTAAAAATCAAATTAAATGTCCTCAAATAAAAAATCAAGAAGAAAGTTTTTAAAAAATACTGCTCTCGCATCATCACTATTCATTGTGCCAAGACATGTTCTTGGTGGTAATGGCTATACTGCACCCAGTGATAAGCTAAATCTTGCTGGAATTGGTCTTCATGGAAAGGGCCAATCTGATATTCTCCACTCAAGTGTAAGTGGAAGAGAAAACGTTGTTGCACTATGTGATGTCCATGAAAATGCATATGGAGCACAACAGGCTGTTAAGAACTTTCCTAAAGCAAAATTCTATACTGATTTCAGAGAAATGCTAGATAAAGAAGATCTAGACGGGGTTACTATCTCTACTCCTGATCATACTCATGCAAATATTTCGAAGTCTGCAATGGAAAAAGGTATCCATGTATATGTTCAAAAGCCACTAACACATAATGTTAAAGAAGCAAGAATGTTGACGGAACTTGCAAGAAAAAATAAAATTGTAACTCAAATGGGTAACCAAGGTTCTTCAAATCCCGAGCAAAAGATGGTACAAAAGTGGATTAAAGATGGAAGAATAGGAAAAGTTAGTACTGTTTACACATGGACTAACAGACCTGTATGGGCTCAAGGTTCGCCAATGCCTAAACCAGACCCATCACAAAAACCTGAAGGAATGGATTGGGATTTATGGATTGGACCTGCAAAAAACAATGGTTATACACCGGGTTTGCATGCGTTTAGTTGGAGAGGATATTGGGAATATGGGACAGGATCTCTAGGAGATATGGGTTGTCATATAATGGATGTTCCAATTAAGGCACTTGGTATATTTGATCCATTTAGTATTGAGGCAAGTGTTCCAAGAGTCCCCTATGTAGCTGACTTTACACCTGCTCCAGTCTATGAGGAATCCTGCCCTCCTAGCTCATACGTTACTTATAAGTTTAGACCATCTAAGATTAATGACTCTGAGGTTAAAATGATATGGATGGATGGAGGAATTCGCCCATCTCACCCCGAAATAATTACTGATAAAGATCAAATAGGCGACAATGGTATTTTAATGCTAGGAGAAAACGGTCTCATATGGAGTGATTATTATGGAGTAAATGCTAGATTATACATTAAAGGACAAAAGGGAGCAGTAGAAGTTGGAAAAATCTCTGAAATTAATTCAGTGGAATTTGGGCATCAGAAACATTGGGTAGATGCTATAAAGGCAGGTTTTGGAAGTGAAGAGCATATGAATCTTACTTCTAACTTTGACTTTGCAGGCCCATTATCGGAAATTGTTCTTTTAGGAAATGCAGCGATAAGAAGTAGTCTATTAAAAAGATCCCCTAGGAGTAATATCTATATAGGAAGAAAACAGCTATTGTACGATAGTAAAAAAATGGAAATAACTAATCTTGACCAAGCAAATCAATTCTTAACAAGAAAATATAGAGATGGTTGGGATCTAAATGTTTAAGGATTTCGGTTTACTGATAAAATTACTCTTCTGTTTTTTCTCCTTTCACTAATAGGATTATTTGCATAATCTGGATTGTCCTCACCAAAAGATCTTGTTTCTAGTCTTTCATCTCTAATGCCGTCTAAAATTAGTTTCTCTTTAACTTTGCTAGATCTTTTATTTGAAAGAAATAAATTATAATCTGAATCACCTTCATTTGAGGAATGACCATCAATGTGAAGGTTGATATAATTATACCTTTTGAGTAATTTACTTAAGTTTGATAGACTTAACTCTTGTTGAGAATTTAATTTGTAACTATCAAATTCAAAAAATATCTCACCATAATTTTTTAGATAATAAGATATTGACTCAGGTAGGTCTGGACATCCACTAAACTTTTCTGAGCCTAATTCATTTGGACACATATCAATTGTATTAGGAACTCCATCGTTATCAAGATCAGGTAATTTGCAACCTCCATTAGATTTTGAACCTATATCGTTAGGGCAACTATCAAATTCGTCGGTTATGCCATCTCCATCACTGTCAGGACAAGGTTTTCTGTCAATTCCTGCCATTTTTGGACATGGATCATTAGGATCAGAAAATCCATCTCCATCACTGTCAGGGCATCCACTCATTGAAATTAATCCAGCAGTGTTTGGACATTTATCGTCTTCATCTTTAATACCATCTGCATCGCTGTCAGGACATCCATTTAATTCAATTAAACCGGGTAAATCTGGGCAGTGATCTTTTTTATCTGGAACACTGTCACCATCAGAATCTCCTTTTCCAAAATTAAATTTAATACCCACGACATGTTGAAGATTACTATATGCATTTTTTTCATCTAAAGATTTATAACTTACACCTGTGTTTAAGGCAATATTTTTTGAAAGCTGAAAATTAACACCAGCTCCAAAAGAAGGTCCATATGATGTGTTTAATGATCCTAATGATACATCACCTTCACCATAATTTGAAATACCATAACCAGCATAAACGTATGGATCAGCATCGACTCCAAGTACTTTTGAGTCATTTGGTATATTATATTTAACTATACCATCAATTGAATAATAATATAGCTCTTCATTTGATACTACTATATCATTTTCTGAGTAGTTTAAACCAACAGAAAAGTTTTCAAAAATATATCTTGATAAACTTAATGAAGGTAATCTGTAATTTGTAGTCTCAGAACCTTCAGCATTCACAGAATTAAATCCTACACCAATTAACCATGGATTATCTTCAGTTTGGCTGTATATAGTCGAAGAAAAGCATAGAATTATCGCAATTACTGCTAAATGGTTTTTCATCAGTATTAAAATATGAAAAAATTTTGTTAATACATAAGTTTGAATTATAATTATGGAAATTTAAAATATGAGTAAAGAAATATCTGTTTTAGTTATAGGTTGTGGAAATATGGGGGCTTCTCACGCAACTGCTTATCACAATCACAAAGGTTTTAAAATATGTGGATTAGTTTCAAGAGGAGATAGTAAGAAGCTATTAAACTCGTCATTGGGTAGTAATTATCCATTGTTTTCTGATTATAAAGAGGCAATATTAGGCACTAAACCTGATGCAGTATGTATTTCTACTTATCCAGACACCCATGAAGAGATTTCTCTTTTTGCTTTAGAGAATAATTGTCATATTTTCTTAGAAAAACCAATTGCAGCTGATTTAATTGGTTCAAGAAAAATCATTGACAAAGTTGAGGAAAAAAATAAAAAACTAGTTGTTGGATATATATTAAGACATCACCCAATCTGGAAAGAGTTTATTAAAGAGTCAAAAAAGCTTGGTAAACCCCTGGCAATGAGGATGAATTTGAATCAGCAGAGTTCTGGAGAAACTTGGAATGTTCATAAAAATCTTCTGGCATCATTAAGTCCAATAGTTGATTGTGGTGTTCATTATCTGGATGTCATGTGTCAGATAACTGAATCAAAACCACTGAGCGTTTCGGCTATTGGTGTTAGACTTTCTGATGAAGTACCAGATGATAACTATAATTATGGTCAATTACAAATAAGATTTGAAGATGGATCAGTAGGTTGGTATGAAGCAGGCTGGGGGCCTATGATTAGTGAAACTGCTTTCTTTGTTAAAGATGTAATAGGTCCGAAAGGTTCCGTATCAATTGTATCTGATGATGATATATTTGATAAAGAATCTGATAATCTAGAAAATCATACTAAGAATAATTGCTTAAAAATTCATAGTTCAGAACTAGATAAAAATCATAAGTTTATTTCTCCTAACAGAAAGATAATATATGATGAGGATCCATCTCATCAGGATTTATGTGATAATGAACAAGAATTTTTCTATGATTCGATAATCAATAATAAGGATCTAAAATCACACATGGAGGACGCTTTCAAGAGTCTACAAATTGCACTTGCATGTGATGAGGCAGTGAAAAAGTCTAATACTGTATTTTTAGATTAAAAAAATCTTTGTTTAATTTCCATTATAATGACAATAGCAAAAATTAATGCTAATGTTCCTATAAAAATTCCTCCAACGCCCATTGTTTTTATTTTTTTCAAATTTAATATTTTTTAAATTATTTTTATTTAATAATGTATTAAATTTAGAGTGTATTAATTTTATAGAAAAGTTAATTTAAAATTTATAAATAAATTATATTTTATACATATTTTATTCATTAAATTAACTAATTAGTAATTTATATTATATATTTGTAAAAATAATAGATGTATAATTAATACATTATAAATTAGTACTATGACAATTTCATATTTTCAAACATCTGATACTTCTAAAGCAGAAAATCTATCTAAAGGTGAAAATATATACGTTGACTTGTGTCCTAGTATAATTCCATTTTCAAAGAGAGAAAAAGGATCCTTGCTTTTTGCTTTAATTAAACAAAAGAAAATTAAGAAGGTTATTGTTCCAAATATATCAGTTCTTGGAAGAAACCAGATTGATGTGTTAAATTCAATTGATTTTTTTATTCAAAATGATATTTCCTTAGTTTCTCAACTTGAAAGGCTAGAAACAACCGATGACTACGGGAGAGTAAAGCCAGATACCGTTTTGTTCCTAAATTTATTTAAATCCCTTGCAAACATGGAATACCAAAATCGTATCGAATCTCATCGTTTTGGTGTTCAGCAAGCTAAAGAATTAGGAAGATATAAAGGTGTTGGAGGTAGACAATTAGAGTCAGTTGAAGAATTTTTTGATAAACCAAAAAATATAAATATTCTTAGGCACCTTAAAAGAGGAGAGAGTATTAGACGAACTGCAAAGTTAGTAGGATCCTCTCCTGGATTAGTTCAAAAAGTAAAACGTTGGGCATTAGACCACAATAGATTGGAACTTTAATTTATCCTCAAATAATTTTATTTATTACTAATATTTAATAGATTTATTAAAATCTAACAATTAATTATGAAAAAATTTATTTTAACTATCGCAACACTTTTATTTTTTGGGTGTACAGGTAACGGTGTTATAGTTACCTTTGATGATGATAAGTCAAATGCTATAAGACAGCATTTTCAAAATTATTTAAACAACGATATGGATGGTCTGAAGTCATTATGGTCAGAGGATCTACAAGTGTTTTTAAATAGTGTTGAACCAATTAGTCTTGACGAACTTGTTGGTCTTCTTGAAGCACAACACGATACATTTTCGATAACAATGTCTTGGGGTAACAACGAAGATATTGGATACTGGGTTGAAACAGCTAGTTATCCTGGAGATGATTCTTATGACCCAGCAACAGTAACTCAGACATGGTTTAACTGGATAGCCACAAGTAATTTGACTGGAGAAACAATAACTTTACCTGCTCATATTAGCTTTTTTTGGGGAGATGATGGTAAAATAGCAGCAGAATATCATACTTATGATACTGCTGAGATGGAAGCAGCTATAGCTGAAGCCCAAGCTGCAAGTCAACAGTAACATACGCTGATCTAATTAAAAACCTCTCTATTTATTTATGGAGAGGTTTTTTTGTATATTCATTAAATAAATCAATATATGTTATGAAAAAAATTTTATTAATAATGACTTTAGGGCTTATGGTCTCATGCTCTAATATTCAGCATCCAGATTATGCAAGAAATCTTGAGACTACAAAACAATGGTTTGAGGTTTTTGTCACCGAGGATCTTGACGCGACTATGGACTTCTATGCTGATGATGTAGAATATCAGAGTGCATTTTATGGTGGACCCATAATGAATAGAGAAGAGACAAGAGCATATCTTCAAGGATGGCAAGACGCAATGGAGGATATAACTTGGGAAGCAGAAAACTATCTTCCTGGAGCAGATCCTGAGACTGGAATTCCTAATGGGAGTGTAAGAACTTATGGATATTGGTCTGGTACTAATACTGCATCAGGTAAAAGCTTTAGAGGACTATGGTATCATTATTTAACTTTCAATGAAGAAGGTAAAATAGTAAACGGAGGAGACTTTGGGGATGCTACTGGGCTTGTTATGTCAGTAATGCCTGATCAAGAATAATCCAAATAACCTAAATTAAATAAACCTTTCTATTGAAAAATGGAGAGGTTTTTTTATATTCAATAATTAAATCAATTTACTAATTATGAAAAAATTTACTTTTATATTAATGTCATTGCTTTTATTGGCATGTGAACAACCCGTTGATACTGACACAGTTGGTGTAGTAAAAATGGATGATGAAAAATCCCAAAAAATTCTTGATGGGATCATGAATTATATGGCTTATGGTACTGATGAGTATGATGAGAAATTGGGACAAGATTATATATCTCAAGAAATCTCTGGTAGTACTTCTATTCCTGGAACTGAGGTTAACATTGAATCATATTCTCAAACAGCTGCTATGCATCATAGTCTTTTTGATAATATTCAAATGGGAGTTCCTGGAGGTGATACACCAGGTGTAATCCAAACTGTTTATTATGACGAACCATACGGAACATGGTCTCATTATTGGGGACTTTGGTCTGCTACAGGAAAAATTACTGGAAATGAAACATCTCAATTTATTCACCTTAATTGGCAATGGGATGATAATGGAAATATAATATCTCACAACATACATGTTGATGGAAAAGATATTCTAGGAGAAATGGCTGCAGCTGAAGCTTCTGGATCTGAATAATCTATAATTATGAAAAAAATAATTTTATTATCTATATTAAGTTTTTCACTATTATCGTGTGAAACTTCTGTATCAGAAAAAATTGGCGGTGAATGGCTAATGGAGGGTTCTCGTCTTGGAAAAGGTTATATGATTGGAGACCAAAAAGATTCTGATATTGCAATAAAGTTTATGGATGCGTATGAAAATATGGATGCTCAGTTAATGACAGAATTATCTGCAGATATAGTTAAATTTCATCCTGCTGACATAGGCGGAGTATTTGATGTAGATATGACTAATACTGATTTTATAGTTGAAAGACAATCTAATTGGGATTCAATATCAAGAAATTATATTTTTATAATGCCACTTAATATGGAAGATTCTGATGGAAGGCTCGTAACAACTGCATTTGAAGAGACACGCTATATTAAAGATGGTTCAACTGAAACAAACATATTTTATGAGAGGTTGTATATAAATGAACAAGACCTAGTTGCTAGAGTTGTTCAATATAGCAGACCTCCGAATGAATAACCTGTTTGTAATAATTATAAAAAACCCACTTGAAATAAATTAGGTGGGTTTTTTTATATAATTGACCCCATACTACCTCCATCAACTCTGATTGAAGCTCCATTTGTTCCAGACGAAAGAGGGCTTGAGAAATATAAAATTGTATTAGCAACTTCTTTAACACTAAGAAATCTTGAGATCAAGGATGAATCTCTTATATCTTTAAAAAATTCTCTTTCAACTTGATCTTTTGTTTTATTCTCTCTTTTCGCTGTTTCCTCTAGAAATTTTTTTGATCCTTCAGTTAAAGTTGAGCCAGGAATAATAGTATTTACAGTAACATTGGAGCCTTTAGTTAATTTTGCTAACCCACTTGAAAATACACTTACAGATGCCTTTGAAACACTATATCTTAGAAGATCACCTGGAACTAAAGTTGAGCATTCAGATGAGATAAATAATATTCTGCCCCAATTTCTGTTGATCATTTTTGGTAAAAAATGCTTAGATAATTTTACACCACTCATTAAATTAACTTGAATGTGGTCTGACCAATCATCTGGTGTCTCATCCTTAAAATCTTTACCTCTAAAAATTCCAACATTATTTACTAAAATATCAATATCATTAGGAAGTTTTTTAATTAAGCTGTTAATATTAGACTCATCAGAAAAATCTGCTGTAATACCCTTTACATTTGGATTATTCAGCTCAGAAATTGCCTCATTAACACTTTTATCAGTTCTTCCATTAATAATTACTGAAGCACCTTCTTTTAAGAAAAGTTTTGCTGTTTCAAAACCAATTCCTTTTGTTGATCCTGATATAAATACCTTTTTATTTTTAAGATTTAAATCCACTAGAAATTTACCATTTTTTTAAACCTAGAATTTTTTCACCAAGTTTTGAAAGATTGGCAGTTTTATATTTTTTTTGTTCCCAATTTCTCGGATCTCCTGGAAATGCGTAACCTTCAGGTGCAATCCTATTTCTCCAAGAATTAATTCTCCACTGAACTAATTCAGCATCATCTTCTTGCGCTGGCATCATTGATATATACTGAGCAATTCTAACTTTATCTTTTGAATTATTAGGCCTAATACCATGTGGTTGAGTGCTATTAAAAATTAATAAATCTCCAACTTCAAGGGAAACCTTAACTATCTTATTTTCAAGTCCATTTATATCTGGTTTAAACTTATCTCTGTCCTCTGGTTGAGAAAGTTTCCACTTTTCATAATTTCGATATAACCAAGGAATACATTGAAACCCACCCATATTTTGATCTTTTTGATCAGATAATGCTAAAACACCTTGAACGTTTTGAGGTTTTGTATCAGGATCATAATCCCAATGAATGAATCCTTGGTATTCGTATCCTGGTCTTATTGGAAAATTAAGATTAGCTCTATCAATAGTCACCCATAATTTCTCTGTTCCCCATATATCTACAAATGCATCATAAACTTTTTGGTATTGTCGGTTATTCCACAAGTGCTGATTATTATATACCTCCACCATACCTGTTCCAGCAAGTTCTTTCATTTGCATTTCTGCTCTTGCATCAGCATACCATGTTGAAGGATCTTTAGGATCTTTATCATCAAATTCCCAAATAAATTTAGCAGTATCTATTGCTTGTTCTTTAGGGACAGCATTTTTTATAACTATATATCCATTGTCTTTCCAAAATTTCCAGTCTTGAATTGTAAGAACCCTTAAAGAATCTTCAGTTGCATCAGTCCTAAGTTTTTTAACAGAACTTTTTGCTGTAGATGGATTTCCTGGAATTTCTTTGTGATCATTTTTTTTAATCATAGCCATAATGATAGTTTTTTACTAATTTAAACAAACAAAATCAATTTCTTTAAATTTGATATATGTCAAAATTTGATCGTAGAAACTTTATTAAAAAAACATCTTTAACTGCAGCATTTGCATCATCCTATGTTTATTCATCAGAAAAGTTAAGAAAAAATGAACAAAAATATATGGGAGATTTTAGCGCTCCTAAATTAAAAACAATAAAAGCTGCTTTTCTAGGTGTTGGTTATAGAGGCAAAGGCCATTTAAAACTTTTTTCGTCACTACCAGGGACTGAAGTCGTAGGTATATCTGATTTATATGAAGACAATATTTCAAGGTCCATTAAGATTTTAGAAAATATGAATATCTCAACTGATTTAATTAAAACTTATTGGGGAAATGAAAAGAAGTGGAAGTCAATGCTTAGTGAAGTAAAACCAGATATAGTATTTATTTCTACTGATTGGAATAGTCACGGTAAAATGGCAATTGAATCAATGAAAAAAGGAGCACACGCTTTTGTTGAAGTACCTCTTGCAATGACAATAAAAGAATTATGGGAAATTGTAGATACTTCTGAAAAATTTAAAAAGCATTGTATGATGATGGAAAATGTTAATTATGGTCGAGAGGAATTAATGTTCTTAAATATAATTAGAAATGGAAAGCTTGGAGAACTTCTTCATGGTGAAGCTGCTTACATTCATGATTTAAGATTTCAAATGAATGAAGAGGAAAGAGGAACTGGATCTTGGAGAACCTTAGAGTATGAAAAGCGAAGAGGAAATTTATACCCTACACATGGCTTAGGACCTGTATCACAGTATATGAATTTATTAAGATCCGAGGATACTTTTAAGTCATTAGTTTCATTATCTTCTCCAGCATTAGGGAGAAAAAAATTCGGTGAAGAAAATTTTCCATCTAATCATAAGTGGAATAAACTAAATTATCAAAATGGTGATATAAATACTTCAATTATTAAGACTTACCTTGGTAGAACAATTATGGTTCAGTGGGATGAGACAAGCCCAAGACCCTATACTAGGTTAAATTTAATTCAAGGTACTAAAGGAATTCTAGCTGGTGGTCCTACCAGGGCTGCATTTGACAATGGATTTGAAAATTATTCAAATGATGCAGAAAAATGGATTACAGGTAAAGGGATTGAACAACTTTATGAAAAATTTGATCATCCATTATACAAAAGATTAAATAGCAAGACAAAATACTCTGGGCATGGTGGTATGGATGGCATTATGATGTATAGGATTGTTGAGTGTCTTCAAAATGGATTGCCTCTTGATCAAAATGTTTATGAAGGGTCTGCTTGGAGTTCATTGATTGAGTTAACTTCTAAATCTGTTAATAACGACGGACACCCTCAAAATTTCCCAGACTTTACAAGAGGAGATTGGGTAAACACTAAAAAATTTGATATTATTTCTTGATGTATAACAAGATAGTTTCGAAAGCTCCAGGAAGAGTTTGCCTGTTTGGTGACCATCAAGATTATCTTGGACTCCCAATAATTGCCACCACAATAAATAATGAGATTAAAATTGAGGCTATACAAAATACTTCAAAGCAATTTAGAATTAATAAAAAAGATATAGATTCTACCGATGTTATACCTATAAATTTAAAATTTCATTCTAATGAGAAAGATTTTTTAAAAATTGCTTTAAAAGTATTAAAGGAATACGGCTGTAACCCTAGCACCGGATATGATATTAATATTACAAGTACAATTCCTATAAACTCAGGTCTTTCGAGTTCATCTGCATTAATTGTTGCTTGGGTTAATTTTCTATTAGTAACATTTACTAATTATAAAGTAACCCCTAATTTATTAGCTGAGATATCATATAGAATAGAAGTTGAAGAGATGGGTGGTTCTGGTGGAAAAATGGATCAGTATACAATTGCTAATGGTAAGACAATTTATCTAGATACTATAACTAATCGTATAATTCCTTTTAATCATAAACTGTGTGATATGATTATTGGTGTTTCAAATCAGAGCAAGGATACACAGGGACTCTTAAAAAAACTCAAGGAAAACGCTCTTAAGTCGATTCAGATAGTAAATAATAATATTAAGAATTTTAGTTTTAAAAATATTGATAATATAAATTTGGATCAGTGCTTACCATTTCTAGATGATCATTTAAAACCATTTTTTAAGGCAGCTGTAGGTAACTATAAAATTACAATTGAAGCTAAAAATGAATTCAAAAAAGGGAAACTAAACGTTAAAAAGATTGCTGATTTAATGAATATGCATCATAGTTTTTTAAAAAATGATTTAAATATTACTACTCCAGAAATTGATAAAATGATAGATATAGCAATAGGTAATGGGGCAATTGGTTCTAAAATTGTTGGTTCAGGTGGAGGAGGTTCTATAGTATGTCTTTCAGATAATGAATCTTGTTCACGTCAAATTTTAGAAGAACTAATAAAATTTGGTGCTAAAAAGGCATTTATTGCAAATATTGGTAAAGGTCCAAGAATTTCTTATGAGTAATATTCCTATGATCATAATGGCTGCTGGTGTCTCATCTAGAATGAAAGCTTCTATGAATAATTCCAATCTATCAGACGAACAAATTTTACAGTCTAACAATATTGCTAAGGGTTTCATTCGTATAGGTAAGAAAGATGAAACCTTGATTTATCATATTATTAAGAACTCAATAGCTTCAAAAATTAGTGACTTTTTTATAATACTATCAAAAGATTCAATCGAGTTTCAGAGTTATTTAAAGGAAATTGAAAAGAAATTAACCGTAAAAATAAAATTTGCTTTTCAGGATTATTACGGCAAAAAAAAACCAATGGGGACTGCCGACGCTATTTTTCAAGCCATGAATCAATTTCCAGAGTTAAAAACATCTAGATTTTTAGTATGTAATTCTGATAATCTTTACTCAACTAAAGTAATTAAGATATTAAAATCTGAATCAGTTTATAATTCAATGATTGCTTACAACTCTGATTGTCTTGAGTTTAGTGACGAAAAACTATCCTCTTTTTCAGTTTTAGAGATAAAAAATAATTTTTTACATAAGATTACTGAAAAGCCAAATATTGATATGATTAAGACAGATTTTAATAAAAAATTTATTAGTATGAATATTTTCTCATTTTTTGGAGACCAGATATATGAGTACTTAAGTAACTGTGAGATAAATAAGTACAGAGGTGAAAAAGAAATTGCTTCTGCTATTCAAAATATGGTAAATGATAAAAAAGAATCAATTAAAACTTTTAAAATTTGTGAACATGTACCTGACTTAACAATTAAAGATGATATCGAATTGTTAAATAGATTTTTAAAATAAAATTAACTACAATTAAAATTATAAGATACCATATGATATTATCTTTGTTCTTAATCTATTATTTATGAAAAAATTTATAACTACTTTTCTAGTACTTTTTATCTCATGCGATATAAGCTCACAAAAAGCAATTGACAACCCCACTCCAGTAAATCAAATAGAAAATAATCGGTATTTAGGTATGAGTAGGGCGTATTTTGCCTCCGGATGCTTTTGGTGTGTTGAAACAATATATGAGAGTTTAGATGGAGTTGAAGAAGTATACTCTGGTTATGCGGGTGGTCTAACAATTAACCCAAATTATTATCAGGTTATTTCAGGTAAGACCGGACATGCTGAAGCTATTGAGATAATTTATGATAATGACATAGTTTCATTCGAGACTCTTTTGAAGGTTTTCTTTGATTCTCATGATCCTACTACTCCAAATAGACAAGGTCCTGATTATGGATCTCAATACAGATCAATTGCATTTTACACAAATGATGACGAAAAAGAAAAAATTAAAAACTATATTAATTTTTTATCAACAAATTCAATTTTCGGTAAGAAAATTATAACTGAGTTGAAAGAAATAGATAAATTTTACTATGCTGAAGAATATCATCAAGATTTTGAAAAAAAGAATCCATACAGTCCTTACATTCAAAATGTTTCAATACCAAGATTTAATAGATTTAAAGAAAAAGCATCCAATTACGTTAAAATAAATGATAACCATTAAATTAATTTTTCTCATTTTTATTGTTTTTACCCCCTCATATTCAAAAAAAAAGTTATTATATAGGAAGACTTAAAATTTCAAATTATGATTAAAGTTAATATTGAAAGGAACAATAAAGATTTTCAGATTATTGAAAATAATGAAATATTAATTAAAGGATCAAAACCAAAATGGTATTCTAGTAATTTGAATTTTTTCTTTAACAGTAGAACTTATCAAATAAAAAAGAAAAGTTTTTGGAGTTCATCTTATCATATTTATATTGGTGGAAGAATAATTGGTGAATTTAATTATAAATGGAAATCTGGAGGATATTCCTTGAATCTTTATGAGTCAAAAAAAATATTTACTCTGTCTCAGTCAAACATAGGTGGAATGTGGAGGGTTGAGAGACTTTATACTCTTTTGGAGGATGGTAGTAAGCCAATTCTTAAAATAAATTATTCATATAAGAAATGGAAAGAAAGCATAGAAATAGAAAGAATAGAGATGAATAACTCTAATTCAGATTTAATAATTTATGCCTTATTTATAATGAGAAGACTTCAAACTGCAGAATCTGCCGCTGGAGCGGGAAGCGTTGGGATGTATGGTTAAAATAACTGACATATATGGTAATTATTATGATATTCCAGATATTCAAAGATTTAAGGAACATATAATTAAATATCATACAATTGACGGTAAAGCTGATAATAGTATACATGAAGAGAATGGATTCTATTTCAAGATTGATAATCAATTCTTTGACAACATAAAAAATCTATAATATATTTATGATTATAATCTAATGAAGTACTATTTTTTTATATTATTATTTATAATTAGCTGTTCTAATATCTTATATAATCATAATGATTCAATGTCTATGTTGACATCAAAACAGATGGTAATTGAAAAATTTGGTGAACCTACTTTCTTAACTAATAGAGATGATTTTGATGAATATTATTATGATTTTGGAATTTTTAGAGAACGTGTTAATTATTTTGATCCTAAAATCTCTTTGGTTTCTAAAGGTGATTCAGTTTATTCTGCTGTAAATAATGAGGTGGAATCACAATTTAGGATACAGATTACCAAAAAATACATTAAGTTTCATATCAAAGGAGAAAAAGTAATTTATTGGGAAAGTCAAGCAGTAAATTTCCCAACAAAAAAAAATGATTAATTTTTAGATTATAAGTAATTTAAAACGATATGATATTTATCAATGGCACTTAAAATATTTAGCAAAGAGTCACAGGCTGATGGTTATTTTAATGATGGTCAAATTCTTGAAAAAAAACCAATTGGATTTCCGCAAGATGGTGGTTTGCTAAAACCATATTCAAATTTATTTTATTGGGCTCATGCTTGGGCTTCAAAAAATGACAGTATTATTGGGCTTCATCCTCATAGAGGTTTTGAAATATGTAGCTTTATTCTAAAGGGTGAAATTGAGCATTATGACACTTTACTAGACAAATGGATAACTCTTGAAGAGGGAGATGTTCAAGTTATCAAAGCCGGTAAAGGAATATCTCATTCTGAAAAATTAAAAAAAGGTTCTGAAATATTTCAAATATGGTTTGATCCCAATCTACAAGAGTCATTATATGAAGAGGCACAGTATAGTGACTTCAAATCAGATAACTTTATTATAAAAAAAGAGTATGGAGTGGAAACTAAAATTATCTCAGATATCAATAATCAAATAGATTTGAAGTCTGAATCTGTTCAAATATATCAGCATTTATTCTCAAGAGGCACATATAATCATGAGATTTATCAAGATAGGTTCCACTCAATTTTTATTCAATCAGGTATTATGAAAATAAAAGATGTTACATATAATCCTGGAGATTTTTTGATAGTTGATAATGAATCTTCATTAAGTTTTGAGATAATATCAGAGACAAAAATCTTTGAAATTATTTCTTTAATTAAATTGCCTTATAAGTCATATGCTGAAATGCATAATATTAATTAAGGACTTATTTAAGTCTCTTAAAGTTATAATTGAATGAATAATTTAATCCTATATTCCAGTCAAATTTCTTTCCAGATAATGATCCGATGTCAATTGACTTATTAATTATTGAGCTAAATGAAATTGGAGAGTCATTGATATTTACTGTTAACGTTTGAGCAGAAAATATTCCAGAATTATCGTCTAGCTTTAAATAATAAATTTCAGGTTGCCATATTAGATTAAGTTTTTCGCTTAATCTAAGTTTTTTGAATAATGGTTGAATAAAGAAAATTTCTCCAGAATCAAATTGATTCTCTTTATCAACAATTTTTAGGGGAATCCCTGTAAAATATGAAAGCCTTAGACTAAAAGAATTATTTATAAATAATGTAATTTTTGGATTTATCATGGCTGTAACCCATGGAGTTAGAATTTTATCTTCGACTCCATTTTTTTCATAAGTAAAATCCTGAAATGTTGTTCCTGGAAGGAAGCCACCAATATCAATCCTTAATTTTTCTTTATCAAGAAACTTATAATTCCAGTATATATCAACAGACCAAGGTTGTAGCCCATCAAGTTCATATCTAAAAGATGGGTTTACCGAAAATCTATCTGATCCAATAGAAAAATTTGCAATTAATGATGGTTCACCCAAAGTAAAAAGTGGAACCCATGAAACTCCATTATTATTTATATTAATATTTCCATTAAAATTGTATTCTTTATTATCTATTTCATATTGAGAAAAGGCTAAAGTAGATGACACAAAATATAGTCCTAATAATAAAAAATATCTACTCATTAAAAAATTTAGCTGATGTTATAAAATTCGAAAGCCTGACTCACTAGGTGCGCCAGGCTTTCTAATTCTCTATTCACGAT
>CACKBZ010000002.1 GCA_902598525.1 uncultured Bacteroidota bacterium
GTTTATCTCCTTCTAAAAATTTTTTTGCAAGAGCAAAATTATATCTAGTCTCTTCGTCTGCTGAATTATTTCTTAATGCATTTTTATATGCTTCTACAGCTTGTGCGTAATCTTTCTTTTTCATATAAGAATTTCCAAGATTATGAAAAGATGAATGTTTTTCTTGATCTATTTCTGAGTTTTTTTGAGTTTTAAAATACTCCTGGATAGCCTCATCATAATTCCCGTTTTCAAAAAGAAGATTCCCTAAATTATGACTCGCTTTATTTTGATTTTTATTTTTAGATATCGCCTTTCTATAATCAATTTCCGCATCCTTATAGTTTTCATTTAAAATATTCGAATTACCGTTGAATACGAGATTATTTGGATCACTTTGAGAATATGCTAGAAAAGTAAAAAGTAAAAAGGAAGTATATAAAATTCTATTCATTATTTTCATTAAATAAATTTAAACTCTGAATCCATTTAGTTTTAGTCTGAAAAACAAATACATCACAAATTATAAATAACAAAGACAAAAATAAAAATATTTGAAATTGTTGTTTGTAATCAATAAATTGAGATGCTTCGAATTCAGACTTATCAATTTCATCTAGTATTGATTTCACCTGTTCTAGTGCCTCATCAGTAAAATTCCCATCAATATAATCTCCATCAGAAGAATCTGCTATTTTGTTAAGAATTAAACTATTTCTTTTAGTAATAACAACATCTCCATTTCTATCTTTTTTATAGGAGTCAATCACTCCATTTAATCTTAAAGGAATTGTAGATCCAATCTCTTCTCCCATTCCAATTGTTATTAAGCTTATATTGTTTGTTGAAATTAAATCAATTAAATCATCAGGTATATCATCATGATCCTCTCCATCGGAAATCAGAATGAGTACTCTATTTGTTTCTGAATTTTGATCAAAGAAATTTACAGATAAAGATAGTGCAGAATCAATTGATGTACCTTGAGAGGATAGCATATCTGTATCTATTACCTGAAGAAAGTTTTTTACAGAAGCAAAATCTGTGGTAAGAGGAACTTGCGGAATAGCTTGACCTGCATAAGCAACAATACCTACTCTATCACTTGATAAGGAGTTTATAATTTCTGAAATTATCCTTTTTGATCTTAATAATCTATTGGGAGCCACATCTTCTGCAAGCATACTTTTAGATACATCTATTGCAAAAACAATGTCAACCCCTTCTCTATTTACAGTTTTTAACTCTGTCCCAATTTTTGGATTAGCAAGAGCAAGTGACAAACATAAAATAGCTAAACATTCAAGGATAAGCTTAAAATTAAGTTTAAAATTAGATCTATTGGGGCTAATATATTCTAATAAATCATGATTTGAGAATGAATTCTGTACTCGTTTTCTCCATAACATGTAGATGTAATTAACAATCAGCAATAGAGGAATTAGCAATGCTAAGTAAAGAAAATATGTGATATCAATCTCGTACATTACACAAAGCTTTTAAATATTGTTTTTCTTGCAAATACTTCTATCACAAAGAATATAAACCCTAAAATTACAAGAGGCCTATATTTTTCAGTAACATTAGTAAAGATTGTTTCACTTATCTCAGTCTTTTCTAATTTATTAATCTCATCATAAATATTTTGAAGCTCCAAATTATCAGTTGCTCTAAAATATCTTCCTGATGTTTTTTTAGATATATCCCTTAACAAGTCTTCGTCAATTTCAACTTTTGTAAGATTAAATTGAAAATTTCCATTTGGTAAAATAGAAACAGGTGCAAGTGCCCTTCCGTTAGTCCCTATACCAATTGTATATGTTTTAATTTCATATTCACTGGCAAGTTCTGCAGCAATTCTTGGATCTATAAACCCTGAATTGTTTACACCATCTGTAAGCAATATAATTACCTTACTCTTTGCTGTACTATTCTTGAGCCTATTGACTGCAGTTGATAAACCCATACCAATTGCAGTTCCATCTTGAAGCAAAGGTTCATAATTAATTTCAGATAGAGATTGCTTCAGAATTAGTTTATCGTTTGTAACTGGTGTTTTGGTGTAACTCTCTGCCGCATAAACTACTAGGCCTATTCTATCATTAGGTCTATCGTCAATAAAGTTTGACGCAACATTTTTTAGGGCTGTTAATCTATCTGGTTTTAGATCTTTAGATAACATACTTGATGAGATATCAATTACCATAACTATGTCAATACCTCTTGATGTTGAAACCCTTTTTGATGTTGACTTTGATTGAGGTCTAGATATTGCAATTATTAATAATAGAATAACTATTAATCTCATTATATTTAGAAAAGGTCTTAGCTTAGTTAAAATCGAGTTATTTACTCTTAAAAAAGATAATGAGGGATGTGATAAAGATGCCTGGGTATATCTTCCAAATTTGTACCAAAAGAAAATTATAACTGGTATAATTATCAACATAAAAAGATATTCTGGGTTTGCTAAGTATAAATCTGTAAACATTATAATTCTTTTACTATATCAAAACTCTCTAAAATTCTAGACTTTATATTGTCTGCATACCTGTCATCTGATCGATGGACTATTGTAAGTTTTATTGTTTTTTTGTCGTATGGAAGAATAACACTAGTAAAATCAGATCTTATTAATCTATTTTTAACTTCAATATCTAGACTCCCAAAAAGCCTTACGCCAGTATCTCCTGATTTAATTGTAAAATCATCATCTTTTAAAAGTATATTTTTGGAACCCATACTTTGTAGCTGATTGATTAAATCATTTTTAATTAAATCAAGACTTGGAGTATCATTAACTTGAAACACATCTTTAAAGTCGATGGATAAAAAGAATTTGTCCTTAAAATCACCCATGACAAATTTACTATCATATAATGTGTCATTTGATCTTACTAAAATATTTGGAGAATCTAACTCAACGGGAGGAGAACCATATTGACTTGTGTACCACTCTTTAGACATTAAAATTTTTGTAGGATTCATAAGAATAGTATCTCTAACAGGATAATAGCCAAATATCAAAATTGATATTAGTAATATTGAGGATAGGATTAAAAAAGAATATTTTAAAAAGACTTTTAGATCGTCAACAAAAGAATATTGATCATTTATAGGTTCTTTCTCTTCAACTATTTCAAATTTTTCATTGTAAATTTTTTCAATATTATCAATAAAGTCTGATATAATGTCAAAGTCATTTTTAATATCTGATTTGTCAGGTAGTGATTTTGCAAATTTTATGAGATCAGACTTTGTAAAAAGACTTTCTAGTTTACTTATATTACTTTTTTCAAAATCATATTTTCCACTATCCCGGAGCAAATTAATTCTTAATATAAGCTCATTAGAAGTGCTTTCCATAGCAGGAATTTTAATTTGAGATTCTAAATATTCCCTAAAAATATCTATTAAAATTGTGTAATATTCTTTGAATTCAATCTGAGAATTAGGATTTAAGCTATTCAAGTTTTGAAGTTTTTCATTAGCTAAATCATATAAGGACTTTTCCTCCTTGTAAAACTCTTTGTTTTTTTTCAGCAAATAATATCTGTATAAAAAATAGATTATTATTCCTATAATAATTATCAAAAATATAATCATTAATGGCTTTTGATAATTTCTTTTAACAGGAATAATTGGTTTTATACTGTAAAGGTTTTGTTTCAAAGTATCAACTTCAACATCGTTTACGACAATTAATAATGAATCTGAGTATTTTATAGACTGATTAAAATATATTTTTTGAGGTGGAATCCAATATTCTCCTGGCTCAAAATTTATTAATGAGTACCTCTTTGAAAAAGTAGATGAGTCTTGAATTGTATCAGTATCAAACGACTCTAAAATCTCAAAAGGCATAAAATTTGGAATTTCATCAAATGAAATATTGTATTTATTTTTTGAGGATATGTCAATTTTAAAATTTAATTCCTCGCCTATTTTTACCTCAGTAGTGTCTACATAAGTAGATATAATTATATCCTGATCAAAATTTGGGTTTTGACTATATAATAAAGCGCTAGAGAATAGGTATACAATTAAAAAATTTCTCATTTATCGTTGTTTAAAATATCCTAGAAGCTTTTTTACATAACCATCATCAACTTCACAATCAATTACTCCTGCCCCATTTTTATTGAAAAGAGTTTCAAAATACTTAACTGAATCAGCATAATTTAGATTATAGTTTTCCCTTAATCTCTTTGATGATGTATCTACCCATACAAGTTCATTTGTTTCAGAATCAATCATTGGTACAAAACCTATTTTTTCCATCTTAGTTTCCATTTGATCATAAATTCTTATTCCAGTAAGATCAAATTTTTTAGCTGCAAGTTTTAATGATTTTTCATAGTCTTTATCAATAAAATCAGATAAAATGAATACAATTGCTTTTTTTTGAATTACACTGAGGAGAAACTTAAGTGATGTATTAATATTTGTTTTAGAGCTTTTAGGCTTAAATTCAATTAATTCTCTTATAATTCTTAGAATATGCTTTTTTCCCTTATTAGGAGGAATGAATAACTCAATATCATCGGTAAAAAGTATTGCACCAACTTTATCGTTATTTTTTAAAGCAGAAAATGCCAATGTTGCAGCAATTTCAGTTATTATTTCTTTCTTGAGTTTATTGCTAGTTGCAAAATTTTCCGAACCACTTACATCTATTAAAAGCATTAAAGTTAATTCCCTCTCCTCTTCAAATACTTTTATAAATGGCTCATTGTATCTTGCTGTTACGTTCCAGTCAATCGATCTAATATCATCTCCGAATTCATACTTTCTAACTTCACTGAAGGTCATACCTCTCCCTTTAAAAGTACTGAGATATTCTCCTCCAAAGAGGTTGTCACTGAGCCTCCTGCTTTTTATTTCAATTTGTCTTACTTTCTTAAGTAACTCTTTAGAATCCATTAACTATGGTACTTCAACTGTATTTACTATTTGTTTAATTACGTCTTCAGTAGATACGTTTTCAGCTTCAGCCTCATATGTTAATCCAATTCTATGTCTAAGAACATCCGTTATAACTTCTCTAACATCCTCTGGTATTACAAATCCTCGGTGATTTATAAATGCATAGCATTTAGATGCAAGAGCCAAATTGATACTACCCCTTGGTGAAGCACCAAATGAAATAAGAGGGGATAAGTTTTTAAGATTATATTTTTCTGGATATCTAGTACAGAAAATTAGGTCTAAGATATACTTTTCAATTTTTTCATCCATATATACTTCATTAACTAAATTTTGAGCAGTTAATATTTGCTTAGTTGTCACTACAGGCTTGATTTTATCTTCTTTTGAAGATAGATTCATATTAATAATCTTTTGTTCTTCTTCAAGTTTTGGATAATCAACCACAACTTTTAACATAAATCTATCTACTTGTGCCTCTGGAAGAGGATATGTACCTTCTTGCTCAACAGGGTTTTGAGTTGCCATCACTAAAAAAGGATCGGTTAACTTAAATGTTTTATCACCAATAGTTACTTGTTTTTCTTGCATAGCTTCAAGCAAAGCTGATTGAACTTTAGCGGGTGCCCTATTAATCTCATCAGCTAATACAAAATTTGCAAATACTGGTCCCTGTTTAATAGAAAATGTACCTGATTTCATGTTGTAAATCATAGTTCCAATGACATCAGCAGGAAGAAGATCTGGAGTAAATTGAATCCTGTTAAAAGATCCTTTAACAGCATTACTAAGACTATTAATGGCCAATGTTTTGGCAAGTCCTGGAACACCTTCAAGTAAAATATGTCCTTTACCTAGTAGACCTATTAAAAGTCTTTCAATCATTGTTTTTTGGCCAACAATTTTTTTGTTAATCTCCATTGAGAGTAAATCAACGAAAGCACTCTCTTTTTTAATTAATTCATCTTTTTTCCCTAAATCTACATTCTTGTTTGTATCACTCATAACTACTTAATTTAATTAGTAAATTTCAAAATTTATTAGTAAATCTCTTGTTAACAATTGGTTAAATTGATATTAACAAAAATATTACTTTGAAAAGTATTCGGGGTATAAATAATCATTTTTTGGATAATGACTCATGTCAACATTCTTTACTAGTTCATATATTTCTTTTCTTAAACTATCAAAGTTAATTTTATTCTTAGCTGAAATAAATAAGGCCTTGCCATTAGTCTTATTCATCCAAGTATTTCTCCATTGTTGTAAAGAGTAGTGGCCATTTTTTCCTGAATATGAGTCATTAAAATCAATAGCTTGATATTTATCAATTTTATTGAAAATCATCAAGTTATATTTATTGTGACAGTTAATTTCATTCAGAATATTATTCACTGAGTCGATATGGTCTTCAAAACTAGGATGAGATATATCAACTATATGTAAAAGTATATCTGCATCTTTAACTTCTTCCAAAGTACTTTTGAAAGACTCAATAAGTTGTGTGGGCAATTTTCTTATAAAACCTACTGTATCAGTCAGAAGAAATGGTAATGTATTAATAACAACTTTTCTAACTGTAGTGTCAAGTGTTGCAAACAATTTGTCCTCCGCAAAAACATTACTTTTAGACAACATATTCATTATTGTTGACTTTCCTACATTAGTATATCCTACCAATGCCACTCTAACTAACGATCCTCTATTTCCTCTTTGGACCTTCATCTGCTTATCAATTGTAGATATTTTTCTTTTTAACAATGAAATTTTATCTCTAACGATTCTTCTATCAGTTTCTATCTCAGTCTCACCCGGACCTCTCATACCAATACCTCCTCTTTGTCTCTCAAGGTGGGTCCATAGTCCTTTTAATCTTGGTAGTAAATACTCATACTGGGCAAGTTCAACTTGAGTTTTAGCGTAACTTGTTTTGGCTCTTTGAGCAAAAATATCAAGAATAAGAGCTGTTCTATCAAGAATTTTACACTTTAAAATTCTCTCAATATTTGCTTGTTGAGTGGGCGAGAGTTCGTCATCAAATACTACTACTGAGACGTCATTGACTTTGACATATTTTGATATCTCATCTATTTTTCCTTTTCCGATAAATGTTCTTGGATTTGGCGTATTTATCTTTTGAGTAAACTTTTTAATAACATTTCCACCAGCCGTAACAGATAGAAACTCTAGTTCCTCTAAAAATTCTAATAATTTTTCTTCATCTTGGGAATCATTAACAACTCCAACTAAAACAGTATTTTCATAATTTGATTTTTTTGGCTCAATCATTTGAAAAGGAATAAGTTCTAAGATTAAACGTTTTGCCATCAAATACACCATATGTATAGTGTGTTATCCAATCGCCTAAATTAATATATTTTGATTTTGACTTTAATTGATGAACAATAGGCAAATGTCTATGTCCAAAAATAAAATAGTCAATATGTTCCTTTAATAGTTTTTTTTCGCAGAACTGAATTAACCATTCTTTTTCTTCACCTTTAAATTTTAGGTCCTCTTTTCCTGATAATAATTTATTTTTTTGTGAAAAATATTTTCCAATCCATAAACCTATATCAGGGTGAATTAGTCTATACAGTTTAATAAATAAACTATTTGATAATATTAATTTCATCCTTTTATATCCATAGTCACCAGGTCCAAGACCGTCGCCATGACCTATATAGAACGATTTTGAGTTAAACACAAAGAGTTCGGGTGATCTAAAAACCTTTATGTTCAGCTCTTTTTCAAAATAATCATTCATCCAATAGTCATGATTACCAAGAAAAAAATAAATTTTTATTCCTGAATCAGACAGTTCTGCTAATTTTCCTAAAACTCTGGTAAATCCTTTTGGGATAGCTTCCTTATACTCAAACCAGAAATCAAATAAGTCTCCAAGCAAAAAAATGATATCAGCATCATCTTTAATTGAATCAAGCCATGAAACAAATATTTTTTCTCTTTTATGACTTTCTTCAAGTGAAGGTGCTCCAAGGTGATTATCTGATGAAAAATATATTTTTTTATTTAATGGAATATCCATGATCAACCAATTGCATTACTTAAATCTTCTATAAGATCATCTGCATCCTCAATTCCAACACTTAACCTTAATAAAGATTCTACTAGTCCTGATTTTTTTCTTTCCTCTGGTGGTATCGAGGCATGTGTCATACTAGCTGGATGACAGCAAAGACTTTCAACTCCTCCTAGGGACTCAGCTAATGTAAATAATTTTAGATTCTCTGCTATTTTTTTTGCAGATTCAAAAGAATTGTCTTTTGGGATGAATGAAACCATACCCCCGAATACATCCATTTGCTTTTCTGCAATTTTATAATTTTTATTATCTGAAAATCCTGCCCAGTATACATTACCTATTTTATCATTATTTCTCAAAAAGATTGCCACTTTTTCAGCATTTTCTGAATGTCTTTGCATTCTTAAATGTAATGTCTTTATTCCTCTTAGTGTAAGAAAACAATCCATCGGTCCAGGTATAGCTCCTGATGCGTTTTGAATAAATGATAATTTATTATAAAGTTGCTCATCATTCACAATAATTGCACCAATAACAACATCACTGTGACCTGCAATATATTTTGTCGCAGAGTGCATAACAATATCTGCACCTAAATCAAGTGGTCTCTGAATATATGGAGATGCAAAAGTATTATCAATACAAAGAAGTATTTGATTTTTTTTAGCAATTTTTGATATTGATTCTATATCAACAACATTCATCATAGGGTTTGTAGGTGTTTCAGCCCAAATGAGCTTAGTTTTGTTATTTATTTTTTTTGAGACTTCTTCAATATTTTCCATATCTACAAAGTGAAACTTTAAGTCATATTTCTCAAATATTTTTTTAAATAATCTATAGCTACCTCCGTACAAATCATTTGTTGATATTATCTCATCACCAGGATTTAAAATTTTCACAATAGCATCAATTGCCGCCAGACCTGAGGCAAAAGCTAAACCATAATTACCATTTTCTAGAGATGCAATTGATCTTTCAAAATTAGTTCTAGTTGGGTTATGAGTTCTACTGTACTCATAGCCTTTATGAATACCAGGAGAAGTCTGAGCATAAGTAGATGTTTGATAAATGGGTGTCATAACAGATCCATACGCTGGATCTAAAATTTGGCCACCATGAATAGCTCTAGAATTAAATTTTAATTTTTTCTTCATCTAATGCAAAGATAAAGATATTGGACTTTAAGTATACTTTTCACCTAAAATGATTTTCTTTGTTGCAAAACATTAGATGAATAACAGATATCTAGCTCTAGCCGCAGCATTTTTAGCAACAACAATATATGGGATAAATCATACTGTTGCTAAAGAAGTGATGCCAATTTATATAGGCTCATCTGGTTTTATAATGCTTAGACTTTTGGGAGCAACAATTCTTTTTTGGATTATTAGTCTTTTTACTCCTAGAGAGAAAATTCAGTCAAAAGATATACTTAAGATAGTTTTTGCATCAATTTTAGGCATGTGTACCAACATGTTGGCTTTTTTTAGAGGTTTAGAATTATCAACTCCAATAAATAGTGGTGTGATAATAACTTTATCGCCTGTTATAGTCCTTATTTTATCATATTTTTTTTTAAAAGAGAAAGTCACAATAAAAAAGATTTTTGGAATTATCATTGGATTTTCTGGAGCACTTTTTTTAATCATAAATAGCAGTAAAACAGGTATTAATGCTCCAAATATTCCTCTAGGAAATTCATTCTTCCTTCTTAACGCCTCCGCCTATGCTGGATATTTAATTATAGTTAAGCCTTTGACGGCCAAATACAACATTTTTACTATAATGAAATGGCTATTCCTAATAGGGCTAGTTTTATCAGCTCCTATTACATTTAATCAATTTATTGAAGTAGAATGGACTAAATTACCTTGGTATGCTATTTGGAGAATGATTTATGTAGTTGTTGGTACTACATTTATGACATATTTACTTAATATCTATGCATTAAAGACATTGACTCCAACGGTAATTGGCTCATTTATATATCTACAACCAATAATAACTATAATATTTGCATTAGTGACTAGTAATGACACTTTAGATTCAACAAAAATATTAGCATGTATTCTTGTGTTTATTGGCGTCTATCTTGTATCTATTAGGAATAAGAATGATTGATTACTAAATTAGAAATATTAATTAAAGAGTATTATGTATTTTCAATTTTCTATAATAAATTTGGATAAATAAAAACTTGTATGAAAAAGCTTCTTTACATATCATTAATTACATTGATAATCTCATGTAATAATACTGGAAAAGCAAATGATAAATTTCAATATGAGAGAGTGAAGGAAGATAATACTTCTATCCCAGCTAACAATATGGTCTCAAATAACGTTATACTAAATTCAAATGATCAAATGAAGTTTGATAAAAAAATTATAAAGGTAAATTCAGGTCAAGAAGTCACATTGACATTGAACCATACAGGAAGGTTTCCCGTTACTTCGATGGGCCACAATTTTGTTTTAATAAAAAAAGATGTTGACATAAATCAATATGCACTCAAAGCTGCTGGAGCAAGAAATAACGACTATATACCAGATGGAGGTAATGAAATTGTTTATACTAAAATGTTAGGTGGTGGTGAGTCAGACACTATTACTTTTAATCCACCTGAGCCTGGTACATATACTTTTATTTGCACTTTTCCAGGTCATTATATGTTAATGATGGGTGAATTTCTTGTCATTTAACGATAAATTATAAATTCTATCATTAAAAACTTTTTACCTATAGTACTGTTTATTTCATTTGGTTGTTCAGATAATATAACAAATGAAAAGGGCTTATCAAATAAAGGAATTGGTCCAATTTCTAAGGTTGTATTTGAAAAAGAGGTGAACATCCAAATGTCTAATTCAGGTGAAAAGTTATTTAATCAACTTTGCACATCATGTCATATGATAAAAGAAGATTATATTGGCCCAGAAATGTCAGGTATACTTGAGAGACGTTCTCCGGAATGGATAATGAATATGATTCTTAATCCAATTCAAATGCTTGAGGAAGATTCAATTGCCATTGAGCTACTAGAGAGGTATAATTTTGAATATATGTATAATCAAAATTTATTAGAAGAAGAGGCAAGAGAAATTTTAGAGTATTTTAGAATAATTGATTAAATATCAACATTACCATCGTAATAACCAGGAATAGATACAAATCCAAGTTTATTTATCAAAACATACTCGCTGGCTTTGTATGAATTGACTGCCATCTCACGAAATAAATTACATATTTGAGAATAATTTTTACCATTAGCTGCAATCATACTTCCATTATCTATATGGTCGGAGAAGTATTTTTCTAAAGTTTTATTTTCAACATCTTTAATTGATTCTTTATTTTCTGAAGAGAGTATCATAGTTATAAATTCTTCAATCATAACATTTAGATTTTTTTGATCTTCGGTGCTTATGTTTTTGGCAACATATGCATCAACAAATTTTGAGAGATTTAATGAATTTGCTCCTGGAGATTCAGTCTCAGGAATTATAATTTCAAAAATTCTATCTAGAAAATTTATTTCGTTTTTACTAAAAAAATTAAGCTCTTTATTTGTTCTAGATGAGTTACAAGATTGAACTAATGAGATAACTCCAGATGAAATTGTAATTGCCCCAAATGAAGCTCCAATTCTTTTTATAGCCTTTCTTCTATCCATTTTACAAATTTTGTTTTTTTAATTCCTCAACAGCATGATTAGCCGCTCTTGCAGTTAGTGCCATATATGTTATTGATGGGTTTTGATTACCAGCAGAAGTCATGCATGCGCCGTCAGTAACATATACGTTTTTAACTTCATGAATTTGATTATTTGCATTCAAAACAGATGTCTTAGGATCTCGTCCCATTCTTGCAGTACCCATTTCATGAATCCCATTACCAAATACGTATTTACTCTCATAGCCGTAAACGTCCTTAAATCCTGACCTTTCAAGCATTTCCTCAGCTTGTTCTTTCATGTCTTTTCTCATAGCAATTTCATTCTCTCTAATTGTTGCATCAAATGTTACTGTTGGAAGTCCCCATTTATCTTTCTTTGCATAGTTTAAAGTCATTTTATTGTCATGATAAGGCAGAATTTCACCAAATGCTCCCATACTTGCTGTCCAATCACCACGTTTAACAATGTTTTCTTTAAACCTTGGCCCATAGGAGACAAGCTCTTCTTTACTGTCAGCTATACTCATAAAGCCTCTATTTGCTCCTCCTTGATATCCATATCCTCTAATAAAATCCTTCCTATCAGTCACCCCTCCAATATTTCTGAATCTAGGAATAAAGAATCCTGCAGGCTTTCTCCCAAAAGTTGTTTTATTTTTAAAACCTTCGAAAGTTCCTGAGGCACCAACTTGAAAATGATGATCCATTAGATTGTGACCTAATTCTCCAGAGTCGTTACCCATACCATTTGGAAATCTATTTGATTTTGATTGCATCAATATTGATGTCGAGGCTATTGCTGAAGAACATAAAAAAATTACTTTAGCAAAGTACTCATATGATTGATTATTTTCAGAATCAATAACTCTTACACCTTTTGCCTTTTTTTTATCCTCATCATAAATTATTTCATGAACTATTGAATTTGGCATTAGCGTCATATTACCAGTAGCATCGGCTGCAGGAAGCGTAGATGAATTACTACTAAAATAAGCACCGTATGGACACCCTCGCATACACCTATCTCTTAGTTGACAAGAAACTCTTCCGAGTCCTGGTTTTGTTCCCTCTGTTACATGGGCTGTTCTTGCATTTGAGAGTATCCTACCATCAGAAAAATTATTAGCAATGCTCTTTCTCATATGTTTTTCAAGAATATTTAACTCAAATGGTTTTAAAAACTTTCCGTCTGGAAATTGAGGAAGCCCTTCAGGCATACCCTGGACTCCAATGTATTGTTCTACGTGGTCATACCAAGGTGCTATATCCTTATATCTTATTGGCCAATCAATTGCAATCCCATCTTTTAAGTTTGCTTCAAAATCAAACTCACTAAGTCTGTAAGTATGCCTTCCCCATGTTAATGACCTTCCTCCAACATGATATCCCCTAATCCAATTAAATTTATTTTTATCATCATTATAGGGGTGGTCAATGTCATCAACAAAGAAGTGTCTAGAGGATTCAGTATTAACATATCCTGTTCTGCTTTGCTTTGGCTGTCTTTGAAGAGCATCTTGAGTAATAGTATCCCCACCTTCAAAATCCCAGGGATCCATATCAGCAGTATGATAATCCTCAACATGAGTAATCATTCTTCCTCTTTCAAGTACAAGGGTCTTCAACCCCTTTTCTGTTAATTCTTTTGCAGCCCAACCACCACTTATACCAGTTCCTACTACAATTGCATCATATTTATTTTGCATATTTCCAATAAGTTTTTTTCAATTTAAAGAATATATATTTTAAATCGTAAATAATTATTTAAATTTATATTTATACTAATATAAAAAACCAAAATATTATGAAAAGAAAGGAATTTATCAAATTAGCTTCAACAGGCGCTCTTGGTATATCATCATTAGGATATATATCTTGTGAATCTCAAAAAGAATTATTTTTTAAACTATCACTTGCTCAATGGTCATTTCATAACTTATTTCAGAGTGGTCAAAAATCTCCATATGAATTTGCTAAAATTTCAAAAGAGTTAGGGTTTCAAGGAATTGAATATGTATCTCAATTCTATCCAAATGTTTCAACAGACAAGTCTGCGTTTACAGAATTTGTAAATAGGAACAAGGATTTATCAAATGAAAATGAAGTAGAGAATGTATTAGTTATGATTGATGATGAAAATGGCAATTTAGCTGATGAAGACGATAATAAGAGGAATAATTCAATTGAAATGCACAAAAATTGGATAAATGCAGCGGCGGAAATTGGTTGTTCATCTGCTAGATTAAATTTATATGGATCTAAAAATATTGAAATCTGGGAATCTCTGTCAATTGATAGCCTTACTAAATTAGGTGAACATGCAAAGTCATTAAATATTAATGTTATTGTTGAAAACCATGGAAGAATAACTTCTAACATTCCAGAGCTAATGGATGTTATATATGGAGTAAATATGGATAACGTTGGAACTCTTCCTGATTTTGGAAACTTCTGTATGGCTGATGAAGGATACGGATCAGTATTTGATGGAACTTGTGCAACTATTTATGACTTCTATAAAGGAGTTGAAGAGATGATGCCAAAAGCATTCGCAGTTAGTGCAAAATCTAACGATTTTGACGAAAATGGTGACGAAAAGACAATAGATTATACAAAAATGTTGAAGATTGTTAAAAGCTCTGGTTATACTGGTTATATTGGAGTTGAATATGAGGGTGAAAGATTATCTGAGGAAGATGGTATTATAGCTACTAGAGATTTATTAATTAAAGTAGGTCAATCAATATAAAATGAATAAAATAACAAATATAAAACTCAGCATAATGATGTTCCTTGAATTTTTTATCTGGGGATGTTGGTTTGTTACAATGGGGACCTTTCTATCTCAAGCTTTTAGTGCATCTGGAGGAGAAATTTCCTTAGCATATGAGACCCAATCATGGGGTGCGATTATTGCCCCATTTATCATTGGATTAATTGCTGATAGGTATTTTGATGCAGAAAAGATTCTTGCAATTATTCATATCATTGGCGGTGGACTTCTCTTTATGTGTTCAATTGCCTTAGGTTTTGATGCATTCTATCCATACATTTTAATATATATGATACTTTACATGCCTACATTAGCTTTGGTAAATTCAATAGCATTTAGACAAATGAAAGATCCTTCCAAAGAATTTCCAAAAATTAGAGTTTGGGGAACTATAGGGTGGATTGTTGCAGGTCTTGTTATTAGTTATGGAGTTGGCTGGGAGGCTATGCAAACACTTGAATATACTTTTTATTTAGCTGCAATAGTATCTGCTACATTAGGTGTTTTTAGTTTTACTTTACCTAAAACTCCTCCAAAAGCAAAAAACGAGAGTCCTAGCTTGAGAGAAATCTTAGGTCTTGATGCTCTTCAGCTTCTAAGAGATACCCGATATTTAGTTTTTTTCTTATCATCTATTCTGATATGTATACCTCTTGCTTTCTACTACCAGGATGCTAATTTATTTTTAAATGAGCTTGGCATGGCAAATGCAGCGGGTGTTATGACGTTAGGTCAAATATCTGAAGCATTATTTATCTTGTTACTTCCAATTTTCCTTAACAAATATGGGATTAAAAAAACTCTTATTATTGGAATGCTGGCTTGGAGTTTAAGATATGTTCTATTTGCATTTGGAGACACTGGGTCAAATATTTGGATGTTAATTTTTGGTATTGTTCTACACGGGATATGCTATGATTTTTTCTTTGTGTCTGGTCAAATATATACAGACTTTAAAGCAGGTGAAAAATATAAAAGTGCTGCTCAAGGTTTAATTGCACTAGCAACATACGGAATTGGGATGCTTATTGGTTTTAGACTTGCTGGTATTATTACGGACCAATATGCAATTGATTCAGGACATGACTGGACTCAAATCTGGACATTTCCAGCAATATTTGCAGCAGTTGTATTAGTGATTTTTATTATAACATTTAAAAACGAGAAAATAGAAGTTGAAAAATAAAATTAGACTTGGAATCGTAGGTGGTGGCGGTGATTCTTTAATTGGGATAGTTCATAGAATTGCATCATCGATGCATGATACTTATGAAATAATTGGAGGTGTATTCAATCCAGATTTTTCTGAAAATCTAAAATTTGCTGAAGAAATTGGATTAAATAAAGATAGAATATATGAGGACTATGAAAAGATGATTGAGGAGGAGTTAAAACTTGATGAAAATGAAAGAATTCAAGTTGTATCAATTCTAACCCCTAATTTTCTTCATTATCCAATGGCAAAAAAGCTTCTAGAAAATAATTTCAGTGTCATTTGTGAAAAACCCATGACAACAACCTATGAAGAAGCTAGAGACTTAGAAAAAATATATAAATCAAAGAATTTAACATTTGCTGTCACATACACTTACACGGGATACCCAATGATTAGACAGATGAAGGAAATGATTAAGGCTGGAGAAATAGGTGATGTACAACGTGTTGATCTTCAATATTATCAAGGCTGGATAAACCCAATTATTCATGATTCCAAAAGACGTTCTGAAACTTGGAGGCTTCAACCTGATAAGTCAGGAATTAGTTGTTGTATTGGTGACATAGGAACACATGCATTTGATATGCTAGAATATGTAACAGGAATGGAAGTGGAAGAACTTTTATCTGATTTAAACTACGTTTATGATGATAATATCATGGATGTAGATGGTACAATTTTAATTAGATTCTCGGATAAGATTAAAGGTGTTATAAGGGCTAGTCAAATAGCAACTGGTGAGGAGAATAATTTTACCGTTGCAATTTATGGCAAAAAGGGAGGTTTAAAATGGGAACAACAAAACCCAAATTATTTATATCATTTAAGTGAATCAAAGCCATTAAGAATATTAAAGCCAGGACATGATTATAATTCAAATTTTGCTAAAATTTCAACTAAATTACCTCCAGGTCATCCTGAAGGAATGTTTGATTCAATGGCAAATATTTATAATGGAGTTGCTAGAGAGATAAATGGAACAATAGAATTTGATGGTGAATACCCTTCTTTAAATGATGGATTAAGAGGTATGATTTTTATTGAGAAAGCTATTGAATCTCATAAAAAAGGTAATATTTGGGTTAAATTAAATTGATTTTATAATGAAAACAATAAAAGGTCCTGCAGTTTTCTTAGCTCAGTTTGTAGATAAAAAAGCTCCATTTAATTCTCTTGACGGGATGTGTAAATGGGCTGCTGATCTTGGATATAAAGGAATTCAAATACCAACATGGGAGAGTTTTTTAATTGATTTAGATAAAGCTGCTGAAAGTCAAGATTATTGTGATGAACTGATTGGTAAAGTAGGATCCTATGGATTAGAAATTACAGAATTGTCTACTCATCTTCAAGGTCAATTAGTAGCAGTTCATCCTGCATATGATCTGATGTTTGATAATTTTGCTCCTGATAAACTAAAGAAGAATCCTAAAGGAAGAACTGAGTGGGCAATTGACACTGTAAAAAAAGCAGCAGTTGCTAGTAGAAGACTTGGCTTGAAAGCACACGCTACTTTTTCAGGCGCATTATTGTGGCATACTTGGCATCCATGGCCACAGGCTCCAAAAGGATTAGTTAAAATGGGATTTGAAGAGCTTGCTAAAAGATGGCTTCCAATTCTAGATGTATTTGATGAGAATGGAGTAGATATATGTTATGAAATTCATCCTGGAGAAGACCTTCATGATGGAATTACCTTTGAAAGATTTCTTAAAGCAACTAAAAATCATAAGAGAGTAAATATACTCTATGATCCAAGCCATTTTATTCTTCAACAACTTGATTATATAACATATATTGATCATTATCATGAATTTATTAAATCATTTCACGTTAAAGATGCTGAATTTAATCCAACAGGTAAAAAAGGAGCATTTGGTGGATATTTAGATTGGGCTGATAGAGCAGGTAGATATAGATCTTTGGGAGATGGGCAGATTGATTTCAAAACAATATTTTCAAAACTAACACAGTACGGATGTGATGTATGGGCGGTTATGGAATGGGAATGTTGTATCAAAAGTCCTGAACAAGGAGCTATAGAAGGTTCAAAATTTATAAACGACTTAATTATAAATTCTACCAATAAAAAATTTGATGATTTTGCAGGAGGTGATACCAATGAAGAAGATTTAAAAAATATGTTAGGTTTATAGTCATGAAAAAACTGTTCATTACATCTCTAATATTAATTTCAAGCTTTTGTTTTTCGCAGAATAGTGAATGGACATATATTTTTGATGGAAAGTCTTTCAATGGGTGGCACCAATATAATGGTGAATCTGTAGGCAGCCAATGGTCAATTAGTAACGGTGAACTTATTTTTACAAATAACAGAGATAGCAAACAAGATATTGTAACTGATAATGAATATTCAAATTTTGAACTATCCATTGAATGGAACATATCAAAAGGTGGGAATAGTGGAATATTTTATGGCGTCCAAGAACTCCCCGATTTTGACGAAGCATTTATGACTGGTCCTGAAATACAAATATTAGACAATAAAAATTTCTTTACCTCAACTAGACTTCATAAAAGCCCATCTTTATATGATTTAGTTAGTACAGAAAACAAAGCCCTTGAAGTAAAGAATCACGGAGAGTGGAATCACTTAATTTTAACAATTGATCATCAGAATAATTTAGGTACAGCACAATTAAATGGTGAATTTGCTTTTTCATTTCCTCTATCCGGTCCAGAGTGGGATAATCTTGTATCAAAGTCTAAGTTTAGGTATAAAGAATACTACACAACAAAGGCTGGTTCTAACGAAGAATTTTTAGCTTTTGGTGCTTTTAAATCTGGTAAAATCGGTCTTCAAGACCACGGAAGTGACGTAAGATTTAGAAATATCAAAATTCGAAAATTATATTAATATCTATAATTTCAAAATATTATCCTTATAACGAACTATAGATGAATAGAAATAAGCTTATTGTTTTTTCAGCTCCATCAGGAGCAGGAAAAACTACGCTTGTGAAACATATTTTATCTCAATTTAGTAATACAAATTTTTCAATATCAGCTACATCCAGATCACCCAGAGGGAACGAAAAAGATGGAGCTGATTATCACTTTTTATCAAATAGCGAGTTCAAAAAGAAAATTGAGAACAATGAGTTTATTGAATTTGAAGAAGTTTATGGGGGGGTTCATTATGGAACTCTTAAATCTGAAGTTGAAAACATATGGGCAAATAATAAAATTGCACTTTTTGATATTGATGTTGTAGGAGGTTTTAATATTAAGAAAATGTATCCTCATAATACATTATCTATTTTTGTTATGCCACCAAGTATTGAAACTTTGAGGAAAAGATTAATTTCAAGAGGAGATATTTCAGATGATGAAATTAATAGAAGGATTAAAAAAGCCGAATTAGAGCTAGATTTTGCATCAAAATTTGATAAAATCATAATTAATAATGATCTTGAAGAATCAAAAAAAATAGCATCAAATCTTGTAAATGAATTTATAGAGAATGAGTAATGTAGGTTTGTATCTTGGAACTTTCAATCCAATTCATAATGGTCATGTTACATTAGCTAAGTATTTTTCAGATCTGCCAGAATTAGATCAAGTCCTTGTAGTAATTAGCCCTCAAAGTCCATTTAAAATTGAAGATACTTTTATTAATGATATAGATAGACTTGAACTAGCTAAAACTATTTTTAAGAAGTTTAGAAATGTTAAAGTCTCCGATATTGAGTTTAAAATGTCTAAGCCTAATTTTACAATTGATACATTAAAAGAATTTAAAAAAATTCATAAATACAATAATTTAATCCTATTGATTGGAGAGGATAATCTTGTAGGTTTCAAGAAATGGAAAGATTACGAAAGAATTATTGAAATTGCTGAAGTATATGTTTACCCTCGAGATACTTATCATAAGATTCCAGGTGAGATATTAAAAAATGAGAATATCAAATTGGTAGATGCGCCTAAGATTAAAATATCCAGTAGTCGTATAAGATCCCTATTGAAACAAAATAAAAAAATTGATCATCTAGTTCCGAAAGAGGTAATTAATTTTTTCGATTCTAAGATTTAATTTTATTGATAATATCTATGAGATTTTTTGTAAGTTTTTCTCTTGTCAAGAATTCTAAATTATTTAAATTTTGTTTTTTATAATTACCATTCATCCAGCTTTCATATTCTTTAATTATAAACTCAGCAACTCTATTACCGGATGAATAATCTGCATTAAATGATTTTTTTGAGAGACTTAAAATAAGTTTAGATTCCTCAGCATGTTCTGAAAAATTAATTATTGGTGAACCGGTAGCCAAATACTCTATTAATTTACCAGATAACATATCAGTCTCCTCGGTGTTTTTGTATGTAAAGTTTACTAATATATTAGAGGATTTTATTAATCCAATTGCTTCATCATGACTTACATAACCTTTAGAATTTATATGAATATTTTTAGAGAAAAGATCTTTTACCTCTTTATCAATACTTCCAGCTAAAATTAGTCTTATTTTATAATTATTTTTTTTTGGATTGATTAGTTCTAAAGCATCATTAAAGATATCGTAATTATGGTTTTTTGATAAAACCCCTGTAAATACAATATTGAATCCATCAATCTTGGCAGGTTGAATCCTATCAAAAACTGATTTATCATATCCATTATAAATTTTAAATATTTTGTTTTTGTTAGATATTTTATCTGACAATATTTTATGAAATCTTTCACCAACGGTAGTAATGATTGCGTCAGATCCCTCTAATACATTTGACTCAAGCTTACTATTTATTTTTTTTGAAAAATTAAATCTAAATCTATTTTTTAAATAAAATATCTCAGTCCATGGATCCCTTAAATCAACTACCCATTTTAGTTTATATTTTTTCTTAATTTTTAATCCTATTAAATGGCTGGAATGAGGGGGCCCAGTTGTAATTATACAATCAATTTTTTGATTTTTAATTATTTCTTCTGCTTTTCTATATGCATACTTATTCCATCCAATCCGAGAATCTGGTATAAAGAAGTTAAGTCTTAAAAATGATGTAATTTTATCAAAAATAGAGTCATATGGAATAAATGATTGTGGAATATTACTAGTAAAATTTCCTGACTTTATATATGAATAGAGTTTTAAAAAATCAAAACTTTTGGTTTCATATGTCTCTATATCTTCAATTTCTTTCAGAAGTGAATTATCTCTTAAATTATATGATGCATAATTAGATTTTACTGTAATTACGATAGGACTATTTCCCATTTTTTTTAGATATTTCGAGAAATACATCCACCTTTGTACACCAGATCCGCCTGCAGGTGGCCAATAGTAAGTAATAATTAGAATCTTTAGTTTATTAGTCAACCTAATTTAATTTTAGTTGAGCTCCAATACCAAATACTTCTCTAACTTGTAATCTGGAAATTGCGTTATCATCATATATCATTTGAAAAATTAATTGAGTTGATAATAATGGGTTTATATCAAAATCTATTTGCATGAGATAGTCTAAGTCTATATTTGCAGCATCTTCTAAATAATTTGAGAATAATTTAAGATCTTGTCTATAATTTACGTTTTCAAAAAGAGTGCCTTCTGAGTGGAATGTTAAATTAGCTCCAAGTTCATATCTGGAGGATTTATTTTTATCGACTCCAAAATATTTCTCATTACCAGTAAGTGTCTCTGTAAACTTTTTATTGACTATAATTAATCTAGATGCAATTGGAGAGTAATTTAACCAAAGTTTTTCACTTTTCTTCCATAAGAATCCAGATCCTAATTGAAAATATGCTGGAGAAAAGATTTGAGTTGTTAGTTCTCTAATCTCATTATTATTAGAATCTTTTTTATACTTATACCCTCTTCCTAATTGAGATGTTAAATTAAAAAAAGCCGAGAATGACAAGTTCTTTGAGAATTCTTTTCCAATAATAGATTGAAGTAGTATTCTATCGTCAATTTTTCTAGCAAATGGTGCATTTTTAAACTTTGCAAGACCATAGGCTAAATCAAAATTAGTTAACCAATTCCAACCTTTATTTTCAAATTCCCATTCATAATCAAATTTTAAAGTGCCTGAAAAATTATTTGTTCCTCCACCTACCCAATCACTATATCCGGTTTGATTAAGTAGTAATGCAATATTTCCACTTTTCGTCCATAGTGAGTCTTTTACAGATAGTTCCTGTGAATATAGATTTACACATAAAGTTAAAGCAAAAATTAGTAGAGCTTTTTTCATTGATTATTATAAAAATCCAAGTTCTAATTTTGCTTCTTCACTCATCAAATCTTTTGTCCACGGAGGATCAAAAGTAATTTCAACCTCAGCAGTTTTCACTTCATCAATTGATCTGATTTTTTCTTCAACTTCTTGTGGAAGAGATTCGGCAACTGGACAGTTTGGAGAGGTAAGAGTCATTAGGATCTTAACTTCATAATCTTCATTTACTAAAACATCATAAATTAATCCTAGTTCATAAATATCAACTGGGATTTCAGGATCAAAAATTGACTTTAATTCTCTAACAATTTTTTCACCAAGATCTTGAGGGTTAATTTTATTATCTGACATATTTTACTTTTTTGATTGGTATGCTAATGCATATATTTTTATTTGTTTGATCATAGCTAACAAGCCATTTGCTCTAGTCTGAGAGAGATGTGTATTAAGGCCAATTTTTTCAATAAAATCAATTTTTGCTGATAGGATATCCTCTGGATTTTGACCAGAAAAAACTCTTATTAAAAGAGAGATTATTCCTTTAGATATAATTGCATCGCTGTCTGCCTCAAATATAACAATGTCATTTTTAAATGATGAATTCAACCATACTTTACTTTGGCATCCTTTAATTAGGTTAGAGTCTATCCTTGACTTTTTATCAAATTCTGGAAGATTTTTTCCTAAATCAATTAGGTATTGATATTTTTCTGACCAATCTTCAAAAAAATTAAATTCATCAATTATTTGATTTTGTATTTCTTGAATTGTTTGCACAATTAAAATTAATGAATTATCCCAACATTTTTGATGCCTTTTTTACAGCATCAATAAATAAATCAATTTCACTCTTTGTGTTATAAAAAGAAAAGGAGGCTCTCACAGTTCCCGGAATATTAAAATGATCCATAATTGGTTGAGTACAATGTTGTCCCGTTCTGACAGCAATTCCATATTGATCAAGAATAGAACCAATATCTGATGGATGATGATTTCCTATATTAAAAGATATAACAGATATTTTATTATTTATGTCTCCATATATTTTAATACTATCAATTTTTTTAAGTTTTTCAGTAGCATAATCTAACAATTCTTTTTCATACACTTCTATATTGTTAAAGCCAATTGAGTTCATATAGTCTATAGCTGCGCTAAAACCAATAACTCCTGCAATATTTGGAGTTCCAGCCTCAAATTTATGCGGAAGATCTGCATACTCGGTTTTATCAAAAGTAACATTGGATATCATTTCACCTCCTCCTTGATAAGGTGGAAGTGAGTTTAATAATTCAGATTTTCCATATAAAAATCCAACACCAGTTGGTCCGCATAATTTGTGAGCTGACGCAACATAGTAATCTACATCAAGTTCCTGTAGATTAATTTTAAAATGTGCTGCACCTTGAGCACCATCAACTAAGACTTTACTACCATTCTTATGAGCTAAATCAATAATTTCTTTAATTGGATTCACAATACCTAAAGTATTTGATACATGATTAATAAAAACAAATTTTACTTTAGGAGTAAGCAATGACTTATATTCGTCCATGTCAAGAGTTCCATCATCATTAATTGGTATTACTTTTAATTTTGATCCTGTTTTTTCACATAACATTTGCCAGGGGACAATATTTGAATGATGCTCCATTTCTGAGACAATTAATTCATCTTTTGAAGAAATTGACTTTTCGAGACCTGAGGAAATAATGTTAATACCATGAGTAGTTCCTGAGGTAAAAATTATTTCATGTTCATAAGCAGCTCCGAAATGATTTTTTATAATTGATCTGGAATTTTCATATTTATTTGTAGCATCTGCACTAAGAGAATGTAGGCCTCTGTGAATATTAGAATTAGTTTCTTTGTAATAATTTGAAATTGCATCAATAACTTGATTTGGAGTTTGAGATGTAGCAGCATTATCAAAGTAAATTAGGTCAGTATTATTGACCTTTTTACCAAGTATTGGAAAGTCTTTCCTTATTTTATATACATCTAACATTTATAAGTCAAAGCCCAAGTCAACACCTAGCTTTTTTGAGATTAATGAGTTAATTCTTTTCTTTAAACTAGGAATATTCACACTTTTAAGAATACTATTTGCAAATCCATAGGTAAGCAAAGCAATTGCTTCTTTCTCTGGAATACCTCTAGATTTAAGGTAAAAAAGTGCTTCTTTGTCAAGCTGTCCAATTGTACATCCATGAGAACACTTAACATCATCTGCAAATATTTCTAATTGAGGTTTTGAATTAACCTTAGCTTTATTGTCAATTAAAATATTATTGTTCTGCTGAAATGCATTTGTTTTTTGTGCAATTTGATCAACAAGTATCTTTCCATTAAAAACACCAACAGATCTTTCAGAAAAAATTCCCTTATAATCTTGATGGCTTTCACAATTTGGTTGAGCATGGTTCACAAGTGTATTATGATCTACATGCTGATCCCCTTCAAGAATCGTTAGGCCTTTTAACGTAGATTGAATATTCTCACCTTTGTGATAGAAATTTAAATTGTTTCTAGTTAATTTTCCACCAAAGGAAAAAGTATGGACCCTGACATTACTGTCCCTTTTTTGATCAATAAATGTATTATCAATTAAATTGGAAGTTTCTAAATCATTCTGAATTTTATAATAATCAATAAATGAGTTCTTTTCAGCATATATCTCAGTTAGCGAGTTAGTTACACCATGATGTGTTCTTAAACTTTGATGTCTTTCTATTATTTCAACTCTGGCATTTTCTTCAACAATAATTACATTTCTTGGCTGAAGCCATAAAGGTTTATTCTTCCCTGAAGAAAAATGTAATATCTGAATAGGATCCTCTGGTAAAACAGATTTTGGTATATGAATATAGGCTCCTTCTTGAGTGTATGAAGTATTTAATGAAGCTAAACTTTGGTCATCTGGAACTATTTTATTAAAGTATTTATTTATAGTTTTTTTATACTTATTTTTTGATATAGCAGCAGACAATACGCATACATCCATGCCATCATGCGTTGTATTTGATAAGAATGGGTTAAAAACACCATCAACAAAAACTATTTTAAATGAATCAATATCATTAATTGAATATTTTTTTATATCCTTTAGTCCAACATTTGGATTGCTTTTTACAGATAAACTATAATCTTTTTGTATAATTGACTTTAAGGACGTATACTTCCATAGCTCATCTTTTTTTGTTGGGAAGCCTTCACTTTCAAATCTATTTAAGGCATTTTTTCTATAAGTGTGGATCGGATTATCAATATCTATGACTTGTTCAAAAGCAATAAAAGAATCCAATAATTTATCTTGAAAGCTCATAATTAATTAATTTTTCAACCAATCATATCCAACTACTTCAATTTTTTTTGCAAGATCTTTATTTCCTGATTTAACTACTTTACCATCCATAATAACGTGAACTTTATCTGGAACAATGTAATCTAAAAGTCTTTGATAATGTGTAATAACTAGTACAGAGTTATCATCGTTACTACACTTAACAACACCATTTGCAACTATCTTTAAAGCATCAATATCTAATCCAGAATCAGTTTCGTCAAGAACTGCCAATTTGGGCTCCATCATTGCCATTTGAAAGATTTCATTTCTTTTTTTTTCTCCACCAGAAAAACCTTCATTCAATGACCTTGATAAAAAATTTGAGTCCATATCAAGTAGATTTGCTTTCTCTCTAATTTTTTTTAACATCTCACTAGATGACATATCATCAAGTCCTTGAGATTTTCTAGTTTCGTTAATTGCAGTCTTAATAAAGTTTGTTACTGTTACACCAGGAATTTCAACAGGATATTGAAATGACATAAATATACCTTCATGAGCTCTCTCATCAACGCCAAGTTCATTTATTTCCTTATTATCGAAATAAATTGACCCTTTTGTAACCTCATAATCTTCATGTCCGGAAATCACATTTGCAAGGGTACTTTTTCCAGATCCATTAGGACCCATTATGGCATGTATCTCACCCTTTTTAATTTTTAGGTTTATTCCTTTGAGAATTGTCTTTCCGTCTATTTTACAGTGTAAATTTTCTATTTCTAACATATATATTTTTTAACCAACCGATCCTTCTAAAGATATCTCTAATAATTTTTGGGCCTCAACAGCAAACTCCATCGGGAGTTTATTTAAAACTTCTTTGCTAAATCCATTGACAATTAAAGCAATAGCCTTCTCTGTGTCAATACCCCTTTGATTACAATAAAAAATTTGATCCTCACCAATTTTACTAGTAGAAGCTTCATGCTCAATCTGTGCAGATTTATTTTGAGCTTCAATGTATGGAAAAGTATGAGCTCCACATTCGTTGCCCATCAATAACGAGTCACATTGTGAAAAATTTCTTGCATTTTCTGCCATGGGTGATATTTTTACTAGTCCTCTATAGCTATTTTGTGATTTTCCTGCTGAAACTCCTTTCGAGATAATTGTACTTTTTGTATTCTTACCAATGTGAATCATTTTTGTTCCAGTATCAGCCTGTTGAAAATTATTTGTAACAGCTATAGAATAAAATTCACCAATTGAATCATTTCCTTTAAGAACACATGATGGATATTTCCATGTTACAGCTGAGCCAGTTTCTACCTGTGTCCAAGAAATTTTTGATCTATCGTGGCAAATACCTCTTTTAGTAACAAAATTGAATACTCCACCGTTTCCATCTTTATCCCCAGGAAACCAATTTTGAACAGTTGAATACTTTATCTCTGCGTCATCTAAAGCAATTAATTCTACAACAGCAGCATGAAGTTGATTTTCATCTCTTGAAGGGGCAGTACATCCTTCAAGGTAACTTACATAACTTGATTCATCAGCTATTAACAAAGTCCTTTCAAATTGTCCGGTACCAGCTTGATTGATTCTAAAGTAAGTTGATAATTCCATTGGACACTTTACTCCTTTGGGTATGTAACAAAATGATCCGTCAGAAAAAACTGCAGAATTAAGTGCTGCAAAATAATTATCTCTTTTAGGAATAACAGTACCAATATACTTTCTTACAAGCTTAGGGTGGTTCTTTATAGCATCTGAAATAGAGCAAAAAATTATTCCTTTTTCTTCTAATGTATCTTTAAATGAAGTGGCGACTGAAACAGAGTCAACCACAACATCCATAGCAACTCCACTTAATCTTTTTTGTTCGTCAATTGAAATTCCGAGTTTATTGAATGTTTTTAAAAGCTCTGGGTCAACTTCATCTAAAGATTTGAGATTTGGCTTTTTCTTAGGTGCCGAATAATAAGAAATCGCTTGATAATCAGGCTCATTATACTTGAGATTTGACCATGAAGGTTTTTTCATTCCTTTCCATATTTTAAATGCGTCCAATCTCCAATCTGTCATCCATTTAGGTTCATTCTTTTTCTTTGAAATAGCAATTACAATTTCTTCACTAAGTCCTACAGGAAATGTCTCAGAATCTATATCTGTATAGAAACCATATTCATATTCTTTAGTTTCAAGTTGTTTCTTTAATTCTTCCTCTGTATAAGCCATAAATAACCTTTAAATATTCGCAAATATACAATTAAATCAAGGTTTTTTAAATATTTTTAAGTGTTAATAAATCTATAATTATGTTATGAATTATAGATAAAATAAATGATCCAATTACGTTAATTTTGAATTATGGATAACATAGAAGAAAATGGTTCAAATGATATTCAAAGTATTAGCGAAAAAGAATTAATTCAAAGAATAACAAAATCTTTTAAAAATAAGAATAGTTCTACTAAAGTTGATATTGGGGACGATGCTGCAATTTTAAGGTTTGAAAAATACAACTTAGCCATATCTCAAGATATTTTAGTTGAGAATGTTCATTTTGACTTATCATATGTGCCTTTAAAACATCTTGGATACAAAAGTGTAGTGGTTAATATTTCTGATATAATTTCTATGAATGTGAAACCCTCTCATGTATTAGTCTCCATAGCTGTCTCAAACAGATTCAAAATTGATGCTATTGAAGAAATTTATGATGGTATTAAACATGCTTGTTCATATTATAGTGTTGACTTAATTGGAGGAGATACAACTTCCTCGAATAAAGGGTTAATGATATCTGTTACATGTATTGGTAATACCAACAGTGAAAAGATTACATTGAGAAAAGGAGCTAATGAAAATGATTTACTTGTAGTTTCTGGCGACCTTGGATCTGCATATATGGGGCTGCAAGTACTCGAGAGAGAAAAAAAAGTTTTTGAGGTTAATCCTAAATCTCAACCAGACCTTTCTAGCTACAGTTATTGTATCGAGAGACAGCTAAAACCTGAGGCAAGAGTAGATATTCTTAATCATCTAAAAGAGATGAATATAAATCCTACCTCTATGATCGATATTAGTGATGGTCTATCATCTGAAATCAACCATCTCTCAGACAATTCAGGTTTATCTTTTCATATTTATGAAGATAAAATACCTATTTCAGATGAAACCAAAAAAGTTTGTGAGGAGTTTAAAATTAGTCCAACAATTGCTGCATTAAATGGTGGTGAAGATTATGAATTATTATTTACTGTACCTAAAAGATTTAAAAAAAAAATAGAAAGTTCCGACTATTTAACAATTATTGGTTCAAGTTTGAATAAAAAAAATGATAATTGTATGATAACAAGTTTAGGTCAAAAAATAAATCTTACAAGTTCAGGATGGGACGCATTTAAAAATGAGGGTTAACCAAGAGCAACATCAAGAATCATCATTATAATAAATCCACCAATAAATCCTAAGGTTGCAACATCGGTATATTTATCAAGCTGAGTTTCAGGGATCACTTCCTCAACTACAACAAATATCATAGCTCCTGCAGCAAATGCTAATGCATAGGGTAAAATTGGTGTAAAGAAAGTGACTGCTAATGCGCCTATAACACCTGCTATTGGCTCAACAATAGCGGATAACTGACCGTACCAGAAACTTTTAAATCTACTAATTCCTGACCTTCTTAATGGCATTGCCACTGCTATACCTTCTGGAAAGTTTTGTAGACCAATTCCAAAAGCAAGAACTACAGCACCTGCAACAGATGCCTCTGGAATTCCAGCAGCTACTCCACCAAACAGGACACCTACAGCAAGACCCTCAGGAATATTATGTAAAGTAATTGCTAAAGTTAAAAGAGTTGTCCTTCTCCATGGGGTTTTGATTCCCTCTGCATCTTCTTCTTTAAAATTAATATGTAAATGAGGTAAAACTTTGTCAATCCCAAATATGAATAATGCTCCTAGACCAAATCCAATTGCAGAAGGCATAACCTTAACAAACCCCTCACCAGCACTCATTTCAATTGCTGGAGAAAGTAGGCTCCAAAAACTAGCTGCTACCATAACACCACCAGTAAAGCCAAGCATACCATCTAATGCCATTCTGCTCATTGACTTAAACAAGAATACAGAGGATGCACCTAGAGCAGTTACACCCCATGTAAATAATGTTGCATATAATGCACCTAATACAGGGTCAATAGATGAGAAAAATTCAATTATTTGATCCATATTTGTATATTGTTTATTCTATTTGTCTGCAAAAATAATAATTAGCTTCTATAACGGATGAAGATTGATGAAAAATTTGATTATATAATTTGTGGAGGCGGAGCTACTGGTCTACTTCTATCTCATTCGTTAATTTCTGACAATTTTTTCAATAACAAAAGTGTTTTAATAATTGAAAAAGAACCAAAAATTGAGAATGACAAAACATTTAGTTTTTGGGATAACCAGATAAGTATACTTGATAAAATAGTTCATAAATCATGGGAAAGAGCAGAATTTAAAGACTCTGAATTTACTAGCTCGTTCAATCTTGATCCATACAAATACAAAATGGTGAGGTCTGATAAGTTCTATGCATTTATGAAAAAAAAAATTGATAAAGCTTCAAATTTTACTTATTTGAATGCTAGTGTTAATAATATTATTCAGGAATCCGATATAAATTATATTGAAACTGATAAAGGAAGTTTTCAATGTTCAATTGCTTTTTCAAGTATTTACAATCCAGAAGAATTTGATTTCAAGAAATACCCACTTATAAAGCAGCACTTTCTTGGATGGACAATTGAAACCCAAGAAGATTTTTTTGATGAAGATAAAATAAGATTTATGGATTTTAGTGTTGACCAACACCAAGAAATTAGGTTTATGTATGTATTACCCTTTTCTAAAAAAAGTGCTCTTTTCGAATATACTTATTTTGGTGGTGAAGTAATGAAGAATTCAGATTATGAAAAAGAGATAAAAAAGTATCTTGATAGAGAGGGAATTACAAAATATGAAATATCGGAGAAAGAAAAGGGATTAATTCCTATGACTTGTTACCCTTTTTTTAATGCAAATACAGATAGTTTTGTCAAAATTGGAACTTCTGGTGGTTGGACAAAACCAAGCACTGGTTATACTATTAAAAACTCAATTGAAAAAATTGATATGATTCTTAAATTTATAAAAGAAGATAAGCCATTATCAAAACTAAGATTTAAGAGCAGATTTTGGTATTATGATGTTTTATTTTTAGATGTACTTGTTGATTCAAAAGGAAAAGGAAGTCGGGTTTTTTCTGATCTATTTAGAAATAATGACCCGCTATTACTTTTTAAATTTCTTGGTGAGAAAACGAATATTTTTGAAGAGATTAGAATTTTTGTATCAGTAAATATTATGACTTTTGTAAAGTCTCTGATAAAGAGGGTTAAATCTGTCTATCTAAAAGATTTCTTGAAAAATTAAGTATCTTATCCTTTTTGTTTGTATCAATTTCTAGTTGATTTATATTTTTAGAAGCTTTATTTGAATATTCTTTTACTTTTTGCTTAAGATAATCAACAGATCCAGAATCTTCATAGAAAGTTTTAATTGTACTAATCTTTAACTCTTCACTTAACTCATCAGAGTAAAACACCTTTTCAAATTCTTCTCTTTGGTTTTTACTTAAATTTTTAATTGTATGTATATATAGTAATGTCTTCTTTTTTTCAATAATATCTCCTCCAATTCTTTTTCCAAATTTTTTTTCATCGCCAAAGCAGTCGAGGAAATCATCCTCTAACTGAAAAGCAATTCCAAGATTTAATCCTACTTCATACAATATTTGCTTGTTTACATCTTTTGTGTTTGAAACGATACCTCCAAATTTGTATGCACAAGCAATAAGTTCAGCTGTTTTATTTTGAATCATCTCAAAATATTTTTCTTCATCTACAAGATTTTGACTAGAAAAATCAATATCATATTGCTGACCCTCACACAAAAGTCTTGAAGTCTCGATAAGCTGTTTAGATAATTCTAAATATATTAAGTCATCATATTTTTTTAGAAACTCGTAAGACATTATTAGCATTACGTCTCCGGATAAAATTCCTGTATTTATATCCCATTTTGTGTGGATAGTTTTTTTACCCCTTCGCATTAATGAGTTATCCATTATATCGTCATGGGCCAAAGTAAAATTGTGAAATATCTCAAGAGAAGCAGATGCGGGTAGAGCTTTTATTGAATCATGTGATAAAATATCAGAAACACTCATAGTAATTATAGGCCTTAGTCTTTTACCTCCAGATTCAAGAATGTATTTAACGGGCTGATACAGATTTGTTGGATCAGAGTGAAGCAATTCTGATTTTAGAAAACTTTCAAAATTTGTAATCAAATCTTTCATTAATGAAATACAATAATAAATATACTATTTAATTAATTGTTAATTTTTTATTAATCATTTGTTTAGTTCATATGTTTAAGTTTATTTTGTGCTCCAATAATATTGTGGACAATAATTATTCAAATACAGAAATTAAAATTAAAGATGCTGCTAAATCACTTTTTTTAAAAAAAGGATATAGCGCAACTACCACTAGGGATATTGCTAGAGAATCTGATATCAATCTAGCAATGTTAAATTATTATTTCAGAAGTAAGAGAAGGTTATTCGAAATAATAATGTTTGAGACCTTATATGAATTTCTTAGTAAAATGGTTGAAGTTTATAATGATGAGAAGACTTCACTTGAACAAAAACTAAAACTATGTTCTGAAAAATATATAGATATGATTATTGCTGAGCCTTTACTTCCAACTTTTGTTTTAAATGAATTAAAAAATAACCCTACATCTTTCTTAAAAATGCCTACAACAAAAATGATAATGAAGTCAAATTTTGTAGCTCAATATCAAGAGGGGATAAAAAAAGGTATTTATAGAAAGGTTGATCCCATTCATTTTGTGACTAATGTTTTAAGTGTAATTGTTTTTCCATTTATGTGTAGTCCAATAATTATGAAGATTGAAAATCTCTCCAAAAAGGATTTTAACATAATGATGACCGAAAGAAAAAAATTAATTCCAGCTTGGATAATTCAAATGATAAAAAAATGAGAAAACTATTATTAATAATATTTTTTAGCTCAACAGTGTTGGCTCAAGATAACTTACTAAGCTTAAGTTTAGAAGAGGCAGTTGAATACGGTATTGAAAATAATAGAAATTTAAAAAATGCTGAAAGAGAGATTCAAATGGCATTCAAAGAGAGATGGAAGACAATTGCAATCGGACTTCCAAATGTTTCGTTGGAATTAAATTACTTGAATAATCTTGAGCTTCAAACATCACTTATACCAGCTGAATTTTTTGGAGGTGAAAAAGGAGATTTTTCTGAGATTCAATTCGGAACTGAACAGTCTGCAATTGGCTCAGTTAGAATGGAGCAATTACTTTTTGATGGCTCATGGTTAGTTGGACTAGACTATAGTAAAATCTATTTAGCTGGATCTGAAAACTTTTATGAAAAAACCTTTCTTCAAGTAAGAGAGTCAATAGTCAAACTATATAGTTTAGTAGTAACTCTTAATGAAGGAATAGTCTTATTGGAAAATAACTTGGAAAACTTCAAAAAAGATTTGTTTGAAATAACACAGTTATATGAAAATGGTTTTGAAGAAGTTGAAAATGTTGAGCAAATTAAAATAACCCTAGCTCAAGCTGAACTTTCACTTCTTCAAACAAAAAAAACTCAGGAAAACCAACTTAATTTATTAAAATTAATTTTAGGAATAAACCTAGAAGATGAGTTAATACTAACAACTTCAATTAATGATTTTATTGCAAAAAATATAATTTTTGCAAATTCAATAGAAAGTTTTAGCACTGATAAAAATATTGATGTAAAGATTTCCCAAAATTTATTTGATACCAAAAAAATAGAATACAGACTGGAAAAATCTAAGCAACTTCCAAAACTTTCAGGTTTTATAAGTGGAACTTACACAGGATATAACAATGAATTTGATTTTACCAACAAAGCACAGAATTGGTTTGGATCATCTGTTTTTGGAGTAAAGTTTGAACTCCCCCTTACTAATGCGAATAAGTTAAATGTATCATCCCAAAAAGCTAAAATTGCAATGGATCAGGCCGCAACAAATCTTGAGGAGCAAAAAGAGAAGACATTTGCAGAAGTCCAACAAAAATTGAACGATTATCAACTTGCTGTTGAATCCCTTAGTGTTAATGAAAAAAATATGATATTATCAATGTCAATTGAAGAGAAGAACTCTATAAAGTTTTTTGAAGGTTTAGTAACATCTTTTGAACTTAGGCAGGCTCAACTCCAACTATTGGATTCTCAACAAAAATATTTGAATTCAGTTTTAGAAATTATATCGGTTAAAACAGAATTAGAAACATTATACAACAATTAATCATGAATAAAATTTTTACCCTTTTACTAATCATAATAATAAGTGGATGTAACTCTTCTAGAAATGCATCAATTGAGTCATTAATTGAATCAGGAAATCTAGACGAACTTAAAAAAAGAAAGAAAGAATACGTTGATGCAATGAACACTATGAAGGTTGAACTTAACGAGATAAATAATGGAATTTCATTATTAGATGAAAATGAAAGACTTACACTTGTATCAAAATATGAAATTCAACAGACTGTTTTTAATACTTATATCGAAGCACAGGCAAACCTAAAAACTAGAAAAAATGTAATTATACTTCCCGAGTTTCAAGGTACGCTAGAAAAAGTATTGGTTCGCGAGGGTCAAAAAGTAATAAAAGGCCAGCTTTTAGCTGAAATCAATGATTCAGGTCTTAATGAACAATATGAACAGATGATTATCCAAGCTGATTTTGCTAAGGAGAATTTTGAAAGAACTAAAAGATTATGGGATAAAAATATTGGCTCTGAAATGCAATATTTAAAAAGTAAAACAGATTATGAAGCAAGCATAAAAATTGTTGAGCAAATGAAAGATAGACTTTCAAAAACAAAAATATATGCTCCGTTTAGTGGAGAAATAGATGAGATTATTTCTAATGTTGGATCTAATTTAATACCAGGTGTTTCCCAGATTCTTAGATTGGTAAATCTAGATAGAATTTACGCAGAGTCTTTCGTTTCTGAAAAATATATCTCATTTATTAATGAGGGCACTGAAGCAATTGTTAAGATACCACTATTGAATATGGAAATAGAGTCCTTAGTCAATCAAACAGGTAACTTTATAAATCCAAGTAATAGGACATTTAGAATTGAAGTCCCTATGGAGAACTTTGATAATAGAATTAAGCAAAACCTTGATGCTAAAATCAAAATTAACATATACAAAAAAAATGATGCTATAGTAATTCCACTAAGAATTGTTAGAGAAGATGCTCTTGGCAAAAATTTTGTCTATGTAATGAATGAGGACAACAAAGATGGAGTTTATCTGACCTCTAAGCAATATATCATACTTGGAAATAAGAGTGAAGACAAAGTTGAAGTTATAGAGGGTCTTAATTTAGGAGACATAGTCGTTTTAGAAGGAGCATATAGTGTAGAGGATTCCCAAAGAGTAAAGCTTATAGACTAGGATGGATAAAAAAAATAAAGAATTTTTTCTTTCAAGCTGGGCAATTAATAATAAGACTATTATTTATGTTTTAATGACTATTTTTTTAGTCTCAGGTATTACAGCATACAAAACTATGCCCCGAGAGTTATTCCCAGAAATTAATTCCTCAAATATTTTTGTAACAACTATTTTTCCTGGAAACAACGCTGAAGAAATTGAAAAGTTAATAACAGACCCATTAGAACAAGAAATTAAAGGTGTTATTGGGCTCATTGAGATTGAATCAACATCAAGTGAAGGTATTTCAATTATAAACATAGAATTTGATGATGACATACCTACTGAAGTTGCAAGGCTAAGAGTAAAAGATTTAGTAGATAATGTAACTGTAGGTGACGATTGGCCAACTTTTAATAATGCTAAAGTTGATCCCAATATTTTTGAGTTTGATATAGCTGAAAGATTCCCTGTACTAAATATCAGTTTAGTTGGAGACTATAAGGTTGAAGAATTAAAAGAATATGCAGAGTATCTTGATACTAGAATTGAAAGGCTACCTGAAGTTAAAACTGTAGAGGTTAGAGGCATACAGGACTTTGAAGTTGAAATTGCTGTAAATCCCTACCAAATGAAAGCTACTAAAACAAGTTTTAGTAATATTATAAATGCAATATCGCAGGAAAATATTACAGTTTCGGCAGGTAGTTTAATTTCAGATGGACAAAGAAGGAATGTAAAAATAATTGGAGAAGTGTCTGATCCAAAAGAACTAAATAGACTCATAGTTAAAAGAGACGATGGTCCTGTTTATCTTCAAGATGTTGCATTGGTTAGTTTTAAGGAAAAAGAAGCAACATCATTTACTAGATCATTTGACCAAAAGACCGTTATGCTTGAGGTTGTAAAAAGAGGTGGTGAAAATGCAATTTTTGCATCAAATTCAATTCAAAAAATTATAAAAGAAGCAAAAGAGAACTTTTTACCTGAAAATCTTGATGTAGTTATTCAAAATGATCAATCCGAGTATACAATTAACTCAGTTAATGATTTAATGAATAATTTAATCTTTGGAATAATTTTAGTTGTAACTGTTTTAACATTTTTTCTTGGCCTTAGAAATGCCCTTTTTGTTGGGTTTGCAATTCCAATGTCCATGTTTATGTCACTAGTAATTTTATCAGCTTTTGGATTCACTTTAAATAGGATGGTTTTATTTGGACTAGTAATGGGTCTTGGTCTTCTAGTAGATAATGGTATCGTGGTAGTAGAGAACATATACAGACTAATGTCTAGAGAAGGTTTATCAAGAGTTCAAGCTGCAAAATTAGGTATTGGTGAAGTTGCCCTTCCAATTATCGTATCTACAGCTACTACAATTGCTGCATTCATACCTCTTGGCACTTGGCCTGGAACACTTGGTGAATTTATGATATACTTCCCTATTACACTTTCTGCTATTCTAGGATCATCATTGATAGTTGCTATTTTTTTCAATTCAATGTTAGTGTCAAGTTTTATGGATTTAAGTGAGCGAGAAATTAGTAGAACAAATCTTATGAAAATGACATATATTCTTGGAGGGCTTGCCATAGTTTTTGTATTATTTAAAGACACTAGAGCAATAGGATCACTTCTTGTGTTTATATGTTTTTTATTTTGGGCTTACAAGTATGTTATTAAGAACTCAGCTGTAAAATTTCAAAATACATTGTTGGTGAAATTGGAAAATAGATATAACGAATTTCTATCATTTGCTCTTGCAGGATTTAGACCTTATTTATTCTTGCTTGGAACGATTTCTTTATTCTTTATTTCAATTTTACTAATGGCTATATTTCCGCCTAAAGTTGAATTTTTTCCTGACAATGAACCCCAACAAATACTCGTTTATTTAGAGTATCCTGAAGGTACAGATATTAAGAAAACAAATGAAACTTCAATGCTAATTGAATCAGAGATTTACAAAGTAGTAAATGACTCAAAGTATATCGATAATGGCTATAACTTTTTAGTTGAGTCTGCTATATCTCAAGTAGGAGAGGGTGCTGGAAATCCTGAGACAGATGCTGGTGGTACAGGTGAAATTCCTCATAAAGCCTTGATTACAATGACAATGCGAGAATTCAAATTTAGAAGAGGAATGTCAAGTGAAGAATTAAGAAAGGAGATTCAAGTTGAATTAATTGAAAAGTTTCCAGGAATTGCTATTTCAGTAGAAAAAGATTCTCAAGGACCTCCAGGAGGATACCCGGTAAACATTGAGATCTACGGAGAGGATTACGAACAATTAATTGAAACTGCAATTTCAATGAAGAATTATTTAAATCAGGAGAATATTGAGGGAATAGAACAACTAAAAATTGATGTAAGTAGGAGTAAGCCCGGTCTTGAATTTAATGTAGATAGAGAAAAAGCTGGTGAACTGGGAATTCCTACTGGACTGGTTGGACAAACAATTAGGAATTCAATAATTGGATCCAAAGCAGGAATATATAAGTTGAGAGGTGAAGATTATGAGATTAATGTAAGGTTAGATGAAGAATATAGAAATAATATAAACTCTATTATTAATCAGAATATTGTTTTTAGAGACCAATCAACTGGTAAGACAAAGGAGGTTCCAATCGCATCGATTGTTGATCAAAATAATATTACATCATTTAGTGCAATCAAACATATTGATCTTCAAAGAGTAGTTACTTTATATTCATCAATACTTGCTGGATCGAATGCAAATGAGATTGTTAATACTGCTGAAATTGCTTTGTCTGGATATGAAGCGCCACAGGGTGTAGAATATAGATTTACAGGAGAAATTAAACAACAATCTGAAAATCAAGAATTTTTATCAGGAGCTCTTTTAACAGGAATAGCATTAATTATTTTATTACTTGTATTTCAATTTAACTCAATATCAAAACCATTTATTGTTCTTGCATCAATTGTGTTAAGCTTTACTGGAGTATTCATGGGTATAATAATTTTTAATTTGACATTTAGCATACTTATGACTATGCTTGGGATAATTTCTCTTACTGGAATTATTGTAAATAATGCTGTTGTGTTAATAGATTATACTCAACTATTATTTGATAGAAAGAAAATAGATTTAAATATGTCAAAAGATGAAATAATTGACAAGGTGACAGCAATGGAACTTGTTAAAACAGCAGGTAAAGCAAGACTTAAACCTGTTTTACTTACTGCTATAACAACTATTTTTGGATTGATTCCACTTGCAGTTGGTTTAAATATTGATTTCTTTTCTCTTTTTGCTAATTGGAATCCAAATGTTTACCTAGGTGGAGATAATGTTATTTTTTGGGGACCTCTTGCTTGGACCGTAATTTTTGGAATAACATTTGCAACTTTTCTTACTTTGATTATAGTCCCATCTATGTATTATATAATACATCTTGCCAGAATTAAACTAAAAAATATCTAGTTATATTTACATAATAATTTATGAATAGAACTAATAACTGCGGTGAATTAACAAAGTCTAATCTAGGTCAAACAGTAAAACTTTCTGGCTGGGTAAATAAAATTAGAGAAAAGGGGTTTATAATTTGGGTTGATTTAAGAGACAGATATGGTATTACTCAACTTGTATTTGATAAAGAAAGATCTAACGATGAGATTTTTACCACTGCCAGTCAACTTGGAAGGGAATTTGTAATTGAAGTTGAAGGTTCAGTAATTGAAAGAAAAAGTATTAATGAAAATATTGATACTGGTGAAATTGAAATTTTAGTTACTAGTATAAATATATTGAACAAGTCTTTAACACCACCATTTACAATAGAAAATGAATCAGACGGAGGGGAAGAATTAAGGATGAAGTATAGGTATCTTGATATACGAAGAGATCCAATCAAAGAAAACTTAATTTTTAGACACAGTTTATCTCTTGAGGTAAGAAATTATTTATCTGAAAACAATTTCATTGATGTTGAAACTCCTTGTCTAATAAAGTCAACTCCAGAGGGTGCAAGAGATTTTATTGTTCCAAGTAGGTTAAATCCTAATCATTATTATGCTCTCCCTCAGTCTCCTCAAATCTTTAAGCAGCTTCTAATGATAGGTGGTATTGATAAATATTATCAGATCGTAAAATGTTTTAGAGATGAGGATTTAAGAGCTGATAGGCAACCTGAATTTACTCAAATTGATTGTGAAATGTCGTTTGTTAATCAAGAGGATGTTTTTCAACAATTTGAAGGTTTAATGAAAAGAATATTTTCAAAATTTTTAGGTTCTGACAATGTAACTTTTAACAGAATGACATATGAGTCTGCAATAGAAAAATATGGGACTGATAAACCCGACTTGAGATATGAACTTTTAATTCATAACATTTCAGATGAGGTAAAGGGTAAAAACTTTCAAATTTTTGATAATAATGAAATAAGCGTTTGTTTAAAGGTTGAAGGAAAATCTGATCTTAGTAGAAAAGAAATTGATGAAATTACTGATTGGGTTAAGAGACCTCAAATAGGAGCTTCAGGATTATTATGGATAAAACATAATAATGACGCCTCATTTAAATCTTCATTCGATAAATTTTTTTCAGATTCAGATTTAAGAGTTATTTCTGAAAAAATTTCTTCAAAACCTGGAGATATAATTTTTATTATGTCTGGAGAATATAAAAAAACACTTGAACAATTAGGCTCACTCCGAGTTGAATTAGCAAGTATGTTTAGTTTAATTGATAAAGAAAAGATTTGTCCTTTATGGGTAACTGACTTTCCTTTATTTGAATGGGACGAAGAAGAAAAAAGATTCTTTTCAATGCATCACCCTTTTACTTCACCAAAACCAGAATTCATAGATATTCTAGATAAAGATCCTGGTAAAGTTATAGCAAATGCATACGATTTAGTCTTAAATGGAAATGAGATTGGAGGTGGTTCAATTAGAATTCATGATTTTGACACACAAATGAAAGTTTTTGAATTATTAGGCATGAGTAAAGAAGAGTACACAAGTCAATTTGGTTTTTTAATTGAGGCCCTGAAGTATGGTGCACCACCTCATGGTGGTATTGCATTTGGACTTGATAGACTCTCTGCCGTTCTCAAAGGAAAGGATGTAATTAGAGACTTTATTGCTTTCCCTAAAAATAATAGTGGAAAAGACTTAATGATTGATGCTCCATCAAAATTAACTAAAGATCAGTTAAAAGATTTATCTCAAAAATAAATGAAGATTTTTGTTAAAATATTATCCTATTTAGTTTTTATAGGTGTATTTGTTGGAATTTTTTCAAAAGAATTAGTTGGTGATCGAACAGGAGATATAATCATTGGAATATCTGTCTTAGTAGGAACTTTAATTTTTATGCCATTATTTCTTGCAATTAGATGGAAAGGAAAGAAGCTGAAAGATTATACTCTTAGTAACGAAAACTTAAAAAAAATGAGAGAGAAAGCTGATGACTTTAATCTCTGATTTTTTTAAAGAAGCTATCAAGTAATTCTTTAGACTCTGCTTCTAAAACGCCTTTAATAATTTTAATATCTCTATCTACATTTGCTGTCTGACTTGAAAAGCCTCTTTTTAGATCAGATGCACCATAGACTATAGTTTTAATCTTTGACCAGTAAATAGCTCCATAACACATAATACAAGGCTCAAGTGTTGAATATATAGTACAATTTTCTAAATTCTTACTATTCAAATTGTTTTGAGCTGATGTAATAGCAATTAATTCAGCATGAGCTGTTGAGTCATTTAATAATTCAACCATATTTGAAGACCTTGAAATAATTTCGTTTTTGTGAACAATAACACACCCAACAGGAACTTCACCTTTAAAAAAAGCATATTTTGCCTCTTGAAGGGCTTTTTTCATAAATTGATTATGATTTAGTTCCATCTAGCTAATTTACAAAATAGGGGCATTTAAATTAACGAACATTTATCTTTGTATATTAATAAAATATTCGTGGATTAATGGAGAACTCGAAGAATCTTTTTTTATTGGATGCTTATGCGTTAATTTATAGAGGATATTATGCTTTTATTAAAAATCCAAGAATTAATTCAAAAGGGACTGACACTTCTGCTATTTTAGGTTTTATGAATTCTTTATTTGAGATAATAAGAACACAAAATCCAGATTACTTGGCAGTTGCATTTGATAAAGGTGGGTCTCTAACTCGTTCTGAAATGTTTGAGGAATATAAAAGTAACAGAGATAAAACACCTGAACCAATTCTTGTTGCAATTCCATATATCAAAAAAATATTAGAAGGAATGAAGATTCCAATTCTTGAAAAAGAAGGTTTTGAAGCGGATGACATAATTGGAACTGTTGCAAAAGATGCTGAGGAGAATAATTTTAAAGTTTATATGGTTACACCTGATAAGGACTTTGCTCAACTAGTTTCAAATAATATTTTTTTATGTAAGCCCGCTAGAATGGGAAATAGTATGGAAATTTGGGGAGTAGATGAAGTTAAAGATAAGTTTGAAGTTCAATCGCCTGATCAAGTAATTGATTATCTCGGAATGATGGGTGACTCAGTTGATAATATTCCTGGACTTCCCGGTGTTGGTGACAAAACTGCAAAAAAGTTTATTAAACAATATGGTAGTTTAGAAAATTTACTTCAAAATGCTCATGAAGTAACAGGTAAGCTTGGTGAAAAGATACTTGAGAATAAAGAATTGGGTGTATTATCAAAAAAATTAGCAAAAATTATTTTGGATGTTCCAATTGATTACAATCTAGATGAGTTTAAATTATCAGATCCAGATAAAGACATAGTCTTAAAAGTATTTGACGAGTTAGAATTTAGAAGAATAAAAGAGACTTTTTTTAAAATTTTTGGAACTAATTCTAGCCAATTAGAGGAAAAAGGTGCTGAAGTTGTTCAGGGAGATTTGTTTAGTGAAACCTACAATTTAGATTCAAACAAAGAAAACTTAGATGACTCAAAGTCAATATATCAAATAATAGAATCATTTGAAGAGTTAAAATTATTAGTAGAGAAAATGATGGAGCAAGAAATTGTAGCATTTGATACTGAAACAGAGGGATTAAATGCTCTTGAAACAAATATTGTAGGAATATCTTTTTCTTGGCGAAAGGGAGCAGGTTATTATTTACCTATAAAAAATAATAAATCAGTCTCTGAAAAATCATTTGAAATTTTAAAACCCTTTTTTGAATCTACTAAAATTATTAAAGTTGGACACAATATAAAATTTGACATCCAAGTATTAATGAAGTATAATGTTAAAGTGTCGTCTCCAATATATGATACAATGGTTGCACACTATCTTATTAATCCGGATATGAGACATAATTTAGATACCCTTTCTGAATCTTATCTTAATTATTCTCCAATTTCAATTGAATCTTTAATAGGAAAGAAAGGAAAAAATCAAATATCAATGAGGGATGTTTCAATTGATAAAATTAAAAATTATGCAAGTGAAGATGCAGATATAACTCTTCGGCTGAAAGGTATTTTTGACAAAGAAATTGAAGTTAATAATTTAAGTAAAATTTTTTATGATATTGAGATTCCAATGATCAATGTATTGAGTGAGATGGAAGCAGAGGGGATAAAAATAGATACTAGCTATCTGAAAAAACTCGATAAAGAATTTGAAAATGACTTAGAAAAATTAAAAAAAGAAATTTTTAAAAAATGTGGTGAAGAATTTAATTTAAACTCACCCAAACAACTTGGTGAAATTCTATTTGATAAGTTAAAGTTAGTTAGCAAGCCAAAAAAAACGAAAACTGGTCAATATTCTACTTCAGAGGAAGTTCTCTCAAGTTTAGCTAATGATCATAGGATTATAGAAAATATTCTTGAATGGAGATCTCTTGATAAACTTCAAAATACTTATGTGAAATCTTTACCAAACGAGGTAAGTAATTTAACGAATAGAGTACATAGTAGTTTTAATCAAACTGTAACCACAACTGGAAGACTCTCAAGCAATAATCCTAATTTGCAAAACATTCCAATAAGAACTGACAACGGACAGAAAATCAGAAAGGCTTTTATACCTAGGAATGATGATTACATAATTATGGCAGCTGATTATTCACAAATTGAATTAAGAGTAATTGCATCTATAAGTAATGAAGAAAATATGATTGATGCATTTGTTAATAATCAAGATATTCATACGATGACTGCCTCCAAAATATATAATGTTGATCCAGAAAATGTAAGTCGTGAACAAAGGGGAAATGCAAAAACAGTAAATTTTGGAATTATTTATGGAGTCTCAGCATTTGGACTTAGCCAACAGACTGATTTAAATAGATCAGAGTCTAAACAAATGATAGATAACTATTTCTTAAACTATCCTGGTTTAAAAAAATATATGTCTGATCAAATTGATTTTGCAAGAAATAATGGATATGTTGAAACTATAATGGGAAGGAGAAGATATTTACAGAATATAAATTCTCAAAATAATATGCTCAGAAGCGGTGCTGAAAGAAATGCGATTAATGCACCTATTCAGGGTAGTGCAGCTGATATTATCAAAATTGCGATGATAAATATTAATTCTGAGTTTAAAAAACAGTCCTTAAAATCAAAAATGCTTCTCCAAGTTCATGATGAGCTTGTATTTGATGTACATAATTCTGAGAAAGATAGGATTCAAAATATCGTTAAAACCACAATGGAATCAGCTGTTAAGCTTAAAGTACCTCTAAAAATTGACCTAGAATTTGGCAAAAACTGGTTAGAAGCACATTAATTAAAAAAAAGTTTTTTTAAAATTCATTAAAATAGTACATTTGCACGCCAAGAATTAATAATAATATTAATGACTAGAACTAGTTATAAGACAATTTCGGCAAACAGAAAAACAGTTAACAAGGAGTGGGTTCTTGTTGATGCCTCCGAATTGCCATTAGGAAGGACAGCATCTATTGTTGCTAAACTGCTTAGAGGTAAACATAAAACCAATTTTACTCCCCACGTTGATTGTGGTGATAATGTTGTTGTAATCAATGCTGAAAAAGTATCTTTATCTGGCGATAAGTGGTCGCAGAAGCAATACGTAAGTCACACAGGATATCCAGGAGGTCAAAGAATTATTAGTGCTGATAAACTTCACAAAAAGAATAATATTAAGCTTGTAGAGAAAGCTGTTAAAGGAATGCTTCCTAAAAACAAGTTAGGCGCAGATCTATTTAGGAATCTAAAAGTATTCCCAGGTTCTGAACATGATCACGAAGCACAAAAGCCAAAACCAATTGATGTTAATAGTAAAATATAATGGAAGTAATTCATAAAATAGGAAGAAGAAAGACATCTGTTGCAAGAGTCTACATGTCAGAAGGCAAAGGTGATATAACAGTAAATAAAAAATCTTACTCTGATTTTTTTAGTACCGCCACTCTTCAATACAAAATATTACAACCATTTAACTTGACTGACACTAAAGGTAAGTTTGATTTATCCATAAACGTTAAAGGTGGTGGGGTAAACGGTCAAGCCGAGGCAGTAAGGCTAGCTATTTCAAGAGCTTTAGTTGAATTTAATGAAGAATTTAAATCAACATTAAAGGCTAAGGGGTTAATGACTAGAGATCCTAGAATGGTTGAAAGAAAGAAATTTGGGCAAAAGAAAGCTAGAAAAAAATTCCAATTCTCAAAAAGATAAAATATGGCAAATACTGAAGTTAAAGAATTATTGGATGCTGGTGTTCATTTTGGACACTTAACCAGAAAATGGAATCCCAATATGGCGCCATATATTTATATGGAAAGAAATGGAATTCACATAATTAACTTATACAAAACAGCAGCAAAACTTAATGATGCGGTTAATGCTATCAAAAAAATTGTTTTATCTGGAAGAAAAGTTTTATTTGTAGCTACAAAAAAGCAAGCGAAAGATATTGTTGCAAATAAAGCAAACTCTGTTAACATGCCTTATATCACTGAGAGATGGCCTGGAGGGATGCTTACAAATTTTGTTACTATTAGAAAAGCTGTGAAAAAAATGAATGCAATTGACAGGATGAAATCTGATGGTACTTTTGAAACACTTTCAAAAAAAGAAAAACTTCAAGTTGACAGACAAAGGGCAAAACTTGAAAAAAACTTAGGTTCAATATCTGATATGACTAGGCTTCCTGGTGCCATATTTGTGGTTGATACTTTGAATGAGAAAATATCTGTTCAAGAAGCACAAAAATTGAAAATTCCAATTTTTGCAATGGTTGACACGAATTCTGATCCAAATGATGTTGATTTTATTATACCTTCAAATGATGATGCTTCAAAATCTATTGAAAAAATTCTTGATATCGTCTGCAATGGAATTCAAGAGTCATTAGATGAGAGAAAGAAAGAAAAAGAAATTGCTGAACAGAAAAAGTTAGAGGAAGATGCTAAAGAAATCGATAATACTGAGACTTCTGAAGAAAATAATTAATCTTTAAATTTAATCAAATTGAAAATAACTGCATCTGATGTAAATAAGTTAAGACAATCCACAGGAGCTGGGATGATGGATTGTAAGAAAGCTCTTGAAGAATCTAATGGGGATTTTGAAAAGGCTGTAGAAATTCTCAGAAAAAAAGGACAAAAAGTTGCTGCTAATAGAGCTGATAGAGAATCTTCTGAAGGAGTTGTCCTCGCGAAAGTAAGTGATAACAATACGTATGGAATTATTATTTCATTAAATTGTGAAACAGATTTTGTAGCTAAAAATGAAGAATATATTCAACTTGCACAGAGTCTTGCAAGTCATGCTTTAAATTACAGTGATAAAGATTCATTTCTCAATTCAGAATTTGAAGGTATGAAAGTATCTGATAAACTTCTTGAACAAACAGGTGTAATAGGTGAAAAAATTGAAATTGGTTCTTTTGAATATTTAGAATCTGAATTTGTCGGATCATATATTCATGCTGGTAGTAAAATTGCATCTATTGTTGGACTTTCGGAAAAGTTTGATAATGCCGACGAAGTATCTAAAGATATATCTATGCAAGTCGCTGCAATGAATCCAGTTGCTTTAGATGAAAACGGTGTTAGTCAAGAAATTATTGAAAAGGAAATTGAAATAGCAAAAGATCAACTGAGACAAGAAGGAAAGCCAGAAGAGATGTTAGATAATATCGCTAAAGGAAAATTAAAAAAGTTCTTTAAGGAAAATACTCTTGTAAATCAGCAATTTATTAAAGATAACAAACAGAGTATATCTGATTACCTTAAATCTAAGTCAGAGAACGCAAGTGTAACTGGATTTGCAAGAATTGGATTAGTCTAACTAAAAAGGAAGATCATCTTCCGTTAAATCATCACTTTTTGATTCGCTGTTATCTTCTAAAGCTAAGTCTTCAGGTGGTGAATCTATAACTTGATCATCTAAAGATTCGATTCTCCAGCCTTGTATAGAATTAAAATATTTAATTCCTTGATCGGGACTTTCCCACTCTCTACCCCTAATATTGATTCCAATTCTTACAGTTTGTCCAATACTATAGTTATCTAATAATTCACAGTTATTTTGGATAAATTCAATTAAAATATGTTGAGGATATTGTTCTTCTGTTGTTAAAACAAGTTCTCTTTTTCTAAAACCGTTATCGCCATATGTCTTAGTATCTCCAATTAGCTTAATTTTTCCTAGTAATTCCATTATAAATAAAGTTTAATTTTTTCCATTATATTGACAAACTCATCATTGCTAAGTTTAATCTTTGAATTAAAAGACATGTCGTCCATTTTATTTATTGGTATCAAATGAACATGAACATGAGGGACTTCAAGTCCTATAACACTTATACCAACTCGTTTGCAATCTACTGCTTTTTTTAGTGCTTTAGCAATTTTTTTTGAAAAAATCATTAGACCGTTATAAGTTTCATCATCAAGATCAAATATCTTATCTACTTCAATTTTAGGGACACATAATGTATGACCTACAGCATTTGGATTTATGTCAAGAAATGCATAATAGTTCTCATCTTCATAAACCTTATAAGATGGAATCTCTCCTTTAATAATTTTTGTGAAAATAGATGCCATTACCTTGAAATTTCAAGAATTTCAAATTTAACATTACCATTTGGGATAGAAATTTCTGCAATATCTCCAACCTTTTTCCCCAAAAGTCCCTTCCCTATTGGAGAGTCAACTGAAATTTTTCCTTTTGCAAGGTCGGCTTCACTTTGTGCTACTAACTTATATTCCATTGAAGCTGAGTTATTAAGATTTTTAATTTTAACAGTAGATAATACTAAAACTTTTGATGTATCAAGCTTTGTTTCATCAATAATCCTTGCATTTGAAAGTGTTTCTTCCAATTTAGAGATTTCAAGCTCTAAAAGACCCTGTGCCTCTTTTGCAGCATCATACTCAGCATTTTCACTCAAATCACCCTTATCTCTTGCCTCAGCAATAGCCTGAGATGCACGTGGACGCTCAACATCTTTTAGTTGATCTAGTTTCTTTCTAAGCTTTTTTAATCCTTTTTCTGTATAGTATGATATCTTACTCATATTCAATGCAAAAATCCCCTGTTAAAGGGGACATTTACTCTAATTTACGAAATATTTTTGATTAAAACTTAACGTCCAAACCTACAAGGATATTAATCCCAGATTGTGGATAATAATAGGTTCCTTCATAGGTTTTTATTTGATCATCTTCCTGAACATCATATGAATAATAACCACCATATGCAGAGTATTTATAATCAAATAAATTATTGACTAAAACCTTAAACTTTATTTCGTCTGATATATTTGGTAAATCTATATCATGAACAAAATTTATATCATTTATAAAAAATGATTCTAATTTAGAGATTGGTGAGTTGGTTTGAGCAAAAAATTGTTCACCTACATACTTTGATCGCAACGAAATTAACACTTTTTTGTTTGGATTGAAATTTAGAATATTGTTAACAATTAAATTAGGTGAGTAAGCTAAATCCGTGTTCCCAAAATTTTTCAGATTTCCATCAAATGTTGAATAAAAATCCTTATTCTTATTTTCACTAAGAGAGAAATTTGTTTCAATATTTAATTTGTTATTTAGCTTGATACTACTATCAAACTCTATTCCAACTCTATATGACTCACCAATGTTTCTTCTAATTTCATACCCATTTATATCACGTTGACCAGTTAATACAAGCTGATCTTCGTAGATCATGTAAAATGCATTTAGAGATAAAGCCAAATTATTTGATTTTAACTTCCAACCTAATTCTAAGTCATCCAGTTTTTCTTCATTTGGATTTCCATTTGCATAATCAGTTCGCGTTGGCTCTCTATGAGCCCTAGCAAATGAGAAAAAAAGATTGTTATTTTTATTTAGATTATAGAATAACCCAAATTTTGGATTGAAAAAATTAAAAGACTTATCAAGATTTTCAAATCCATCTTCTATGTAACCAGTTGAAGTTGAATTTGCAGAAATACCAGCATCATATTTAATATTTCTAAATTGTAAGTCCCCATATAGTGTTAATCTGTCTGAAATGTAATAATCTATTTTTGCATAAATGTTAAACTCCCCTTTATCACCAAAATCATCATAAAACTTTTCTTTAAAATCATATTGATTAACTGGAGAATTTATTTGATCATACCATATATACTCTCCATAATGTAAACCATTATATTTATTTAGCGAGCCTCCAATATTTACATTAAAATCATCTGTTTTATTATTTAGACTGTATAAAATGCCATAAAAATCGTTGTCAATCCACCTTCTATCAATGTAATCAGATGCTCCATATCCAAGGTTATAGTTCTCGAAAAAACCTTTTCCATTTGTGAAATGAATCCCAAAGTTTGAATTCCAACCATTTTGATAAATCTGGTTCCAATGAATTTGAAGATGATTCTGTTTGTAATTATCTACTTGATCTTCGTAATACAATGTATTGCCAAACTCGTCATAGTATTCACCAGCCATATTATATTTTCTATTTGTTTCTAATGTTGATGAGTCAACTCCATACCAGGCCTGGTCAGTAATTTCATGACCTGCAAAATTCAAAACTTTTATTAATGTGTTTTCATCTCTGTAAACTCCTTGCAGAAAATAAGAACGTAGGTTTGAACCAGATCTATCAATGTAACCATCAGATTTAATTCTAGAAACTCTCCCAGATAATTCAAATTTATCAATAAAGCCTGTTGAGAATCCTACTGAATTTTTTACAGTTCCAAAACTTCCTAATGTATTGTTTATTTCAAAAAAAGGGCTTTCTGATGCTGAATTAGTCTGAATATTTATACTTCCACCAAATGCACCTGGTCCATTAGTTGAGGTGCCAACCCCTCTTTGAATTTGAATATTTTCAATAGATGAGGCAAAGTCAGGTAAGTCAACCCAATAAACTTGCATAGATTCAGAGTCATTATATGGGATTCCATTAATAGTAACATTAACTCTAGTCTGATCTGATCCTCTGATTCTAATGGATGAGTAGCCAATCCCTGCACCAGCATCTGAGTGAGTAACAACTGAGGGAGTATTCTTAAGCAGAATTGGAATATCTTGAGCTAAATTAGTTTTTTCAATATTCTCCTTTGATAAATTTACAAATGATACAGGAGTATCATTTTTGGCTTTTATTGCGCTAACAGTAACTTCTTCTAAGTTTAAAATACTAGTAAGAGAGTCAAGGTCTTTTGAGTTATTTACATCTTGAGCAAAGATGTGTGTACTAACAAGAAGTACAAATAGTATATATTTTTTCATAATAAATTCCTTTCACAGTATTACCTGTCTAAGTTCTATGGGTTTGATCTCAGCTTTGTATAAGCACCCCAATTCATTCCAAAATTAAAGATTTTTATTTATTAAATCAACAGCAGTATTAAATCTTTTGTTAAAGTTTTGGCCAGTTATTATATCAAACCTAACATTTAATATATCCAGCTCTAGTTTATGTGCTTTAAACATTTCTAATCTTTCATCTGGTCTATCTCGAAGATCATCTTTTATCCAAGGCGTATCAATATTTAAAATTAAATAATAGTCATATTTTAATAATTTTGATTGTCTAACAAGCCATGGATCACAGAATCCATCATAATGAGTTTTTGACCATGCAATAGTCGTTAAAATATTAGTATCACAAAATATTAATTTATTGGAATTTAAAATGTTAGCATTTTCAAGTTCAACTTGCCCCCTTGCTATCTTTATAAGATCATCTTTATTACATACTTCTTTTTTATCATCCCATTTACTTTGAAGATAGTCTCTTGCATATTCACTGACAAAATTAGTTTTAAAATAAGAGGCAAGTTCTTGGGTCAATGTTGATTTTCCTGTTGATTCAGGACCACAAATAACAACCTTCTTTATTGATGATTCGTTTTGAGTAATATCTTTTTCCATGATATATAGCCTAATATCGCTAACACTGTAAAAATAATATACTGGAGTGAGGAAATCGTTAAACCTTTATAGAAATAAAGTGGAACTGTAATTAAATCTCCAATAATCCAAAATATCCAACTTTCAATTTTCCTTCTAGCCATTAACCACATAGCCACAAAGAAAATTGCAGTGGTTATATTATCAATATATGCCGTCCAACTGTTCCATTTATCAAACTGAACATATACAAAATAAATAAATATTAGACTTCCAAGAGCCAATAAAATTAATTGTTTGTATTCCTTTTTTTTAAGTCTTGAAACATTATTTATAAATACTTCATCTTTTTTTCTCGACCAATAATACCATCCATAAATAGACATGATAAAGAAGTATCCATTAATTATCATGTCTCCTAAAAGAGAGAAATTGAAAAGTATGTAGACAAATATTCCAGTTCCAATAAGCCCTGTTGGATATACTAAAATATTATTTTGTTTTGCATAAATAACACTTGTTATATTCATTATAACTGCAAATGATTCCAAATAAATAAACGAAGAGGAATATGAAGAGTATTGAGAAAACAGAAAGTCAAAAATTTGATCCATAAATTAAGATTTCTTAGCGTAGCAAATTATGTACTCATCTAATGAGAAAAAAATAAGATCAAATTTAATCTTATTATTTCCGTTTATATAATGTCCTGTTTTAAACATATTATTTTCCGGAGAAACATCAATTTCTAGATCACTTGAAAAACTCACCCCTTTTTTCCCTAATAATTTATATATTGACTCCTTTGCAGACCAAATTTTGGTCAGAGATTCTAAATCGTTAATACTTTCAACTTGTAGTAATTCATTATTGCTAAGAAACTTATTTTGAATATTAAATATTTTATCAGTTTTAATCTGAATATCAATTCCGAAATCTATTTCATTTGAAAGTCCAATACCCACCAATTCATTAGAATGAGAAATAGATATACCCTTATTGTTATTTAAATATGGTTTACCATTTTGGTCATAATTAATATTGATGTCAGGATTTTCAATATTCAATAGCTTTCTGACAGCAAGGAAATGTTCTCTAGATATTTCTTGATTTCTTTTCTTTAAAAGATTTTTATCATAATCATTTAAATGAGATTCATCCAACTCACCTGATACAATATTCCAAATCATAATTTTGGTTGAATTATTAATTATGAGATCTTTAAGAAAAGGCATTTGAATAAAAAGATTAAATCAGGTACTTTTGCTTTATAAATATACATATGAAAAATAAAACAGATAGTAAATACACTGCATATAAGGTAAAAGACATTTCTCTAGCTGAATGGGGTAGAAAAGAAATAAATTTAGCTGAAGCTGAGATGCCAGGACTAATGGCTCTAAGAAATAAATTTAAAAAAGATAAACCATTAGAAGGGTCTAGAATAGCTGGTTGTCTTCACATGACTATTCAAACAGCTGTTTTAATTGAAACATTAGTTGATCTTGGGGCTGAAGTTACATGGAGCTCATGTAATATATTCTCTACACAAGATCATGCTGCAGCTGCTATTGCTGCTCGTGGTATTCAGGTATATGCATGGAAAGATATGAGTGAGGAGGAATTTAGTTGGTGTATTGAGCAAACATTATTTTTTGGTGAAGAAAGAAAACCACTAAACATGATTCTTGATGATGGAGGTGATCTTACAAATATGGTGCTTGATGAATACCCGGAGCTGGTGTCAGAAATTAAAGGACTATCTGAAGAGACTACGACAGGTGTTCACAGGTTGTATGATAGAATGAAAAATGGGACACTTCCTCTTCCTGCTATAAATGTTAATGACTCAGTAACAAAATCTAAATTTGACAATAAATACGGATGTAAAGAAAGCGCAGTAGATGCAGTTAGAAGAGCGACTGATATTATGCTAGCTGGAAAAAGAGTTGTTGTTTGTGGATATGGCGATGTTGGGAAAGGAACTGCGGCATCTTTTAGAGGTGCTGGATCGATTGTCACAGTTACAGAAATAGATCCTATATGTGCTCTCCAAGCATCAATGGATGGATATGAAGTAAAAAAGTTAAAAACCGTAGTTTCAAATGCAGATATTGTTGTAACTGCAACTGGAAATAAGGATATTGTAGATGAAGAATCTTTCAAAATGATGAAAGATAAAACTATAGTGTGTAATATTGGGCACTTTGATAATGAGATCGATATGAACTGGTTAGAAACTAATTTCTCTGAACAGAAAACTAATATTAAACCACAAGTTGACTCATACAGAATAACAAAAGATAAAGAAATTATAATTCTTGCCGAAGGTAGGCTAGTTAATCTTGGTTGTGCAACTGGTCATCCAAGTTTTGTAATGAGTAACTCATTTACAAACCAAGTGCTTGCTCAAATAGAGCTATGGAATAATTCGGATAATTATGAGAATAAAGTATACATGCTTCCGAAGAATTTAGATGAGACGGTAGCAAGACTTCACTTAGACAAACTTGGTGTAGAACTTGAAGAGCTATCAAGTGAACAAGCAAAATACATTGGAGTCCATAAAGAAGGGCCATTTAAACCAGAATATTATAGATATTGATTAGCCTTTTCATTAATACTTTTAAAAGTAATGCTTATTTAGTTTTTTCAAGTTCTTTGAATGTTCTTTTAACAGCATCATTATCTTTCCTTCTCGCATATAAATTGGGTGTTTATGAATTTGGCTTATTTGCAAGTTTATGGGCTATTCTTACAATTCTTAGAAGTTTGAGTTTTTTTGGTCTTAAAGATGGTTCATTAAAATTATATTCAAAAAATAACATATGGCACAGGGATATATTCGATAATATTCTAAAAGCTTCATTAATTTTTACATCGATTTGTATTGTTATTTTGGTTGCAGTTGGAACTACAGGAGATTCAGAAGGAGAAGCTTACCTTAGTTTAGGAATTATTCTCCAATTAATTGCATATTCTTTAGTTGAGATTAACTCTGTTTATTACATGGCAATTAATAATAAAATTAGAGTCTCAATTCTTCATACATTAGTTAGTTTTGCAAATTTTTCTCTTTTAATTTTTTATATGCAAATAAATGAAGTTAATCTTAGAAATCTTTCTAATGTATTAATATTAAGTTCTATTTTAATATCAATTCCTACGCTGTGTAATTTAGTTTATTTACGAAAAAAAATTATTTTAATCAAAAAAATTAAAATACCATTTAAATCGTATTTAAAAGTTGTTACACCATTTGGTTTAGCGATTTTATTTCAGTTACTATACTATCAATCTGATCAAATTATGTTAAGATATATTGATTCTCCTGAAAGTACCTCGTATTATTCAATTGCATATTCAGTTTTTTCTGGTATAATAGTAGTCCCTATGGTAATCTTTCAAAAATCAATAATCCCAAAGCTTTTCTTGGAATTTAATGTTGATAAAACTCTTGTCTGGAAAAAGATTACTTTATATGCAAAATACTTAATTCCTATTGGTATAATAATTAATATACTATCGTTGGTATTTATCGATGACTTTATTAAAATTCTCTTTGGTATGAAGTACGTAAAAGTAGTTGATATATTCTATTATTTATCTTTCAACATTCCAATAGTTTTAACATCATTATGTTTTGGATCCTATCTTTTTTTCGAAGATAAATTAATGCAAAAAAAATTATATATAATGGGAGCTGCAGCATTTATTAATTTAGTACTTAATTTATTATTAATACCTTATTTTTCATATTATGGGGCTTTGGTGTCAACCATCCTATCAAATGTTTTTATATTAGTATCTTACATGTTGGTATATTGGTATGAGAATCCTAGAAAATTTCAAAAAAATCTATAGAAAGCTTATTGCTTTTAATAATATCATTTATCATTATTTAAGATTTTATAAGTATTCTGGTACTAATTTTGAAAAAATTAATGGCTACAACTTTGAAATTTTAAAGGTAGCTCATGCCTTAGAAAAAAGTATTTTCATGCCAGAACAAAAAGATGAATCTGGATGGGAAAATGCAAAAATTTTATTTAATCTTCTCAATATCAGTTCGATTAAAAAAGAGAAAAGTGAATCGTATTTTATAGGCGTTAATGTTTATAACAAGTTTATTGAACATAAGAAATCTAACGGGATTGTTAAGGATATTAAAAAAATTGATTTACAAAGTGAAAATTTTTTAGAATCTGGTAAAATCAAAATCGATGAGCAAGGATTTAAAAGCCTTCAAAATCCTGAAAAATTCTTTTTAAGTAGATATAGTTTTAGAGATTTTAAAAGTAAAATAATTAATGACATTACTGTTAAAAGGATTTTAAATTTAGCATCTAAAACACCTAGTACTTGTAACAGACAACACTGGTTTACGTATAATATTAATAATAAAGAGATTATCAAAAAAGCTCTTTCACTTCAATCTGGAAATAGAGGTTTTACAGAGTATATTCATAATTTATTCATTATTACATCAGATTTATCAGCATTTAAGCCAGGGCAAGAAGTATATCAACACTGGATTGACGGAGGCATGTATGCAATGTCAGTTATGTATGCAATTCATTCTTTAGGATTAGTCTCATGTCCCCTGAATTGGTCAACAACACCAAGAATTGATCGTAAGATTAGAAAAAAAATTTCAATTAAAAAATCTCATAGTATCATTATGATGATAGCATATGGAGAGCCCAAGAATAATATAGCATGTGTTTCAAAAAGAAAAAGTATAGAAAACTTTTACAAAGTTATTAATGAATAATAAGATACTTTTAAATACTATATATAAGACAAATAACTATGGGGCAATTCTTCAATCTTATGGACTCTACAAGGAGCTAAGTAAATATGGAGATGTTGAAATGCTAGATTTAAAAAATAAACACATTGATAATGGTTTTAAACTGATTAGATTTGGCTTTAGCTTAAAAAGTATTCTCAGTATACTAAAGGATTTAGTTAGATTTAAATCTAGAAAATTATTAATTCAAAGATTAAGGTCTTTTATTAAAAATAATTTTAATGAAACTGCTAAAGTTGATAAAATTGGAAATAATTTAAAAAAAAAATATACTCACTTTATTACTGGATCTGATCAAATATGGAATCCAAACTGTATTTCAGACAATAACTTTCTTGATCCTCGATATTTTTTTCATGGAATTGATTCAGAAAATATATTTGCATATTGCTCTAGTAGGGGATCATACAATTATTCCGAGGATGAAAAAAAGTTAGTACATAAATATTTATCTAAGTTTAAAAAAATAACTGTTAGAGAAAAAGATTTTAAAAGTTTTGTAAAAAATGAGTTAAAATTTGAATGTGAAACTGTAATGGACCCATCATTTTTTATAACTAAACCTGATTTAAATTATTTATCAAGTAATAACTACATCCAGAAAATACCTGATAAATATGTCTTAGTCTATACTGTCCCAAAAGCTAGTAGTATGAATAGTATTGCAGGAATTATTAAAAAGAAGTTTGGATTGGAGGTTATACTTATTGATCAAGATATATTTAATATAAAAAATGCAGATTTAGTATTAAAAAATTGTAGCATTGGAGATTTTTTATTTCTATTTAGAAATGCTGAATTTATTTTAACAGATTCTTTCCATGGCACCTGTTTCTCAATAATTTATGAAAAACAGTTCATAATACCTGATATTGGTCACCTTGCTAATAGGATTAAGAGTTTATTGTCAATATTTAAGATTAAGGATAGGATTGTTAAAAAAAATTATAATGTTAGTTCTATTATAGAATTATTAGAAAAAGGTATAGACTACAAAAGAGTTAGTCCATTAGTAAGTAATGAAATTCAAAGAAGTAGAAGAGTTATAGAAGGTTTTTTTAAAAATTAACTCTTCGAAGTATCTATTGAGACAAAAGATTTGTTATTGGATTTCTTTTTGAATGTTACAATACCATCTACTTTAGCGTGAAGTGTATGATCCTTTCCAAGATAAACATTTTCACCAGGATGATGAACAGTCCCCCTCTGTCTAACAATTATGTTACCAGCTTGGGCAAATTGACCTCCAAAAATCTTTACCCCGAGTCGTTTCGACTCTGATTCTCTACCATTCTTTGAGCTACCAACTCCTTTTTTATGTGCCATAATTTATTTCTTCTTTGCAGCTGCTGTTTTCTTTGCAGCTGTTGTTTTCTTTGCAGCTGTTGTTTTCTTTGCAGCTGTTGTTTTCTTAGTAGAATCTTTACTATCAATAGAGGCAGCTTTTTTAGAAATCTTTTTTTCAGAAATATCTTGAATAACAATTTCTGTTATATGCTGTCTATGACCATTTTTTACTTTGTATCCTTTTCTTCGCTTCTTTTTAAAAACAATTACTTTATCATCCTTTAAGTGAGAGATAATCTTTGCTTCAACCAGAGTTCCTGATAAAATTGGTTTACCTACTTGAACTTTTTTGCCATCATCTAAAAGAAGTACATTTTCAAATGAAACCTTAGAACCTTCCTTAGCATCAATTCTGTTAACATAAAGTTTTTGGTCTTTTGATACCTTAAACTGACTCCCTTGTATTTCAACTACTGCGTACATCGCTAATTTTTGAATTGCAAAATTAAACTATTTCTTATAATATACAAGAGATATAGGAGTTTATAGTTCAATCCAATTCTCGTTATTTAAGGACCAATCAACAACTTGTTTTATCCTTTCAGTTAACTTAATTGATGGCTTCCATCCTAATTTTTTCATTTTTTCGCCTGATAAGGAGTACCTTAAGTCATGGCCAGGTCTTGATGAGTGAAAATCTACCATCTCATATTTTAGTTCCTTATTTTGACAATTTGCAATTATTTGTGCAAGCTCAAGATTATTAAGCTCTTCAGATCCAACTATATTAAACTTAGGACATTTTGCACCTCCAAAATCAATCTCATTTTCTAGTTTTTTTGATAGTATGAAGTAAATTGCTTCGGCAACATCTTCAGCATGGATATAATGGCGAGATCCTGGAATCTTTTTTGTTTTATCAGAGTGAATGGTTACTGATTCACCATCTCTAATTTTTTTAATGCACATTGGTATAAATTTTTCAGGATGTTGTCTCTCCCCAAATACATTCATAGTGTGGGTAATATATACAGGAAGTTTATAAGTGTTTTCATAAGCTACAGCTAATTCCTCACCGCCTGCTTTTGTAGCACTATATGGGTTAGTTGAATTATATCTATCATTTTCTTTATAGTCGATACCTTTTGGAGCTGGCCCAAAAACTTCATCAGTACTAAAATAGATAAACCTTTCTAGTTTATTCTTTTCATTTAATAATCTGGCAAAATCTAAAACATTTGCAGTCCCTACGACATTGTCAAGAACAAACTCCATCGGGAAGTCAATACTTCTGTCTACGTGAGAGCCAGCTGCCAAATGTAATATAAAATCAACATCGCCAATTTCTTTAGTTATCCATGGGTTTATTGAAGATTTAAGATCATGGTATACTATTTTTACTCTTGACTTTTGATCCATATCAGCATGTAAAAGTATATTATCAAGTCTATTTAAGTTCCCACTATAATCAAGTCTATCTAGTGAGATAATTTGCCAATCTGTATTTTTTAACAAATAATAAATCATATGATGTGCAATGAATCCTGCTCCACCAGTAATTAAAACTTTTTTCATGTTACAAATTTAAACTATTTATATAGTCTAATAGCCTATCTTGCGGTTTCCAATTTAATTGTTTAATTAAATCATCGTTTACTCTTAAAGTTTCCCTGTAATTTCCTGGCTGATCATCTATATACTCTGAAGTTGTATCAAATTTATCTTTAAACATTTTAAATAATTCATTTATACTATAGTTTACTCCACTACCAAGCTCCCAAGCATCAGGATGTATTTGATTAGATAAAGCAATTTTAATTATTCCATCTGTAATATCATCCACATGCGTAAAATCTCTCTTTTGATTTCCATCTCCAACAATTGTTAAAGGTTTTTTTTGTCTCACTTTAGTTCTCCAAATTCCAATAACATTACCAAACTTTTCGTCAAGTGGCTCATAAGGACCGTAAACATTATAAAACCTTGCAATTTCTACATTTACTTTATATGATTTTTTATATAACTTACATATCTCCTCACCCAAAAACTTGGTCATTGCATATGGTGAATCTGAGGGATCATGATGCTTTGATGATGATCCAGCATAAATTACTTTAACATTGTGTTTTTTTGCCCACTCCATTACTTTTGTTGTACCATTAACATTTACTCTTATTGATTCCTCTGGATTTTCAAATGAAGGTTGAACTCTTGATTGTGCAGCAAGATGAAAACATAAATCAAATTCTGTATCGATTTTGTCAATTAATTCAATATCTGATCTAATATATTTAACTCCCTTGATCTCATTCTTTTTTAGTCCAGTAGAATAATTATCAATTGAGGTAATATCCTTACCCATTGTAATTAGTTTTTTTACGAGGTTTGTACCAATAAATCCTACACCACCAGTAACTAAAATTTTCATAACTAAGTATTAAGTCTTTTTTTAGGCATTAAATATTTATTATTTATTTTATTAATTCAATCAACCTACTAATTATTAGATCTTTTGAAAAATTTTGCTTGTAATAAATTGATGCATTTTTACCCATATTAATTAATTCACTCTTATTTAAATTTTTCATTTTAATAATATTTTTATATAGTTTTTCAGAATCGTCAGCATTTGAAGCATATCCAGAATTTGATGAATTAATAATCTCATTACTAACACCATCAATTGATCCAATTATTGGCTTTCCATATGAAAGATATGTTTGAAGTTTTGAAGGGATAGTCAATGAAAAAATTTTTGACTTGATAAGTGAAATAAATAACACGTCTGAAAGCTTAAAGTAAGATGAAATAAACTCAGGGTCTATTCTTCCAACAAAATGAAAATAATTTTCAACATTATTATTTTTAATTTTATTTTTAAGATTATTAAGATTTCTTCCTGAACCAATTATAACAAATTTTAATATTTCAGATTTTTTTTTGAGTTTTTGTGCAACTTTAATAAGTATTTCCAGGTTCTGAGCAGCTCCAATATTTCCTGCAAATGTAATTGTAAATTCATTGAAATAATTTTTAATGTTTTCTTGAATATTATTTTTTTTTAAATATGAATCTGAAGAATAGTTTGGTAGATATTTTATTTTATTTATGGGTATTTTTTGATTAACAATATGCTCAATAAAGTATTTTGATTGTACTAGAATTAAATCACAATAATTGTATGTAAGCTTAGTCAAAAAGGAAATAAATTTAAGTATCAGAGGATTATTAATTTTTCCTGCAACTTCTACTGATTCTGGCCAAAGATCCTGAACCCACAATATACTTTTAGCTTTAAATTTCTTTGCAGCAATTGAACCAACAAGACCAACTGTTATTGGTGAAGGAGCAAAAATGAATATTCTGTCAAACATTCCTTTTAGAAAAAAAAGTCTAATTATACCAAAGAAAATAAATGATAGGTAATTTAATGACAATGATATCTTGTTGGCTCCCATTCTTGGAATTATTCTTGATCGATTAATTTTAACGCCTTCTATTATCTCTGTATGCTTATTAAAAAAATTATATCCTTTGTAGAATTTACCTTCAGGATAGTTTGGGATAGCAGTTAGCACTTCCACGTAATGGCCTCTTGATTTCAAACTTTTAACTACATCATTAATTAAAAAGTTCTCAGGTGAATAATATTGTGTTACAACTAATACTCTCAATATTTAAATTTTTCAGTTTCAATAAATTTTTTTAAATCAACTAACATCTCTTTATGTGATTTTATCTCAAATTTAAAATCCTCTCTATTTGATGATAATGATTTATTAGAATATTTACCATTAACTTTTTTTACTTTAATATTTAAATTAAATTCATGATTTATCAACTCAATTAAATTGTATTTTGTAATTGGATTAGAATAAATATGTAGAATTCCTTTTAAATTATTTTTTATACAATAAGAAATTGCTTTCGATAATTCTAGGGTAGTTAGTCCAGACCAAACTGATTTAACATAGCCCTCAATTATTTTTGACTTATTACTTAATACCCAGCAAAATAATCCAGTAGTTTGCTCTTTAAGTTCAGGTCCAATAATGGAAGTTCTAATTGTAAGATGATCCTTGTGAAAAATTTCACCAGAATCTTTGGTTCTTCCATATGTATCTACTGGTGTTTTTTTTGAATCTTCGTTATAGTTACCAATTGATCCATCAAAGACACAATCGGTGCTCATATGGATTAATGTAAATTTAAGCTCATCTGCAATCCTTTTTAAACTATGAGGAAATTTATTATTTATAGTATCAGCTAGATCAGGATTATTTTTTGAATCTTGTATTAAAATTCCTATACAATTTACTATAAAATCAGGTTTTAACTCAATGATAATTTTCTTTAATTTTTCTAAGTCTAATACATCACAAAAAATTGTTTTGTTGTCTATTTTTTTATTTCTTGAAATATTAAAAACTTTGTATAAATTATCTTGTTTTAAAGTAGTTGTCAAGACATGACCAAGCATCCCTGAACTACCTAAAACTAAAACTTTAGTTTTTATTTTTTCCACACTTCTTTGTTAACTATAGGCGTGTAACTCTGAATAATCTTAATAACCTTTTCTGAAAAATCTAAATTACTGTAATCTAATGGCTCAACTTTAGATTTTGCATTTACAGATATATTAATTGAATCTAATATATTTTTCTCATCAAGAGATCCAATAATTAAATTACCTGAATCTATTGCTTCAGGTCTTTCTGTTGATGTCCTAATACTTACAGCAGGAAATTTTAATAATGATGTTTCCTCAGCCAAGGTTCCACTATCTGAGAGTGTTACATAGGAATTTAATTGAAGATATAGATAATCATGAAATCCCAATGGCTTTATAAACTTTATATTGGGGTTAATTTTCTTTGACAATGTGTCTAGCTTTTTTCTGGTTCTTGGATGAGTTGAAAATATAATTTTTTTACTTGTACTCTTGGAAACTGCGTCCAATGAATTAAGAATATTATTAAAGGAATTTTCATCATCAACATTTTCTTCTCTGTGTATACTAACAACGATATAATCTTGTGGATTTAAATTCATTTGATCTAAAATAGAGCTATTTTGAATATGCTCATTATTGGCAGAAATTATCTCTTTCATAGGAGATCCTACATTAAAAATAAAATCTTTTCTAATACCTTCAGAAATAAGATATTTTCTTGCATTTTCGGTATAAGTAAGATTGATATCAGAAATATGATCAATTATTTTTCTATTGATTTCTTCAGGAACATTTTGATCGAAACAACGATTTCCGGCCTCTAAATGAAAAATTGGAATTTTTAGTCTTTTTGCAGATATAGCGGATAAGCAGCTATTTGTATCACCTAGTACCATGAAACAGTCTGGGTTAATTTTATCTAAAATATCATAACTATGAGAAATAATATTACCAATTGCTTCACCTAATCTATTTGACTTTACATCTAAAAAATAATCAGGTTTTCTAATATCTAAATCTTTAAAAAAAATTTCATTCAACTCATAGTCATAATTTTGACCTGTATGAATTAATGTATGATCAAAAAATTTATCACATTTTTTTATAATCTCAGATAATTTAATTAGTTCTGGTCTCGTTCCAATAATTGTTACTAATTTTTTATTCATAGAAATATTTTTAAATCAAATATTTAAATCTGACTTAATTATCGGAAGCCTTGATAATAATTTTATTGTCTCGTCAAGGGATAAAAGATTTGAGTTGTTTGAATTTATCTCTACTTTCGGATCAAATTTAATATTACCCTCTATAAAAAACTTATCATAATTAAGATCTCTATTGTCTGGTGAAATACTATAATAATTCCCTTCATCTTTACTGAATGGCATTTCTTCATTTGTAATTAAGGTTTCAAACATTTTTTCACCGTGCCTAACTCCTATATTTTTAATTTTTGATTTTGAATTATAAATACTTATTAACGCTTCGGCTAAAGTTTTTATTTTAACTGCAGGGGCTTTTTGAACAAAAATTTCTCCAGAATTGCCTTTTTTAAATGCATGATTAACTAGTTCAACAGCATCCTCAAGAGTCATTATAAATCTTGTCATATCTGGATTTGTTATTGTTAGGTCTTTATTAGCCTTAATCTGAGTTATAAAAAGAGGTACTACAGATCCTCTTGATCCTATAACATTACCATATCGAGTACCACAAAAAATAGTTGAATCATCTTCAAAATTTCTTGATTTAGCAATCATGACTCTTTCCATCAAAGCTTTTGTCATTCCCATAACATTTACTGGATATGCTGCCTTATCAGTACTTAATACAACTACTTTTTTTACTTTATTTTTTTTTGCGGCCTTTAGTACGTTTTCTGTACCTAAAATATTTGTTTTTACAGCTTGGATAGGGAAAAATTCACATGAGGGAACTTGTTTTAGAGCTGCAGCATGAAATATATAGTCTACATCAACTGATGCTTCGTCAACAGATTGATTATCTCTAACATCACCAATGTAAAATTTAACTTTTGTATTATTTAATTTTTTTCTGAGATCTTCTTGTTTTTTTTCATCTCTACTAAAAATTCTTATTTCATCAAAATCATAGTTATTAATTGCTTTAATTAAAAAGGACTCTCCAAAAGAGCCTGTCCCACCAGTAATTAATAAAGTTCCGTAGTTAATTTTCATATTTATAAATTTACAACTATTTACTTAATAAGTAATTAATTAGATTATTTGAGGTAGATACAAGAGTAGATTTAGATCTTATTAATTTGTCCTCATTTACAATTTTTAAACATTCAATAAACTCTTGCATTTTATTTAAAGTATATGTATAACTTGGAGAGCATACGTCAAAAACATATTTAAGTTTTGGTGCAATAATAACATTGTTTAACTGACTAGATTCTAAGAGTACTAGACCAAAGCTTTCAATTGAAGAAGTATGAACTATAATTGGCCCCTTTTTCATAAAATCAATAGTTTCATTATGACTAATAGTTCCTTTATTAAAGATTATCTTTCTTTTTTCGTTTATAGTATCTATTAGCCTATTTAAGCTTTTATATTTTTTATCAATTGTTAAATATAGCTTTGAGTCAGGAAAGTTTTCATTATATAATTTAAATGCATTAATAAGGAAGTCCACTTTTTTATATTTTTCCCCACTTGATGGATAGAAGAATATGTTAGTGTTTATTTTTACAGGATAAGAATTAATCCTCTTAAAAATTGGATATATGAACACTTTTTCTCTATTGATTTTAAATTTTTCAATAAATAAATCCTTCATGGATTCTGTTTGGGCTGCAACATCTGAATTTGAAATTTTAAAAAAAAGTTTAATCAACTGAGATTTTATATTCCATTTTAAAGCATTTGAATTGCTCAATTCTTTTTGAGAGAATAAAAAATACTGCATATTATAGGTCAACTGATATCTTTTTCTGAGCATTATTAACGGAACGTTTCCCAAACTGAATACTACTTTTACTCTTTGGCGAATTTTAAAAAATTTAACTTGTCTGTCGACTAATCCTCTTGTGAAATAACATTCATAAGTATTAGCCTTGCTAAAACTTTCTTTTTGTCTATAATCAATAAACAAAACAAATTTTTTTTTAGACTTTACAGGTATTGAATTTAAAATCTCATAAAGAATATTTATCCCTCCTAAACTATTTACAAATGTTGAATCAATTAAAATCATTTACGGATAAATTATAATTTAAAATACACCTCATTTTCAACTATGTTCCTAGTATCGATAATTTTCTTTTTTGTCTTAATTTTAGCAAATTCCTCCCACTCTGTAAGAACCAATATTAAATCAGAATTTTTTATACATTCATCTATTGATCTACATACTACAAATTTGTTTTCAAGATTATGCTTTGCTTTTATTAGATGTTCATTATCCTTTAAATCGGTTGTGATTTTTTTATCTGAAACTTTGGGATCATAAATGTATAATTTATAACCTTTAGAGATTAAATTGAGACTAATATAAATTGATGAAGACTCTCTTGAGTCATTTGTATTCTTTTTAAAAGCCCATCCAAGAACTCCTATTTTTTTGTTAGATTGTCTGTTGAGAGTTTTGTCAACAAGATTTGCAATTCTAGTTCTTTGATAGTTATTTATTTTTACAACCTGATGCCAATACTCTGCCACCTCATCAAGGCCATAAAATTTACATAAATAAACTAGATTCAATATGTCTTTTTGAAAACAACTTCCACCGAAACCTGGAGAGGGCTTTAAAAATTGTGTACCAATACGTTTATCCATTCCAATTGCCTTTGATAATTCCTCAGTTTTTGCTCCAGTTAATTCACAAAGAGCAGATAAACTATTTATTGAAGAAATTCTTTGAGCAAGCATTGCGTTAGATGCCAATTTTGCTAATTCAGAAGACCATACATTTGTTGTTAAGATTTTAGATTTAGGGATCCACCTATTATAAATATTAACTAATTCATTTACTGCATTTTTACCTGTTACTGTTTCATCTCCTCCAATTAAAACTCTATCTGATTTATATAAATCCTGAATTGCTGTTCCCTCGGCAAGAAACTCAGGATTTGAAAGGATTTCAAAATTAACTCCTTCTTGACCATCATTATAAAGTATTTCTTTAATTTTTTCAGCAGTCCTTACTGGTAGAGTTGATTTTTCAATAACAATCTTATCTGAATTTGATGACTTTGCTATTTGTTTTGCACATGATATGACATATTTCAAATCTGCAGCCATACCAGCTCCCTCTCCTTTAGTTTTAGTTGGAGTATTTACAGCAATAAAAATCATTTCTGACTCATTAATGTGCTTTTCTATTTCATTGGAAAAAAATAAATTTTTACCTCTAACTTTTTCAACTATTTCCTTAAGACCTGGCTCATAAACAGGTAAATTGTCTAGATCTCCATTCCATGCAGAAATTTTATCAGGATTACTATCTACTAATGTTATATTAATATCTGGACACTTTTCAGCAATGACTGCCATTGTAGGTCCCCCAACATATCCTGCACCAATACAACAAATATTATTTATTTTCATTATTTATTAATTAGCCAAGAGGAGGATTGAATCTTTTTACCAAGTCCGTCAATTAATTTAATACCCAATTCGTTACAGATATTGGATTCTGGTATCATATCATTTTTCTGGTCTCCACCATTTGCAAAAATTAGATCATATTTATGACTAAATTCTTTATAAATAAAATTTAATGTTCTCCTTACAGTCTTATCATTATCAATTGATAAAATTACATTATCGACTATCTTAAGTTCATTAATAATTAGTAGTCTCTCATCCTCGCGCATAAATTCTTTAGATCCCTTTAAATCTCTTTGATGATCGTTATTTACAATAACAAATAATTTATCACCATTTTTCTTAGCAAGTTTAAAATATTCTATATGGCCCTTATGAAGGGGGTTGAAATATCCTGAAACAATTACAACTTTTTTCTTCATTTTATCTTCCATAATCGTCTTGAACTCTTACAATATCTGATTCCTCAAACGAGTCCCCTGTTTGAACCTCGATAAAAATTAAATCATCTTTTTTATCGTTAAAAACCCTGTGTCTTGATAATTTTGGTATTGTAATTGTGTCTCCATATTTCAATCTTATGTCTTTATCATCTAGTGTGACAAGCCCTGATCCTTTTACCACGACCCATGTCTCTGACCTTAAGTTATGGTATTGATAACTTAGCCTCTCACCTGGTTTAACATGTATTTTTTTTAGCTTATAATTTTTTTCATCATGGATTACATAGTATGCTCCCCAGGGTCTATCTGATTTATTTATAAATTTCATACACATGTTTATAATAATTACAAATTTAATTTTTTTAATTTAGTCAGATATGGGAGAGTATTTACCAATAATCTTAATTTGTTTAGCTACATCCTTCATTAGTAATATTTTTTTTCAAAAAATATTCATTCAAAAGAATATAATAGACAATATAAACGACAGATCTTCACACACTGTAAAAGCAACAAGGTCAGGTGGAATAGCAATATTCTCCTCTCTTTTTATTATATCGGCTTTCAATTATTTTTATTCAGTTGAAATTTTTGATTACTCATTAATTGTTCCTATTTCACTTATGCTGATAGTTGGACTTTATGATGACATTTATAAGCTTGATTTTAAGCTTAAGTTTATTTTTCAAATTATAGCAGCCAAGATTATCATTGATAACGGTTTAATTATCGATAACCTTCACGGTATATTTGGAGTCTTTGAACTAGATAGAATTACTGCCCAGCTAATTACTATATTTTTTACTGTAGCAATTATAAACTCTATAAATTTTATTGATGGAATAGATGGTTTAGCTATTACAATTGTGAGTTTTTTTATAATTGCTTTCGAATTTTTCTCATCTTCAAATACAGAATTTAGTTATTTATCAATTATAATAATCTCCTCAATAACACCTCTTTTTTATTTTAATTTTCAAAGAGATAATAAAGTTTTTTTAGGAGATTCCGGTTCTCTTTTTTTAGGTGTTTTAATTAGTATTTATGTTTTGAAAGTATTGTCACAAGAGTATATTATAATTGAGAAATACGATTTAAACAAGATTATATTTGTAATATCTATCCTATTTTATCCAATTATTGATATTGTCAGAATTGTGTTTAAAAGATTATCTGAGGGGAAATCACCATTTGAAGCAGATAAAGAGCATATTCATCATTTAATCTTGAGAGGAGTTAAAAGCCACTTTTTTACAACATTAATAATTACTATATCTAGTATTTTGCTTATGATCCTTTTACAATTAATTTTTTAGGGAGAGTTAGTACAAAATCTATTATACACAACTAAAGAACCCTCTCCTGAAAAACCAGCCTGTACTGCTTTATTTAAATAGTCACAACCTTTAGTATCTTGATCTATTGCTAAGTATAGCATCCCCTTATAAAACATCGCTTTTCCATCTTCAATTTTAAAATCATAAATCACTTTATCCAAGTACTCTTCAGCTTTCGTATAGTTCTTTAAATTTAAATGTGCTAAGGCCGCATTTTGATAATATGTGTAATCATACTGATCAATGCTAAAAGCAAGTTCATAAAGATTTGATGCTTCATTATACCTTTGTTCGTTGTAAAGCTCATTTGCTTGATTGCTTATATCAACAGCTGTAGAAATTTTCGAATCACCATTAGCTAGATAAGATTTAAATTGTAAAGCCTTTGTATCTCCCTCCAAATTAAATTTTTCGACATATAATCCTAATAAAGAATCCACTTGATTAGTGTATTTTTTTGAAATAGACCTTTTAGATAACAGGTATTCTATCCAATGACTTTCATTTTGTTTATTTCGTATTAACTCAAAAGATTTGTCAAGTTCTGTAGAATCTCTTTTATTAACCAAAGACTGAAAATATGCATGTCTGTGGATATTGTTGTCAGGGTAAAATAAAAATGCATCTTTTCCATAATGGTATGCACTATCATATTCTTCAATATCAAAATATAATAAAGATAGTTGTGATTCTACTATTTTTAAATATGGATTTATTTTTAGAGACTGGTGATAATAATCTAATGCTTTATCAATTGAATCCATATTTTTATAGTATCTACCTTTTAATAATTTTAAAGGAATTGTTGTTGGTGAGATATTTGGAAAATCTAAGTCTACTTGTTCAATTAAATCAAGAGGTAATCTATACGATTGCTTGTTCCAGTCTTCTAATAAAGCTGCCTGATAAGGTGAGGAAATAAATGATTTATAATTCACATAAGTTACCCCTAATAATAAAGTTAAAATTATGACACTATTTAACTTGTTAATCATAAGCTTCTTTTAATTTCATAAAAACTATTAACACAAAAACCAGAAAGATATGTGATACTGGTCTTGATATTGGAAAGTTAAGCATCGAATCGATTATATAAACACTCATCATTATTAATACGAGATAAAGTATGTGATTAGATTCTTTATATAGCTTATTTTTTAAATAAAATATGAAGGGGTATAGAATAAATCCTATAAAAAACAGTAGTGCTATGAGACCTGATTCAGCAGCAACCTGAAGAAAATCGTTATGTGCGTGATTGGGAACTCTGTATCCGACAAGGTTTTTAGCGTCATATCTTATTGTTTCAATTTTCCAATTTCCTATTCCTATCCCAATAACAGGATTTTTTGATATACTTTTCACTGCAGCCGAATAAAACCTTAGTCTTTCATCAATTGATTCGTCTGCTCTGTCAATATTAATGGATGATACCCTTTCATTAATTATGTTTGTACCCTCAGAATTTATCAAATTTGATGATATAAAATACCCTAGTAAAATTGTCACTAAGTATATTGTTGGTATAGTAAACTTTCTAATGTTTGATTTTATAAAAAAGTAAGTAATTAATAAAAATGTTGATATAGCAAACGCAATAAACGCTCCTCTACTTAACAGTATGAAAATGGAGGTAACAACCATTAGTAAGACCAGTGCTAGCAACAATACCTTGAATTTATTTTTTTGATTTTTGAACAAAAAATAAATAATTACTGGTGATTTCATAGTTAACATAAATGCAGAAATATTAATGTTGGCTGTAAACCCTCTGTATAAGTTAGACCTCGAAAAAGCGTTTCCATCGACAATTATATCTTCATATAATAAGGATAAAATATATAAAGAATCAATAATAAGTGAGACAAGACAGAAAACTAAAAAAATATTTATCATATCAAGTTTTTCTTTTTTCATTATCAGAAATATTGAAATCAGTGAGAAAAAAAAGGTCAAATAAGTAGAAAAAGTTATGAATGACTCTGCCTTGTTATTAGCTACTATTATTGATATACCTGATACAATGATAAAACCTAAATATAATAGAATAGTATTTTTTTTCCTCAATAAATTGTATAAATCAGAAATTGAATATTTTAAAATTAAATATGAAAATGATATTAAATTTAAAGACGATAAAACTAATATTTGTGGTACAATTCTATCGTATGAGCTATTGAAGTTATACAGAGTATAAATAAAAAAATAAGCCCCTACTAATAGAATAAATGGTAGTTTCATTTATAATATCAAATATAAAAAAAACCCTCCATAAGGAGGGTTTAATTTTTTTAAGTTATTTCTAAATAACTATTATAGCCATCCTGAAAGGTCAGCTGTAACACCACTACTAGCAGCAGTAGTTGTACCATCAACACCAGCAAAAACTGTGTCAGGGGCAGAAGTAGCAGTTAATGCAGTTTCAGTAGCACTACCATTACCATTTGCAAGAGAAACAATAGTATTGTCTGTTGCACCTGTAGCTAGAGATGTGAAAGTTACTATAAATCCTGCATCTGTAGTATTGTTATCATTTGTTGCTCTAGTAGAACCAATGATATAATCTAAAGCAGCTGAAGTCTCAGTTGTAGCTGTAGACTGAGCTGTTAGCGCAAGAGTAACTGCCTGATCATATGTCTCAGCACCTTGTGCAGTATTACTTGAAGCAATTGAAATTGTAGCATTTGCATCACCTTTTGATAATGCATAGTTAGATGTAGCAACAGGCCAATTATCAACAAATGCTTTAGCAAGATCACTTGCTAGAACACTATCCGCAGATAAAGAAACTGTTAAACTCTCAGATCCAATTGATAAAGTCCACTCATCACCTTGACCAATACCATAAACTCCTCCAGTGTTTGTTGAAGCAGCAGCTAATGCAGCTTGAGTTGTATATCTCTCACCGTAAAGTGCAGTAGAATATCCAGCTGTAATTACTGACATTGTTATTGAACCAGAGTTGTTGAATCCTCTTGTAGCGTTAACAGTAGCACCTGCAGCAGCAGCAGTATCTGCACCTGCAGAAGCAAGAATAGCAGCTATATCAGCATCTTTATCCCCTGTCATTGTAGGGAAAGTAATAGTTACTCCATTTAAAGTAAAGTTAAGAGTCTGAGTATTAGCAGCTACAACACCAAACGCACTTACCGCAGTTACTGCAGTAGTTGTAGCAGAAGCTGAACCAGCTGCCTTAGTATAAACGTTTAGTAAAGTATCTAATCCATTATCTCCTAGACTCACGTCATTTCCGTTGTTAACTTCACCAGCCTCAGCTGTAATAGTTTGAGCACTATCAAAGTCAATGTTTGCTACAGCAGCAGTTTGCGCTGTAAGAGCAGCCATTAGACCTGTAAGTGTACTCATACCTGAAGAACCATCGTCAATTGAACCTGTGTTTGCACTATTATCTGTTTCTGTAATAGAAGCAGCATCAAGATCGTTACCAGTAATAGATACGTTTGCACCTGCACCAATAGCTGTTACACCTGAAAAATCAAGCGTAGCTAGAGCAGCGTTAACATCAACATCTAAATCATCCATAGAATTAAGACTTACTGTTAAACTTGCAACATCAGCGTTATTTGTAACGTCTAATGCAGACCCAGTATCAGCAGTAGCAGTACCAGTATATGCAAGGTTAGTAGCGTTATCGAATGTTAATGATTCAATATCATCGTTGTTATCAAATGCAATATCATGAATAGTAGCGTCAGAAACATCAAGACTAGTTAAGTCTACGTTACCTGTAACACTCAAGTCATCCATAGTAGCTGAAATTGTTATTGAAGCTAATGCAGGAGCTGCAGTAACAGTCACGTCAAGTACATGACCTGCAACTGTTAAGTCAGTTAAGGCAGCATTCGCAGCAACAACAGCTACACTACCTAAACCTTCTCCTTGAGCAGTTACGTCAGTAGCATCGTAGTCATTGTGAGATGCAGTCTCAGCCTGTCCTGTAATATTAGCCGTGATTAAGTCATCAGCACCAGCTAAATCAACAGCAGTTGCTGAAGCAACTAGAGCTGTAACACCAGTGTTAACATCTACAGTTCCTTGGAAACCATTAACTGTTAATGAAGGAACTTCAGAAACAGCTAAAGTACCACCTATTACACCAGCAGGGACAGTAACGCTTGCCATACCTTTAAGAGTAAGAGCAAATGTTAAATCAGAGTCACCATCAAGTGGAGATGTTAAAGCAGCAGCAGTTAAAGTACCGCCAGTTGCAGTATGAATTGTTAATGCGTTTGCAGTACCAAATGCATCCATTGAGTTAATGTTAACAGATGTACCTGAATCCTCTAAGTTAATCGTATTAGCACCACCTAAATCAATTGAAGTAGCTGAAGCTAATAAAGGCATAGATAGAGATGTCATCATACCCGCGTTAGCAGTATCAGCATCACTATCGTGATCACCTTCAGATTCATCAATATCAATTACTTCTGCAGTAGTAAGTGCAGCAAAGCTTACTGCGCCATCTACGTTATCCATAGTAATATTTTGAACTGAAGTTAAGTTATCAAATGAGTTAGTAGCAGTACCAGCAACATCAGTAACAACAAGGTTACCATTAATTGTGAATATGTTATCAATTACAGCCTGAAGTGTAGTAGTATTCATAGCAGCACTTCTAGTAATTGTAACATTACCATTAACAATATTTATGTTAGAACCTAAATCCTCAAAAGTATCTAAGTCGTTAACACTAGCGATCGCAACATTGTCTTGGTAAATATTCGCTGAAGCTAAAATCTCATCAAGGTCGGCTTGAACAGCGGCAAGATCAGCTTGAAGAGCTGTAACATCTGCAGCAGTAGCAGCCGTCGCTAAATCAGCCTGAATAGCATCTACCTCTGTAGATAAAGAAGCAAGACTTGCTTCAAGTCCAGAAAGGTCGATTGCTGAAGCAGCATTTTGAGCAGCAGTTACACCAGCTTGAAGACCACTAATGGTCGAAGATAATGAAGCAACCTGCCCTGATAAAGCGGCTAAACCATCAACTTGAGACTTTAATGCACTAATTTGAGCATTCAAATCATCAAATTGATCATCGTAATTTTGACAGCCCACAAATACAAGTGAAGCAGCCAAAAGGGTTAATAATCCTTTTTTCATTGTTTTAATATTTAATTTATATTTATTTGTATTTTTCATATGAACGTTCATGTTACATATTAAATGTACATACACATGTAAGCAAATACCATGCCAAAAACAGAATATTTAACCTAACTATCTATTAATCAATAACTTAAAAAGTTAACAAAATCTTAAAAATGAAAAAAATTACTATTATTTCTCTTTTAGCATCAATTTTACTCGTATCGTGCGTAAATACTGACTCTTCAGAGATAATTACAATCGATACACACATTGATATTAACGTTGAAAATTTCACCGATACACTCAATTATACAAGCAATACAGATACAAAATTTAATATTCCAAATATGATGGAGGGAGGGTTAGATGTAGCTTGGCTTGTGGTATATACAGCACAAGGAGAGTTAAATGAAGAAGGTTACAATAGTGCAATGGATAATGCTATTGCAAAGTTTGATGCTATTGATAGGCTTGTGTATGAATATGCACCTGATAAGCTGGAAATAGCTCTTAACTCAGATGATGTTAGAAGAATTCTATCAAATGATAAAAAAGTAATCATGATTGGAGTTGAAAATGCCTACCCAATTGGACTTGATGCTTCAAATATTGAAAAATTCTGGGAAAGAGGCGCACGATATGTATCGCTATCACATAATGGCCACAGTCAGCTTTCCGACTCTAATACTGGTGAATTTGACGATACAGCATTACATAATGGTCTTAGTTCTTTTGGGAAAGAAGTGGTCGAGCTTTTAAATTATTATGGAATAATGATAGATATATCGCATCCTTCAAAGGATGCAATAAAGCAAATGATTGAACTTAGTAAAGCTCCTGTTATGGCATCACATTCATCAGCAAGAGCACTTAGAGATCATCCTAGAAATCTTGATGATGAGCTGCTTGAATTAATTAAAACCAATGGTGGAGTTGTTCAAACTACAGCACTCGGAGCTTTTTTAACAGATCGTGAAGATCCACCACCGAATATGGACGATTTTATGGATCATATTGACTATATGGTCAACAAGATTGGTATTGATCATGTTGGAATAAGCTCTGATTTTGATGGTGGAGGAGGAATAGTAGGTTGGAATGATGCATCAGAAACAATGAACGTAACTACTGCTCTTAGAGAAAGAGGTTACAGCGAATCAGAGATAGAACAACTATGGGGCGGGAACCTTCTTAGGGTTCTTGATGAGGTGCAAGATATCGCAGAGAAGCTTCAAACTGCAAGTTTATAGGGAAAGTTTTAATCCAAGTCTTGTAATATTAAAACCTTTATCAACAACTAGTTTTGTTAGCTCACTACTGGGATCTAACATCAAGTTAGTATGATTCATGTGTATAAAGTAGACTTTATTCTTATGCTCTGGACTTAAATCATCTAATAAATTAATAGTCTCTGTTACCAATGGATGCGGTATTTCACTAATATCCCTGTTTATCTCTTTAGAGTCATAAAAAGTAGCATCTAATAATAGATAGTCAAACTCGTAAACAAGTTGTTTTAAATTTTTATCCCATTTTTCCCATTTATCAATATCTGGAATAAAAAGAGCTTTTTTATTCCTCCCCTCTATAATAAAACCTGCAGTTTCAGAGTATTCATCTCGATGTGGAACCTGGATTGGTGTTACAGTTATGTTTCTTAATTCATTTGTTTTTGAACCAAAGCTTAAGTTCTGGATCTTTATGTTGTTAATATCAACCAATTGACTCCAAGGTCCATTTGTCTTCAAAAAATTGCTCATTTTAGGAAGAACTTTAATTATAAGATTTTTTGCTCCCAAAGCCTCTCTTCCAAAATACATTAACCCTGTATAGTGACCAATATGTGCATGAGTTATAAAAATTGACTCAGGGAGTAAAAATTCATTAAATATTTCTTTTTCTAAGTAATTTAATTGATAAGGTATATCTGGAGAAGCCTCAAAAAGAATATATTTTTTTTCTACTGGATCAACTACAGCGATAGATGTTGTGAAATACTCTTCAAATTCACTAAACTTTTCTTTACAGAATTTATGTTGACAGCCAATATGGGGAAGCCCAGCATCTTGAACATTACCAAGAACATATATATACTCGGTTTGAGCAAAAATTAGATTAAAAAAGGTTAAAAAAAATGTAATTTGACAAATTCTGATCAAAATGAAAAGTTTATTCCAAAATGGAAATTTCTTTTTGGAGCAGGCTCAAAGTATCGTTTTCCAAAAGCATTTATTCTAATATTATCATAGTAATTTACATCTAATAGGTTATTTACTCCAAGATATACCTGGCTATTTTTGAATATTTGCTTTGAATAAGTTAGAGTTAGAAGATTATATGAGCTTGTCTTAGTCTCATTTAAATTATCAGCATAAAGCTCACCAATTAATCTATTGCTTATTGATAGTGATTGCCCTTTAGATAAGTCAAAAATTAATTCAATATCTAATATTTGATCGGGTATACCAGGTAAAGAGAGATCTTTTAAATCTTTACCATTGAGATTAAAGTCTTTGAATAGATTTTTACTATTTGTATAGGATAAATTTAACTTTCCACTTGAGAACAAGAATTGTGAACTAAGTTCAATTCCATATCTTTTTGTAGATCCAACATTTCTATAAAAATTTTTACCAGGGAATTCCTCTATTTCATATGGTAAAATTTCATTATCAGTATTTATAAGGTATGCTGTTGCTTGTAATAATAAATTAGAGGCTGATTTACGCCAGCCTATTTCATAATTAACTGAAGAGCTGGGATCTAAATTTTTATTTAAACCGTTACCATTTGGATTATTTGAAAGCTCGTTTAAAGTTGGCGTCTCAAAACTAGTACCAGCAGAAAAGTATACATTATTAGAATCATTAATCGAATATGATAACCCCAGTGAAGGGTTAAGCTTATTCAAGGATATAAATTCTTCAGAGTCTGTACCTATTTTGTTGTCGTCAAATCTTATACCATAGCGAAAGAGAAGGCCTGATTCATATTCTGTTTGATTAATTAGATAAACACCTGTGTTTTTAAATTTTTCAATTTGATCAAATGTTTTTTCTCCTTGTTCCCCCAGGTTATTTTTAAATCTCCTACGATCATCATGCTGATTTGTATGATCTATTCCTAGAGTAACGGTCCTTTTTTTACTAGCTGAAACAAATGTCTTGGAATATTTAGTCCCTATACCATAATAATCTCTTTCAAGAAATATTATTCCCCCATAATTAAAGGGAAGTTTTGAATTAAAATCTCTTTTTTGATAGAAAAAGTAACTATCAATAAATGAATTATTATCATTTATATGTTTCCATGAGAATCCAGTTTTTACATGCCTGACTTTTTCATAAGTGTCATAATCAAAGTTATTTTTTCTTGATTGTCTTCTATCTTCTTCTACTTCACTAATTTTAAGACCGCCCGAATCATATGCATATGGGCTATCGGTATAATTAACCTGTAATACAATTTTATTATTTTCATCAAGATCTCTCAAATATTTAAGATTTAAAAGACTAGACTTGTAACGACTAAAGTCTCTGTACCCATCAGATCTTCTTCTATCAAAGTGAACTACCAAACTAGAGTTTTTCCAATCAAAAACTCTTGTTCTCTGTATTGATTGATATTGATATGCTCCAAATATTGCAGAAGTTTTATAATAAGGCTCAGAGCTATTTGATAATGTATTTATGCTTATCACACCTCCTGAAGAGTTTCCATATAGTATCGAGCTAGGGCCTCTTATCACCTCAATATTTGAAATTAGACCAAGAGGTAAATTATCAAGTTGGCTTTGACCATCAGGTGTTGTCTCTGGAATTCCATCAACAATTAATTTAATACCTCTAATACCAAACGCGGACCTAGCTCCAAAACCACGAATTGATATTCTTAAATCTTGAGAGAAATTATTTGATGCAGACGCATAAAGACCAGGAATAGAATTTGTAAAATCAATTAATGAAGACTTAGGACTATAATTTTTATTCTCATTAAAATTCTTAAGAGAAACTGAGAATGGTACTTGCTTACTATTAACATTAATTCGAGCAGACTTTACAATTACATCTTCAAGATTTATTGCTTGTATACTGTCCTGATTCTGGGCTCTAACAGGCGCAAGAACACAAGATAAAATAAGGAGAAAGGAAAGCCTATTGATAAACCCTAACATAATCTATTTCGTAGGTTGCTTGAGTGAATCCAGGAGCGACATATCCATCCGTCCAATGTCCTCCAACAGCTAAATTTAATAACAAGAAAAATGGTTTATCAAATGGGGGGTGTTGACTTTGCATGGGAAATTCAAAATACATTTCTTCATCGATAAAAAATTGTATTTTATCAGGAGCCCATTGCATTGCATAAGTGTGAAAATCCTCAAAGGGTTTTTCAATAATTTTTTCTGCTCTTACAAACATTTCTTGACCAGTATTATAATAAAATGTTCCAGGTATATTCTGGTACTGAGATCTGTGATCGCCCGGCCCATAGTGAACAGCGGAAGATATTAGACCAGGATCATCAGAGGTAGAATCTTTAACATAATCACCATGTTCAAGTATATCTAACTCACCCGAATAAGGCCATCCAACATCATCAATATTAGCACCTAGCATCCAAAAAGCTGGCCACATTCCTTCCCAATTAGGAAGCTTTGCACGCATTTCGACTTTTCCGTAGGTAAACTCAAATTTATCTTGAGTAGTTATTCTGGCAGATGTATACAACTTTCCCTCATAGTCTTCTCTTTTAGCAGTTATTTTTAACAAGCCATCCTCAACTTTTACATTGTCTTCTTTATCAGTGTAATATTGAAGCTCTCCATTCCACCAGCTTCCATTGTTTGGTGGAACAGTTTCAATATTCCAGTTATCTGTTGAGAAAGATGCCTGATCAAATTCATCACTCCAAACCAAGTCATTGTTAAAAGTATATGACTGTGTTGCAGATGTACTTGATGTATTAGTGTTTGTGGTAGTTGTTGTAGATGTATTATTAGTATTATTTAAATTTCCTGAATTAGATAAGATTGGATCATTAACATCTGATTTTGACCCTCCGCAGGAAACTAAAAGAAACAGCACTAAATATATTGAACGAAAGTTGGAGCTCATATAATTTTATTTAGGTCAAAGCTAATAATATTTATTAATTTTATTAAAATTATTTACATGGAACTAATTCCAAATGAAGGAATTTCTATAACATCCATATACAGGGGTCTTATTGGTATAACATCTATAATTACCATAGCTTATATACTTAGCAGTAATAGAAAAAGAATTGATTGGAAGACAATTATAATTGGTCTCTCAAGTCAATTTATAATAGCAATCGGTGTAATTAAAGTAGACTTTGTTAGAAAGTTTTTTGAAATAATAGGCCAAGGATTTCTTGCAATTGTTACTTTTTCAAGCGAAGGATCTACCTTCTTGTTTGGTGAGCTGGCAAACTCCGATTCATTTGGTGTAATATTTGTTTTTCAAGTACTACCTGTAATTATTTTCTTCTCTGCTCTTACCTCTATACTTTACTACTATAAAATAATCCAAAGAATAGTCAGAGTTTTTGCCTGGTTATTGACAAAACTTTTAAATATTTCAGGCCAAGAGAGTCTGGCAGTAACTGGAAATATATTCTTAGGTCAGACAGAGGCTCCTCTTCTTGTAAAAGGTTATTTAGATAAAATGAACAGATCTGAATATTTTGTATTAATGACAGGTGGAATGGCTACAGTTGCTGGAAGTGTTTTAGCAGCCTTTATTGGATTTTTAGGAGGAGACGATCCAATTCAAAGAATAGAAGTGGCAAAAAATTTAATTGTTGCCTCCGTAATGGCTGCTCCTGGTGCTATAGTTATTTCAAAAATTATGTTTCCTCAAACTGAAGAAATAAATAAAAGTGTAGATGTGAGCTCTAGTGTTATTGGTGAAAATCTCTTGACTTCAATTACCAATGGTACTCGAGATGGAATAAAAATGGCTGTAAATGTTGCCGCTATGATACTTGTTTTTGTTGCTCTTATAGCTTTGTTAAATGGGATTTTGTTTCAAATTGCAGAGATATTTGGTCTAAATACATGGGTAGAAAGTAATACTATATATAAATCTTTTTCTATAGAGCTAATATTGGGTTATTTATTTGCTCCCTTAATGTGGCTTATAGGAGTAGCAGCTGAAGATACAGCTTTAATGGGACAGCTCCTAGGAATCAAAATGGCTGCCAACGAATTTGTTGCTTATATAGAGTTAGCAAGTCTTAAAGAAGTTGGAAGCGTTATAGCATTAAACTATGAAAAGTCAGTAATAATGGCAACAATAATGTTATGTGGATTTGCTAATTTTTCATCAATTGGAATACAAATAGGTGGTATTGGAATTCTTGCTCCAAATAAAACAAAACTTTTAACTGAACTTGGCTTTAAAGCTATGATTGCGGGAACATTAGTATCACTATTGTCAGCTACTTTTGTAGGAATGCTTTTAGGCTAAACTATACTAGGCAGATAGTCTTCTCCAAAATCTCATAAGAATAAATATTGAGACAATAGATATTAGAATAAATATTAATCCGGTACTTGTTTGAGAGTATAAAATATATCCAATTCCAAAAAGAATACTGTAAACTGAGATACTTCCAAATAACATGCATAAAATTCCTGTTGGCACATCCCACTTTTCCTTTTTGCCAACAATATTAACTCCACTAGACTCAGAAATATCTATAATTTTTTTCCATCCTGGTCCTCCTGGTTGTATTTTTTTATAAAAATTTTGAAGCGTTTCAAGATTTGATGGAGGAGTAATTAATGTAATTAGTAGCCAACAAATTGTTGTTACAGTAACACCTATTATTAATTTCTCTTCTACAGAAAAATTATTTGGAAAAATAAACTCAAACCCCAAAGCAACAATAAATGAAACAATCATTGCGGTTAATTCGCTATAAACATTTATTCTATACCAAAACCACCTAAGGATAAAGATTAATCCAGTACCAGCTCCAATTTGAAGTATAATGCCAAATGCTTGAAGTGAATTATTTAGATAAAGTGCAAAAAAGGCTGAAATAATCATGAGTAACACAGTGAATACTCTTCCCACAAGCACATAGTGTTTTTCAGATTTATCTTTTACATAAAATCTTCTATAAAAATCATGAACAAGATATGAAGAACCCCAATTTAGATGAGTTGAAATTGTTGACATAAAAGCAGCGATTAAAGATGCTACAAGAAGTCCTAGAAGACCAGATGGTAGAAAAGAAATCATTGCTGGATATGCAAGATCGTTCCCAACTATTGTATTTGGAAAAGCTTGTTGTAATGATTCAATATTTGGATATACAACGATTGAAGCTAAAGCTATTAGAATCCATGGCCATGGTCTTACAGCATAATGCATAAAATTGAAAAGAAGTGTAGCCCATATTGCATTTTTCTCATCTTTTGCAGATAACATTCTCTGAGCAATATATCCTCCTCCTCCAGGTTCAGCACCAGGATACCATACTGCCCACCATTGAACAGCAAGAGGAATTATAAATACTGCAATAAATAAATCTCGATCAGCGATATCCGGAATTAAACTTAATTTTGGAATTACATCCGGATGATTTAGAAGATTAGTTAAACCTTGGATTTGAGGAAGTGATACAATTTCATAAGCCGCCCAAAATGTTGCAAGCATTGCTAGAATAAATTGAAAAAAGTCAGTAATAATAATACCCCTTAATCCTCCTATAGAGCTGTAAATTACTGTAATACCACATGAAATAAACAGCGTTTCAACAGGTGTGAGACCTAATAAGGCTCCTCCAATTTTAATTCCAGCAAGACAAACACTTGCCATTATAAGAACGTTAAAAACTGCACCTAAATAAAAAGCTCTAAAACCTCTTAGAAAAGCAGCACCTTTTCCACTATACCTCAATTCATAAAATTCCAGATCTGTTAATACTTTAGATCTTCGCCAAAGCTTTGCGTATATAAATACTGTAAGCATTCCAGTGAGTAAAAATGCCCACCAAACCCAATTACCAGCAACACCATTTGTTCTTACAATATCCGTTACAAGATTTGGAGTATCAGCAGAAAAAGTTGTAGCAACCATAGAAATCCCTAGTAGCCACCATGGCATTTTTCTTCCTGATAAGAAAAACTCGGTCACATCCTTACCTGACTTTTTTGAAACCAAAACTCCAATCAAAAGTGATATGACAAAAAAGCCGGAAATTATTACCCAATCAATGTTTTCTAGTTGCATGTTAAAGGTTTATCTTAGTGTAAAATTTGTAAGATTGATTCGCTCAAGTAAATATATAATTATTTTATTCTTTTCAATAATTTTTATTGGAATTGGAAATGCTCAAGACAATTCAACAGGCAATATGGACATTCCATTTACTCCTATTAAAACTGAGTCAAATAGATCCCTACTAAATCAAGAGAATAACGAAAATCCATATTTAAAAAAGTTCCAAGAAAATGAAAAGAAAGACTTTTTTCCAGATGCGAATGTTGAAGAAAAAAATCCAGAAAGGTTCATAAACTCAAATGAATTTTATCTATCAAGACTAAATAAAAAAGAGGCTGAGTCAAATAAAAATATAAATAGATTTAAAGTGGATCAATTTCTTGGAGAAATTAGAAATGATGGCGAATATGTCAATATCATTTTACGAGATCACGAATATCCTGACGGAGATCTTATCAAAGTTGAAGTTAACGAGCAAATAGTAATGGCTGCTATTTTATTGACAGAAAAAGCTAAAGGTTTTAAGCTTGACCTTAAAAGTGGATTTAATGTTGTTGATTTTGTTGCTCTTAATCAAGGCTCGTCAGGTCCAAATACTGCAGAAATTATTGTATACGATGATCAAGGTAAACTAGTTGGAACTAATAGATGGAACCTTGCAACAGGTGTTAAAGCTACATATATTATTTATAAAAACTAAGAATAAACCTCAAGCATAGATTCTATAAACCTATCAACCTCTTCACTGGTTCCAGTACTAATTCTGCACCAATCATAAAAAGGTGGGAAAGGACGACCAACTCTTACCCCTTTTTCAAGCATTTCAGCAGAAAGCTTATTAATATGTTTTTTTGATTCAAAGAAAACAAAATTTGTACTAGACTTTATATATTTTAAATCTAAGTAATCTAGAAGTTTATATATTTTATCTTTCTCCTCATTCGCTTTTTTAAGAGAAAACTTATAAAAATCCGTATCTTTTAATGCCTCAGAAGCAGCAGCAACTGCAAGCACATTAGTTTGTGCCATAATATTTGGTCTTCCGTAAGGTGAATATTTACCAAATAAGTCATCTGCAAGTTCAGGTTTCAACACTAAATAACCAATCCTTAGCCCTGCCATACCATATACCTTGGAGAAGGTTCTAGAAATTACCACGTTCTCGCCTTTTCTTACTAAGTAGTCCATAGAAGGATAATCTTTTTCATTTATATAATCATAATAAGCCTCATCACAAAAGACTAGCGTTTGTTTTGATATATCTTCACAAAAATCAGCTAATGAATTTGCATTTAGTAGTGTACCTGTAGGGTTATTTGGATTTGCAATAAATACCATGTTAGTATCTTGATCTATAGTTTCTCTTATTTTTTTTAAATCGTATCCTTTATCTGAATCTACTGGAACCCACTTAATTTCAGCTCCCCAGGCTTCAGCATAATTCATTAAAGCTAAATATGTTGGTTGGCCTGCTACAATATTTCCACCTTTATTAGAAATTGCTAATCCCGTAATTCTTAGAGCCTCATTAGACCCTCCAGTAATTACAATGCTTTCAATTGGGACATCATGCTTTTTTGCAAGTGTTTTTTGAAGCTCCTGAATAAATTCATAAGGATATCTACAAGCATCATTAAAGGAGTTTTTTATCGCGTTTAAAACTTTTTCCGATGGCCCATAAGGATTTTCATTTGAACTCAACTTAACAATTGAAGATATAGATCTCGGATTATATTTCTTAATCTCTTCCGCCGTTAAAATAGAAGGGGTCAACATTAAACCACCTATTCCAATAGAAGATTTAAACCAGTCACGTCTTGATTGCATAAATATGTATTTTTTAATAAATTAAAAAAGATAGTATTCTTTTCAAAATTTAATCGTTAATTTTCAATATGATTGACCTCTTTAATGCTATTGAATCCATAATTAACCAAATTATATCTCCCCTTAACTGGGCAATGCTGTTTTTAATAATTGGTGGGGGAATTTATCTAACAATTATTTCAAAAGTAAATCCATTAATGAGAATAGTTGATGGATTTAAATTAATGATAAGGAAAGACCCAAATAGTATAGGGATCTCTAGATTTCAGGCTTTATCAGCTGTACTTGCTGCAACGGTTGGTCTTGGAAATATTTCAGGTGTATCAATTGCAATAAATCAAGGAGGACCTGGTGTTCTAGTTTGGATGTGGGTAACAGCACTAATTGGTGCTACAATAAAGTTTTTTTCAGCATCACTAGCTGTAAGTATCAGGGAGAAAGATGAGAATGGAGATTATCTAGCAGGTCCAATGTATTACATGAGTTTAGGTATAAAAAAATGGGGGCGTCCCTTAGCGATATGGTTCTCTGTAGCCGGACTAGTTGGCGTACTTCCAGCTTTTACTGCTAATCAATTAACACAATCATATATAGATGTATTAAATCCGAATGAAATTCTCAATATAGGTAATCTTGGTTGGAAACTTCTCATTGGAGTAATTTTTACAATCTTAACATCTTTTGTAATTTTTGGTGGTTTAAAATCTATCGTTAAAGTGACGTCAGGATTAGTTCCAATTATGGTAGTTCTGTATTTTATTCTTGGGATCTATATATTAATTTCTAATATAGGCGAAGTACCATCCACTTTTTATTTAATTTTTAGTGAAGCTTTCAATTTTAATACAATAGTTCAAGGAGGTTTTTGGGGATTAGTTCTAATAGGCATAAGAAGAGCTGTTTTCTCAAGTGAAAGTGGTGTTGGACTTGCACCAATATATCATGGACAATCTTCAACAAAGAAAGGAACAGATGAAGGTCTTGTAGGAATGTTAGGCCCTATTTTAGATACAATATTAGTGTGTACTATAACTGGTTTAATTATCATAATAAGTGGGGCATATCTTGAGAGCGATTTAAATGGGATTGTTTTATCTCTAGAAGCTTTTAGGAGATTGTTTTTTGGGTTCGGGGATTATATATTAATAATTATGATATCGATTTTTGGAATTTCAACGTTATTTACATACTCTTATTACGGAGTTAAGTGTTATGGATTTTTAACAACACCCAAAAAAGGCAAATATTACAATATAATCTATGTTATTGCTATAATTATATCTTCTATTTTAACTGTTGAAATTGTAATCGGACTTATTGATATCGCATTTGCACTTATGGCAATTCCAAATATGATTGCAATAATTTATTTATCTAAGATTGTTACTAGAGAAATGAAATCTAGATCTTGGATTTAGTCTACATAATTTATAGGTGGAGGTCCTGGATCTAGAAATGGATCATACTCATACTCACCAATTCTCTCATCGAACTCTCTCTTTATATCATCTCTTAGTCTGCTATCTTTAAATATGTCAACCATAGTCATCCCAAGAGCTTTTGCAGCGTAAAGCATCCCTTTATGTCCAATTGACATTCCAGAGCTTGCAACAACAGACCATGAATGCCAAGGTACACCTTTAGGTGCAGTTGTAACATTTAAGCTAACTACTGGAACATTATAGCTTACATCTCCAACATCTGTTGAACCACCTCCAGGACTTTTAAGAGTCTCTCTTAATGATCTTATCTTACCGTCAATGCCAATTTTAGGTTTCCCATTATTTCTTTGCATTTCAAGAGCAAAATCAATTTCTTCTTGAGTATATTGTATATCTCCTAGGGCTTCGAGGTTTTTTTGCATAGCAGCCCCTCCTGTTCTATTTGGAAGAAGATCATGAATTCCTGATATTAAGGAAACTTTATGTTCAACGTTAGCCATTATAGCTGCTCCTCCAGCCATTTTTCTGACATGATCATAAACAGGTTGTAAACCTTCTTTTGTAATATCTCTTACTCTAACCCAAATCCTAGAATAATCTGGAACAACATTAACGACTTGACCAGCATCCTGAATATGATAGTGCATCCTTACAGAAGGCTGAACGTGCTCTCTATATGCATTGATTCCAGAAGTATAAAGTTCTAATGCATCGTTTGCTGCTCTTGCATTCCATGGATCCATTGAGGCATGTGCAGACTGTCCAGTAAATTCAACCATAAAGTCAACAAGTGCAAGTGAAGGCTGAACATTTGCCTCTGTTTTATCAGCTGGATGCCAATCCATACATATATCAACATCATCAAAAACCCCTTCTCTAATCATCCATAGTTTGCCAAAAAACTTTTCTTCAGCGGGTGTCCCAAAAAATTTTACAGTTCCTTCAATAGAGCCTTTTTCAATTAATTCTTTTATGGCGATAGCAGCACCTAAACTGGCAGTTCCAAATAAATTATGTCCACAGCCATGACCAGCTCCTCCCTCAATTAATTCATCTCTGTAGGGAGCAGTTGTTTGTGAAAGGCCTGGCAGGGCATCAAATTCTCCAATAATACCAATTACTGGTTTTCCTTTACCATACGAGGCTGTAAATGCTGTTGGCATACCTGCAAGTCCTCTTTCAATTGTTAAACCGTTTGCCTCTGCATACTCAATCAAATATTCAGCAGATTTATCTTCTCTAAACGCTACTTCAGCAGCTTCCCAAATTTTATTACTTAATGAGGTTAGTTCTAGTGTTTTTTCCTCTATTGAATTTAATAAGTCTTTCTTTAATTTATTTACACTCTGAGAGTTCAACAAAAAAGTTGAACCAATAACAAATACTATAGATAGGAGGTTTTTCATTAGTTAAAAATTTAGAGTTTTATTATGATAGTAATTTACAAATAATATTTATTTTAGAATATGAGATTATTTAAGGATGTAAAAGGGAATAATATAGACCCAGTAAACCATACTTTGTCAATATTAAAAAACTATCCTCATGCTAAAATTCATATTGGATCTGATTCTCAAAATATAGGGAAAAAAACTAATTATACCAGTGTTATTGCTTATAGGCTAGGTACGAGAGGAGTCCATTATATTCTTAGCAAATCATCCTGCGATGTTATAAACGACATGTGGAAAAGACTTTGGCTAGAAGCTGAATATAGTATTAAGGTTGCAGAGTGGTTAACAAAGCAAGTCAGTGTTCAAGTAGAAATTGATATGGATTATAACTCTGATGAAAATCACAGATCAAATAAATTAATATCTGCAACTAAAGGTTGGGCAAACTCACTAGGATATAAAGTAAATGTAAAACCAAATAATCAAATTGCCACAAGAGCAGCCGATCACCATTGTAAATAAATTATTTCAATAGTTGATTAAAGATTTTATCTCCACCATATCTAATAACATCCGTTGACGGAAGTCCAGTATTTGCCTCCACTTTCTTTATAATTTCAAGAGCATCGTCATTCTCCATTTGAACAGTATTTAATGCAACTCCAATTACTTTGGCATTAGGATAGGTGTCAATTACTGATGAAAGCTGCTCATTTAATTCAATAAACTTTTTCAAATCTGGTATTAAAATATTATTTAATGATCTAAGAGAGTTATTCCTAGCAATATGGCATAATATCATGTGAGTAGGGCATGTTCCCCTCATCAAGGGCAAAGTAGCTGAGCTACCTGGATGAAGAATTGACCCTTGACCCTCAACTATCACAACATCTTTATCTTTTTGATCTAAAACTGCAGACTCAACTGCACCACATGCATGGTCCAATTTATAAGCATCAAGTGGAATTCCTGAGCCTGTAATTGTTATTCCAACTTGACCTGTTGCAACAAATCCAACATTTACACCCTTGTTTATTAAATATGAATAAAGTTCAAGTCCAACAGTCATTTTTCCTGCAGCCATATCAGTTCCAATCATTAACACCCTTTTATTTGATAAATTGGACGCCTTAGATGAACCGATTTTGGGAGTAAACTGAGGAACTCTTGTATCCCATATCCATTGTTCTTTGTTCACTATATATTTTGAAAAATCTGGATTAATTTGATCATGTAGCCCGTTTATTATGCACATTCCCATTTCTAAAGATTCTTTAATGAATGGATCCCAAGATTTTGGTCTAATTCCACCAGAAGTCAAAACACCAAGAAGAATAACATTAGCACCTAATTCACTAGCATCTTTTAAACTATTAACAATTGGAATATCTTTTTTAATAATTGATACATCAGAAATTTTTTTTCCTTTATAAACCGAGTCAATAACACAAACAATGTCATTATTTAAATATCTTAATGCACTGATACCCATTTTACCAAAATCATCATCAATAGAGGCCTCCATCCAAATCGCAATTTTATCATTGGGCTTAAGCATAATTTTCAGTTTTTAACTTTGAACCATGTCCTGGTTTATTATTAATCATTGTAACTCCATTAACCATTGAGCATCCCTCACTTGGGTCTGGATCTAAATTATAATGAGAATCTAGATCAACATAATCTATAATTCCTGAAATTGATGCACCAGCTGAAATACTAACTGAAGATTCACTCATACACCCTATCATTGTTTTTAAATTATGTGATTTTGCAACATTTAATATTTTAATAGCTTCAGTTATTCCACCACATTTCATAAGCTTTAAATTAACACCGTCAACATAATGATAATGTCTAGAAACATCCTCTGAAAATCTACATGATTCATCTATGAATATAGGAAGAGGCCTCCCTTCAAATAGGTATTTAAGTTTATCCTCATCACCCTCAACTAAGGGCTGCTCTATATACTCTGCTTTTCTCTCTGATAACCATTTCATCATAATTTTTGCTTCTTCTAAACTCCACCCACCATTTGCATCAACTCTTATAGAAATGTCTGAATTTTTTGTTGAGTCCAATACTTGAGAATAAATTAATTTATCATATTCTATACCATCTGGGGAACCTAATTTAATTTTTAAAGCCTTCACTTCGGGATTAGAAATAATAATTTCAACTCTTTCTTTGATAAGTTCCGGTGGATTAATACCAATTGTTAATGAAGTAGGTGTCTTTGGACATGGAAGTCCAAGAAATTGGTATAATGGCATTTGTGCTTTTTGCGCGTGCCAATCCCACAAAGCAATATCAAGGGCGGCATAAGCACATGGTGGAATATTTAAATCTTTACTCCTTTTATGTATCTCATAAATAGATAAATTATCTAAATCTGAGTCAATTAACTTTTTTAATGCATCTTCAACTTCAAATGAACTAGCTGCTCCTTCATTTAGGCCTGGTGCTGACTCTCCCCAAGAAGTAATGCCATCTTTAGTTAGCTCAACAAAAATGTTTTGAGAATTCGAATGAATCCCTCTACTAATTTGAAGTGGGTATTTTTTTTTGAGATTAACCTTATGAAGATTTATTATCATCTTGAATAGAATGATAATCTAAGATAATAGTTTTCCCTTATTTTTTTCCTTAAAGGCATCAAGAGTTTCCCTCTTATAAATGGGAGTTCTATTTCTTCTGGTAATCCATTTTAACTTACCATTTAAGTGATATCTTGTTAAAGTGCTTTCGCTTATACCAATATATTTAGCAGCCTGTTTTCTAGGAAGATAATTTATATGCTCTGGAATTTTGGAAATATCATATGAAGAGGAGGAAATCTCAAGGTAACTTCTTTCAATTTCTACATCTTCTTTTTTGACTCTTCTACCATTAACATAAACAGATCTCACCCCGCTTGGGAAGTTATCAATTTGATCTTGTTCTATCCAACTTTTGTACATGTGATTTTAAATTGGCTTACTACTTAAATTTTAGATAGCCAGTAAAGATATAAAAAAATATTATTTTTTGTATTTATCTATAAATTAATCGTTTACGAAAAACCAAATTATTGTTTTTTCAACTTCTTTTAGAAATAAGTTTACTCAATATTCATACTTAATAAATTTATTATTACTGAAATTGTTTTCTCTGAAAAAACTATTTCTATAAATAAATATTAAACATACAGTAATTAAAAAATTCGAATAAACAAGTTGTGATTTATGCTTTAGAAATTCTGATTTTTGTAAATTTAAATATATAATCAGATGAGAAAAATATTTGTTTTAACGTTATTTAATTTTTTATTAGTTAGTTGTAACTCAAATAAATCAATTAAAGAAGATTTATCTGATTTAGAATCGTTACAGACTAAATCCACATTTGTAGATTTATATGAAAATAATTTAGATTTATCAGAATTTAAACAAGGTAAAATTGTAATTAGCTATTGGGCTACATGGTGTGCCCCATGTATAAAAGAAATGCCCAGTCTAAAAAGAGCTGAAAAAATATTAAAGGAGTATGGGTACACTTTTTTATTAGTTTCTGATGAAACAATTTCAAAAATTTCTAGATTTAAAGAAGAAATGAATTTTGACTTCAATTTTTTGAAATCCAGCAAATCATTTGAAACACTTGGGATATATTCTATGCCCACATCTTACATTTTTGATGAAACAGGAAAAATAGTTGAAACTATTGTTGGTGCAATTGAATGGGATTCTGTAGAAATGATAAATAAACTAAAAATGCTCTAATATGAAAAAGTGGACACCATACCTACTCTTATTATTTATTTTCTCTTGTTCATCAAAAGATGTTGTAATAGAAGAAGTCTCTTTCTTATATGATAAAAGTAATGCTCAACCTAGTTTAGTTTCTAATAATGGTAACTTATCATTAACATGGATTTCCAGTGATCAGGATATGAATGCAAATTTAAATTTTCGACAATTTATAGATGACAAATGGACTGATTCAAAAACATTTGCCAATGGTTCTGACTGGTTTGTTAATTGGGCAGATTTTCCAACTCATGCTATTAGTGGAGATCGAATTCTAACCAGCTACCTTAAAAAATCTGCTTCCGGCACATATACTTATGATGTTTTTTTAAACCTTCGGGATTTATCAGGAGATAAAATTAAGGAGGATTTTATATTAAATACAGACGGTTTCAAAGCTGAACATGGTTTTGTAAGTATAGTTGCTAAAGATAAAGCAGGATTTTTTGTTACTTGGTTAGACGGAAGAAATACTGTAGAAAAAAATTTAGAGGGAAACCCAAAGCCAATGACCATTAGATTTGCAGAAATTACAAATGCTGGGGATATAATAAATGAAACCGAACTAGATTCAAATGTTTGTGACTGTTGCCAAACGTCAATAACACATACTGATAAGGGCCCATTAGTTGTCTATCGAGATAGAAGCGAGAAAGAAGTTAGAGATATATATATGACCCGAAATATAGATGATGTTTGGGAGGCTCCAACTCCAGTTCACAACGACGGATGGGTAATATATGGGTGTCCAGTAAATGGTCCAAAGGTTGTCTCCTATGAAAACAATATAGCTGTAAGTTGGTTTACTGTTTCTGATGCAAAACCAACTGTTAATCTTTCATTTTCTAGATTTTATGGAGCATCTTTTGATGAACCAATAAAAATAAATGATCATAATGCGATAGGAAGAGTTGATGTAGCTTTTTTAAATGAAAAAGAAGTGATAGTAAGTTATATGGAAGGTGACGATGATGGGACATATTTAAGAATAAAAAAAGTTTCCCTAGATGGGAAAGTTTCAGAGCCAATAACCATTTCAAGAATTGATGGTGGAAGAAGTACAGGAGTACCTCAACTAGAGATACTAAATGATGAAATATTTATTGTTTGGACTGTCTCTGAAGATGAAATTAATCAATTAAAAACTGTAAAGCTTAGCTCTGCAAACATATAAAATTTGAAAAATTATCTCTTTTTAACACTACTGATAATAAATGGCTGTACAGAGATTGAAAAAGATCAAAATTTTGATTCAGTAAAAATCATTGAGACAATTGTTTTACCAAAAATTATAAATGAAACATCTGGATTAGAAATTTTTAATGATGTCTTTATCACTCATAATGATTCTGGAGGAGAGCCTAGTTTATATTTTTTTAATCTTAGTGGTGAGATCATAAATTCAATCAAAGTAGAGAAAGAAAATTTCTGGGAAATTTATAACAATGACTGGGAGGATATAACAGCTGACGAAGATTATATATACATTGCGGACACAGGAAATAATTTCGGTACTAGAGACAATCTAAATATCTTAAAACTAAAAATAAATGATTTTAGCATTGATGATAAAATTGATATTTTTTATTCTGATCAAAAGTCCTTTTTTCCTTCTTTTAAACATAAATATGATGCAGAGGCCTTGTTGATCATTCAAGATAAAATAGCTCTGTTTTCAAAAGATAGAGACTCTTTATACACTGATCTTTATTTAATTGATGAAAAAGTAAAAGGGCAACAAGGCTTATCTAGTTTTGCAAAATATAATGTTAATACATTGATAACTGGTGGAGACTATGATAACGATACTGGTATTTTAGCTTTGGTAGGTTACTCGTCTAAAAGAAACTTTTTTTTAAATTTCCTTAGAGATGATCAATATTTAATCTTATTCAAAGATTTTAATATTAATAACCCAAGAAATAACTCATTTAAAAAGTACAAAATACCAATTGAAAGAGCTCAAATAGAATCTATAAAAATTATAAACGAAAATATGTTTTGGGTAACTTCGGAAGATGAGGGAATTGGAAACCCATATATGTACAAAATAGAGCTAAATTAAAAAAAACGCTCCTAACAAAACCAATTAACAAAAATTCAAAATTAACCTAGCTAAAAAAGGACTAAAAATGACCTAGGAGCGTTTGTGAATCAACATCATAAATTTAAGTTTAAAAATTGTAGTATTTTTTTAAAGAAAAGTTAAAATTAGTTAAGTATGTAGGTAATACTAATTTTTAAAAATGGATGTCTTTTTGTTCTCTGATTTTTAGTGTCTTTTGAAGTAGAATTATATGAGGTTAACACCTGTATATTGTTAAATCTTTTTTTTAGGCCCACTGAAAAAATATCTCTAAAATCATTTGATTCCATTACTAATTCTGCTTTATCGTTTAACTGACTACCTTCAAGCTTAAAATCATGTATAAAATACTCAAGCTTTGTTCCTATGAAAAAAGAAAACTCAGAATCAGTATTTAATATATAATTATCAGAGAATCCTAACCAAGATAAGTCACCAATATATAGACCCATCTCTAATCCTGACATAATTTGATACGTCCCTAGTTTTGAATATAATTCTGATGTTAAATTAAGGTTGTCTTTAATTTTAAAACCCTTAAAATAACTAGCTAACAAATTAAACTGAAGTTCTTGCGGCATTTGTGATTCCCACTTAAGATTTGGTAGATTTAAAACTAGATCATGATATAAATTTTGCATACCCTTTGCCAAAGATGCATTTCCAGTAATACCAATTTGACCTCCAAGAGAATAACTAGAATGTGAAGACATTTTTTTTCTTTTTTGATATTCTAAAAATAAATACCCACTATATGGATAATCATATTTTTCAGGGTTAGACTCATATCTCATTGATGGAGTATAAATTAGTTGTCCAAGAGTAAGTCTATTGTGATCTTCTACATTGTCTTTAACTGGTTTAAAATATGACAAAAAGATTCCACTTGAGTAATAAAAATCTCGATTAAAATAAAGATCATTATCAACATCCAAGTTTATTTGTTTTTGTGAATTGACTTTTGTTGTTATTAAAAAAAATAAAACAGATAGAAACGATAATAAAAGTTTTTTAGCCAATTGAATTAATTTTACTCAAATTTAATATATTAAATTTTGTATGGTTAAAATCAAACTTGCAAGGCTCAGTGATCTAGACAGAGTAAAAGAAATTGCAGAGGCTTGCGCAGAAAAAATGATAGAGGACAATATTTTTCAATGGAATGAAAAATATCCAAGTAAAGAGATATTTAGAGAGGATATTAAGAATAATGATTTGTTTGTGGCATGGATTAATTCAGAGATTGTTGGTTGCATTATGCTTTCATCATATAAAGATGATGTTTACAAGAATGTAAAATGGATTTCAGAAGATAGTAATAACTTATATATTCATAGATTGGCAGTTCATCCTAGTTTTCAAAAAAAAGGCATTGCTAGAAAAATGATGGACTATGCTGAAGCATATGCAAAATCAAAAAACCATAAATCCGTTAGGTTAGATACTTTTAGCAAAAATCATAGAAATAATAAGTTTTATAAACTAAGAGGATATATAAAACTAGATGATGTATTTTTTCCAAATCAGAGTGAATTTCCTTTTCACTGTTATGAAAAACTAATAAATTAAAACCCTAGATCTTCAAGATCTTTTTTCGTTTTTTCACTCTCGATATTAATATTTTCACAGTTTAATGGAATTGTTAATACTCTTGGAGATTGGAATTTTTCATCTGATATTCCTAAATCTGGATTTGAATATGCATTTTTCATAAACTGAGCCCAAATAGGTAAAGCCATAGTAGCACCCTGTCCGAAAGCAATATCCTCAAAATGCACTGATCTATCCTCCCCACCAACCCATACTCCAGTAACTAGATTTGGCACCATCCCCATAAACCATCCATCACTTTGATTTTGAGTTGTTCCAGTTTTACCAGCAATAGCATTTTTAAATTCATATGGATAACCTGTAATCAAGTTTTTATATATATAGCTAGTTTTCTCAAGACCTGAATGTCTTAATCTTCCACCAGATCCATAATTGGTTACACCTTCCATTAGATTTAGAGTAACATAAGCAGCTTCTTCACTTAATACATCCGAAGTTTTAGGAATTACTTCAAAAATTGGAACTCCATTTTTATCTTCAATTCTAGTAATAAATATTGGCTCTATATAAATACCTTTGTTAGCAAATGTACTATAAGCACCTACAACCTCGTACAGGCTTATATCTGGAGTCCCCAATGCTATTGAGGGGACCTCTGGCAGATAAGATGTGATCCCCATCTTTTTCATCAGAGTTACTACTGCTTTAGGTCCAACTTGATCCATTAGTCTTGCACTAATTGTATTTATTGAATTAGCCAATGCATTTTTTAAATTTCTTGTTTGACCATATTTATCATTTGAATTGTTTGGACACCAAGCATTCATGTTACCATGTTTCATTGGTTCAATACAATAAAGTGCATCTGGAACAGTATAACATGGTGATAGTTTTAGCTGGTCAATAGCAGTTGCATATAAAAAAGGTTTAAAAGTAGAGCCAATTTGTCTTCTTCCCTGCTTTACTTGATCATATTGAAAGTGCTTGTAATTAAAACCTCCTACCCAAGCTTTTATATGACCTGTTTGAGGTTCCATAGACATCATAGATGCTCTAAGAAAATATTTATAGTATCGTATTGAATCTATAGGCTTCATTATGGTATCTATTTCCCCATTCCATGAAAAGACTTTCATTGGAGTTTCTATTTGAAATGATTTCCAAATTTCATCTTCGCCTTTTCCAGCTAATTTCATTTTTCTCCATCTCTCAGATCTCATAGCTGAAACCTTAAGCAGAGTGTCTATCTGTCCTCTCCTTAGATCCCTAAATGGTGGTGTTGGATTTTTTCTAGTTCTTCTATTTTGAGAAAAAAATTCTGACTGAAGATTTTTCATATGATTGTTGACTGACTCTTCAGCAATTGATTGCAGTCTAGAATCAATAGTGGTATAAATTCTCAATCCATCTCTGTATAGATTATATCTTGACCCATCTTCCTTAGGATTCTCTCTTAACCAACTACTCATAAACTCTTGCAAATATGCTCTAAAATATGTAGCTAATCCTTCTCTATGAGATTCCGGAGTATAATCAATATTTAGTGGTAAATTTGATAAAGAGTCTCTTTCTTTGCTTGTTATCATTTGGTTTCTTTCCATCTGCTGAAATACTACATTTCTTCTCTCAATGACAAGTTCAGGTCTTCTTAACGGATTATATAATGATGAATTTTTTAGCATTCCAACTAACATTGCAGCATCCTCAATTAAAAGACTATCTGGAGTTTTATTAAAATAGATTTTTGCTGCTGATCTTACTCCATCAGCTGCGTAGTTAAAGTCATATATATTTAAATACATTGCAATTATCTCATTTTTTGTATATCTCTTTTCTATCTGAATTGCCAATACCCACTCCTTAGCCTTTTGAAGAATAGCTTGAAAAATATTTCTTGATCTAACTCCTACAAAAAGTTGTCTTGCTAATTGCTGTGAAATTGTACTTGCACCTCCTCTAGTATTTAAAAATGCCAAAGCCCTTAATGTTGATCGAACATCTATACCAGGATGATCATAAAACCTTTCATCCTCTGTGGCAATCAGAGCATTAACTAAATTTTTTGGAAGCTCATCAAATGTTATAGGTGTTCTATTATCGTTAAAATAAAACTTACCTAATATCTCTCCATCCGATGATAATATCTGAGTGGCTAAGTTTGTATTTGGGTTTTCTAGTTGCTCAAATTCCGGCATTTCACCAAATACTCCATTTGCAGCAAGAATAAATAATCCAAAAAAAGAGATCATCCCTGTTGTTATTATAAACCACGTTAACCTTATAATAAGTTTTTTTCTCATTTTAACTTAACTTATACCTTAATTTACTAGACCTTCCTTTTTTGAAAATTTTATTACTATTATGCTTTCCTTTTCTTATTTTTTTTTGTTCTTCATATGAAAGTTCAATCATACTCATACACTGATCTGAACAACAATGATTCATTTTTTTTCTACATTTCTCACATTGGATAAATAATAAATGACATGATTCGTTTGCACAATTCACATGTGAGTCACATGGTTCTCCGCATTGATGACAATTAGAGACAATATCTTCAGATACTCTCTCAGCTCTTCTTTCATCAAATACAAAATTTTTGCCAAGGAAATTATTTTTAAGTTTTTTGTCTCTTACCTGTCTAGTATATTCAATAATACCCCCCTGGAGTTGATAAACATTTTTTAAACCTTTAGATTTTAAATAAGCACTCGCTTTTTCACATCTAATTCCACCAGTACAATACATTAAGTAATTTTTTTTAGGACCATTTTTCTCTATTTCATTATCAATTATTTTGAGTGATTGACGAAATGTGTCAACATCTGGCTTTATTGCGCCTCTAAAAAAACCTATTTCACTTTCATAATGATTCCTCATGTCTATACATACCGTATTTTCATCGTCAAGCATTTTGTTAAAGTTCTCTGCATTCAAATGTTCTCCAATATTTGTAACATCGAAAGTATAGTCATCTAGACCATCCGCAACTATTTTTTTTCTTATTTTAATTGTTAGTTTAAGAAAGGATTTACTACAATTTTCTAGTGCAAAATTTAGCCCTACACTACCAAGTGGTAAAATATCCTTGAGAGTAACCTTGAAATCATTAATCATTTCTTTTGGAACAGATAGCTGAGCATTAATTCCTTCTTCAGCAATATAGATTCTGCCCAAAACATCTAGTTTTGACCATATTATGTATAAATGATCTCGGAATAGTTTTGTATTACCAATTTTAAAATATTTATAAAAAGAAAGTGTAATTCTTTCTTGAGAACTTTTATCGATAATTCTGGCGCGCTCTTCAGCACTAATTTTATTGTACAGTTGCATGCTATACTAATATAGAATACAAAATTACAACTTTTTAATAACCTTACATGGATTTCCGTAAGCTAAGACTCCAGCAGGTATATCACTCAAAACAAGACTATTTGCACCAATTGTAGTATTACTACCAATTTTTACTCCTTGGCAGATTGAGGAGTTGCCACCTATCCAAACGTTATTTCCAACTTTTATAGGTAGTGCATTAGTTATGTACTTACCATCAGATTTAACTCTCTCTTTAGATTTAACCGGATGTGAAGGAGTGTAAAAATGTACCCCTGGACCTATTAGAACATTTGAGCCAATTTCTATTTTATTATTGTCAATAAAAACACAATTAAAATTAATAAATGTGTTTTTTCCAATTGAAATATTAATACCATAGTCACAATAAAAAGGAGACTCAATCCAAACTCCATCTTCAACTTTTTCAAAAAGATTATTTAAAAGGCTAATTCTACTTTCAACATTATCTGATGTAATTGAGTTAAATTCAGAAAGAATTTTTCTGCAATTTTTATGTAGAAGAATAAGTTCCGGATCTCTAGCTAAATAGTTTTGGCCTGAAAGCATTTTTTCTTTCTCAGTCATCTAACGCATCCTGATTAGATCCAATAAGCAACAATTCTGTTTGCCTACCCTTTATATACCTAAATCCGTCTTCACCAAAAAAACCAGGAACTTCTAGCATTATCCTGATATCTTTTTTCCATTCTGGTATATATACTGTTGTGTTTAGCTCAATTGCGTAAGCAGTATTATATTGAAGGGGATAGTCCCCAGTAAAAGGAACACCACCTTGAGAGTCCCACATACCAACTGTTGTTCCAGCAGAGTGTCCATATGTTCCAAGAGGGTGAGTGTATATTGAAGGTCTTAATCCTTCAGCTTTTCCCTGTTCCAAGGATTTTTTTAAAATTTCATTTCCAGTAGCTCCATACCGAAAATTATTTGTAAGAATATCCTGGACTCTATTTCCTTGACTCATTGCATCAATAAGAAAATCTGGTGCATTTTTCTCACCTGGTTTAAGAATATATCCCAATTCCTGAGTGTCTGTATTTAATGTTAGATAAGATATTCCAAAATCACAATGGATAAGATCTCCTGGCTGAATTATATCCAATTTTGATTTATTATCAAATGCGTATAAGTCACTATCATCTTTTCTTTGTACATCTACGGTTGGATGAAACCATGTTTGTAATCCTAATTCTAAAACCTTTTCTCTCATCCACCAAACTACATCATCAGTTGATGTTATACCTGGTGTTATAACTTTAGTTGAAAATGCTTCCCTAATAATTGAACTGCTTATCTCTACAAGTTGGGAGTATACAGTCATCTCAAGTTCCGTTCTTGTCTCTATCCACGAAATTGCAAGATCCTCTGCCGATACAATTCTTTTCTTAAACTTTTGAGGTAGTATCTTATGGAGTTGATCAAAATGATATTTGCTTAATCCATCTGCAAGTGGTTCAAAACTTGATATATTAATTCCCAGTTTTTTTGGATTTTTATTAACTATGTAATCCTTTAGAGCCTCCCATTGATTTGGCTGCTGCTCTTTATTCCATATTGAAGGAATATTTTCTCCAAATGCATATCTAGCTATAGCAACGGATTCAAATTCTTTAGTTTGTGAGTCCAAAGAAAAAACAAGAATTGTCGTCCTCCTTGCATTAAGCCATGTTGGCGGTAACATTGTTTTAATTATTGGATCCTCATTGTACTCTCTTGCAATTAAAACCCACATATCGATTCCAGTTTTTTCCATAAGCTCTGGAAGAAGATTATTTAATCTATCTTTTTGAAGCTTATTTATAAAAGTTGCTCTTTCTTTTAGAGGAAGAATATCTTGAGAGTGTGAATTTATTATAAAAAGGGTCGATATGATTATTAATATTTTTCTCATGGTTTGGTAAAATATAAATATAAAAAATATTACTTTAGTGATAAATGTCTCAATATGTCAGATCAAAAAGATTCCAAACTAAAAGCGCTTAAATTAACATTAGATAAACTTGACAAAACATACGGAAAAGGTTCTGTAATGAGATTAGGAGATCAAACTGTTGAGAAAATAGAATCTGTTTCTTCTGGATCAATTGGTTTAGATATTGCACTTGGAATTGGAGGCTATCCCAAAGGTAGGGTTATTGAAATATACGGACCTGAATCATCAGGAAAGACGACTCTTACTCTACATGCAATTGCTGAATGTCAAAAAGCAGGAGGTATTGCTGCTTTTATTGATGCTGAACATGCATTTGATAGATTTTATGCTGAAAAGCTAGGGGTTGATTTAGGAGAGCTAGTTATATCTCAACCAGATAATGGAGAGCAGGCACTTGAAATAGCTGATAATTTAATTAGATCTGGAGCTGTTGATGCCTTAGTTATTGACTCTGTTGCAGCATTAACTCCAAAAAGTGAAATTGAAGGTGAAATGGGAGACTCTAAGATGGGTTTACATGCTAGATTGATGTCACAAGCATTAAGAAAACTTACATCCTCTATTAGCAAAACTAATTGCACTGTTTTCTTTATTAATCAGTTAAGAGAGAAGATTGGAGTAATGTTTGGTAACCCTGAAACAACTACTGGGGGAAATGCTTTAAAATTTTACGCGTCTGTAAGAATTGACATTAGAAAATCTACTCAATTAAAAGATACTGAAGGTGGGGTCCTAGGTAATAAAACTAGAGTAAAAATCGTAAAGAATAAAGTTGCTCCACCATTTAAGACTGCAGAATTCGATATAATGTATGGTGAGGGAATTTCTAAAACCGGTGAAATATTAGATTTAGGTGTAGACTTGGATATTATAGAAAAAAGTGGTTCATGGTTCAGTTACGGTGGTAGCAAGCTCGGACAGGGAAGAGACTCAGTTAAATCTATACTCAAGGATAATCCTGAACTATCTGAAGAATTAGAACAAAAGATTTTTGAGCTAATAAATGCTGACTAATATAATATTTCTTTCCACTTGTTGATCGCTTCAAGAGCTGAACCCTCGGGATCATTTTCAATTTCCTGCCTAATTATCGAATACGCTTTTTCAGTTAGCATGGGTATATCATCTTGTGTAAGATTATTTACCTGAATTTTATCTAACACTTTTGCTCTAAGTTTTCCCGTTTTTCCAAATCTTGGATACCAAGGATGTTTTAGTTTACAATCATAGAAAACTATTGGAATTATTGGCAGATTGTTTTCTATTGCAATTTTAAAAGCGCCCCTTTTAAAATCACCTAAAAGGATAGTGTCGTCCAAATAATGAGTTTCAGGAAAAATACAAACATTGTAGCCGTTTTTTAAAACTTCATTAGCTTCTTTGTAAACGTTATACCTACTTTTAGAGTCAGATCGGTCTACTAAAATTGCAGCCCTTCTGTAAATATATCCAAATATTGGTATCTCTGAAAGCTCTTTCTTTCCAACAAACACAAAAGGTTTCTTTGATAATATAAGCATCAAAAAAATATCCATATAACTTGCATGATTAGCAATTATCATTGAGCTTTCCTCTGAATTTAACTTATCTATATTTTTAACTTTGACATAATACCCACATCCATGAAGAATAATTCTAGCCCATAGATTTCTTGCAATCCAAAATAAAATTGTATAACCCTTTGGAAGAAGTAATATAACAACAAGAAAAGGAAAATAAACAACAACTTGTATACCGGCTAAAAAATAGAACCAAACCCTTCCAAGCTTAAGCAAGATATTATTTAACATAAGTTGAGCATATTGTTATTTCTCAAAGTTAATAGTATTTTGTTTCAACATAGAAAAAAAATATCTTTGTTTAGAAAAATTAATTCATGGCCAAAATTTTAACTGGCATTCAATCAACTGGAACTCCTCACTTAGGAAATATTCTTGGAGCTATTATCCCAGCTATAAAAATGGCAAATCAATCACATGAAGAGTCTTATCTGTTTATTGCAAATATGCACTCACTAACTCAAATTAAAAATAAAGAGATTCTAAAGAATAATACATTTACAACTGCGGCTGCCTGGCTAGCATTTGACTTAGATCCAAATAAAAGTTGTTTTTACAGACAAAGTGATATTCCAGAAGTTACAGAATTAGCATGGTATTTAAGTTGTTTTTTTCCATACCAAAGATTAAAGCTGGCGCATTCATTTAAAGACAAATCAGAAAACTTAAAAGATGTAAATTCTGGACTATTCTCATATCCAATGCTTATGTCTGCTGACATATTAATTTATGATGCAAATATAGTCCCTGTTGGTAAGGATCAACTTCAACATCTTGAAATGACAAGAGATGTTGCAGCAAGATTCAATAACCTTATGGGAGATACATTTATAATACCGGAAGCAAAAATCCAAGGTAATAGTAATTATGTTACGGGGACAGATGGTCAAAAAATGAGTAAATCCAAGAATAATATAATTGACATTTTTTTAGATGACAAATCTCTAAAAAAACAGATAATGAAAATTCAGACCAAATCATTATCAGTTGATGAAGAAAAAGATCCAGATGACTGTAATGTTTTCAAATTATATAAATTAATTGGAGAAGAAGAAAATATTAAAAATCTGGCCTCAAGATATAGGAAAGGTGGAATTGGATATGGGGAATCAAAAGAAATATTATATAATGAGATCCTAAATAAGTTTGCTAAGAATAGGGAGAAGTTTTTTAAACTTATGGATGATAAAGAGATAGTAGAAAGGTTGCTAACAGATGGTGCGACAAAAGCTAGAGTTCAAGCTCAAAAAGTTCTTAAAAGAGTTAGGGCTAGTATTGGTTATTAAGTGTTTTTTTTTAAATTTACTTAATGACTATTTTCAAAGAAATTCAAGACTTACTTTTTAATAATGATTGTGTTATTATACCTGAGTTTGGTGCATTCATCCTTAAAAGTCATTCTGCATATATTCAAAACAATAACTTTTATCCACCTAAAAAAAGTATTTCATTTAATTCAATGCTAAATGAAAATGATGGTCTATTAGTGAAATATATAAGTACTAATAGAAATATCTCTTACAAGAAGGCTTTAAAGATTATAACTGATGAAGCACAGTCTTTAAATAAAAATTTGTCTAGATTCAGAAAAATTGATATTGAACTTTTAGGTAGTTTAGAATTAAATGAAGAAAATAATTTAGTTTTTTACCCAAATGAATCTATAAATTTTGACTCTAATTCATTTGGACTTGAGTCATTTTCAAGAGAACCAATTCGAAAATCTATAAATATTGTTACACCAGAACCTAAAATAAATACTATTCCTGTTTTTAGATATGCTGCTGTTCTTGTTGCTCTAATTGGATTGAGCTATTTTGGATATCTAAACTACACAAACTATATAGATAATGAAAAGCTCAGAAATATTGCAGTTGCTCAGGATCAAGTTCTTAAAAATATACAATCTGCAACTTTTAATTTAGGAGATCTCCCTTCAATAAATCTTAGAGTTACCAGTCCAGTTAAAAATTCAAATAAGATATATTACAGTGTTATTGCTGGTTCATTTAGATCAAAAATTAATGCAGAAAAACATTTAAATTACTTGATAAGTAGGGGATTCAGTGCATCTTATACTTCGATAAACCCTAAAGGATTATATAGAGTTGCTTATGCTAGACTCGACTCAAGAAACAAAGCTGCAAGACTAATTTCTGAAATAAGAAGTACTGGGGTTGATACATGGTTGTTAATAGAAAAATAGTATTAACGGGCTAGCCAAGTTGCTGGATTTTCTGGTTTTAATTCATTAAAAATATTAAATTTCAGTATTGTCTTACCTGTAGATTCATTTGTGAATACAATTCCAATTTCATCATTAGCTTCAACTTTATCTCCTTTTTTAACAAAAATACTAGATAGATTTTGATAGTTTGATATATATTTTCCATGTCGTATTAATACTCCTGGGTTACCCCCAGAAAATCCGTAAACAGATAAAACCTCTCCTTCAAAAACTGAATAGGCAACTGAATTAGCTGATGTAGCAATTGTAATACCATTACTATTTATAGTAGTAGTTCTAACAACTGGGTGTGGTTGTGTACCAAATCTTCTTATTATTACACCCTCTCTAACAGGCCAGGGAAGCCTACCTTTATTTGACTGAAAATTATTTGAAATTATTCTGCCCTCCGGCGTAAGTGAAAATGTTGAAGAGTTATTATCATTATTAGACTCTGAAATAGCAAGTCTAATTAATTTTTCAATTTCATTATCAATAAGCCTAGCTTGTTTTTCTTTTTCTTGAATCTCAGCAGAGTAATTTTTTTGAACCTTAAGTAAATTATCAAATAATCTGTCTTGTTGATCTTTCTCTTCATTAAGAGCTTCACGCTCTAATAGATTCTCTTTAACAATATTTTGTTTTTCAATTTTTCTTTTATCAAGGCTATCAATATTTTTAGATATCTCTTTTTGAATTAACACAATTTTATTTGCCTGCTCTTTTCTATATTTTGAGTATTGTTTAAAATATTGAAATCTTTTAAATGCTTGGTTAATATTATCAGAGGCAAATAAAAACATCATTTTCATTTCTGAGGACCTTTTCTTATATGAGGTATAAACAATTTTGGAATATTCGTCCTTAAGCTTTTTTAAATCAACCTCAAGATCAGCAATTCTCTCATTTTGATTAAAAATTATATTATTTAGATTATTAACCTGGGAGTTATTTATCTTAATAAGCCTATCTCTAACTGATATTTTAAGGTGAATATCTTCTAATTCATCAGCAATATTTTTAGATTTATTTCTTGAGTCATTAATTAAGGCGTTTATCTGCTGAATTTCTTTTTTAATAGATAATTTTTGTGCTTCGAGTTTTTTTTGTCTTTCCTTATAGTTTTGAGCATTTAGTCCAAAGGATAATAATAGAAATAATAAGAGATATATTTTAATTAAAAATCTCATCAAGAGTTTTGAGTTTATATCCCTCTGGAATATCCATTGGGAAAGTTAGGGCATCTGGAAAGTCGTATTGAGAATACTCAAGATTAATTGAAATAATACTGCTTCCCTGCATAGAAGAAATTCTTACAGATGTAGGGAGAAGGTTATCATTAATACGCTTGAAGTTTCCATAGTCAATTGTTAATAAAGATGATATAAAAGGTAGGTATAACCTTTGTTGTTCTAGTTGAAAGGTTTCTGGATTAATAAAAACTGTATTTTGAAGTCCTGCTGATGACTGCAACACATAAAAATTAGAATTTTTTATTCTCTCCCATCCCGCCTTGTTGATTTCAATCAATGGTTTACCAAAAAGTAAATTTTGTATTAATTTAACTGGCTTTTTTATACCTGCTAATCTCATTAATTGAGTAATATCTTGGTCTACATAAGTTTTTTGAAATTTTTCATAAAAGATTATTCTTTCATTATCTAAAAAGATTTTTGCAATAGGAACGATCATTGATGCGCTAATCCAAAGACTCTCATCTTCTGTCGCCCTTAAACTTAGAATTATTGACTGAATAGATTTCCCATCATTAAATTCAACCTTTGCTCTATTTCGCAAATTTTTAAAATTAACTTCTGCCCTTTTTGCATTTTTAATTATTTCACTGGTGTCAACGATATCTAGGGGAACGCTACTTACAATTTGTTTATTAGTTGAACAGGATTGGACTATAAACAAAATGACTATTATAAATAACTTTATTTTTTTAAACTTCATTATTTATTGATTTTGAATTGTCACCCAAAAAAATTTCTGAACTAGATCCTTCGAATATACAGTTAGATCCTATGATAGAATTAACTAGGTTAGAATTACTAATTTCCACACTGTTAAAAATAATAGAATTATTGATTCTAGTATTTTTAATTTTACTATTATCCCCAATACTTACATAAGGTCCAATAGTTGAATTTTTAATTTTCACATTTTTACCAATAAATGCAGGAGGCTTGATTATTACCTCTTTATCAAATACTCTATTATGTCCAAAATTATTATGGTATGTATCCATGATTATCTTAGTTGAATTAAGCAATAGTTCAGGAGTTCCACAGTCCATCCAAATATCAATCTCTTTAGGAACGAGACTATCCCCATTTTTTATCATTTTTTCAATTCCATAATTTAGGAGGTACTCTTCTCCTGGGCTTAACTTTTCTGATAAATGTTTTCTTAAATATCCCCTTAGATTTGCAGCTTCCTTAAAATAATAAATCCCTACTACTGCTAAATCTGAAATAAATTCAGCTGGTTTTTCAATCAGCTCTATAATTTTATTTTCATTGTCAAGATTGACAACGCCATATGCTGAGGGATTATCAACTTTCTTCACCCATATTATTCCATCAACCTTGGTATCAATTTCTATATTACCTTGAATCATAGTATCAGCATATGCAATTATTGATGGACCTGATAAAGATTCTTCTGCACACATTATTGCATGGCCGGTTCCTAGCTGTTCAAGTTGCCTATAAATTTTGGTTTTTGCTTTATATTTCTCTGAAATTATATTGAGGGAACTTACAACTTCATCATTGAAATATGATTCATCTCCGAGTATATATACTATCTCGTCAATATTACTTTTAACCTTAGAAGTAATCTGATCAATTAAGTGTTCAACAATAGGTTTATCTAAAACATTTATAAGAGGTTTAGGACATGTTAGAGTAAAAGGTCTTAGCCTTGTCCCCTTACCAGCCATAGGAATAAATATTTTCATTTACTTAATTTATTCTCAAAAATACAAAAGTTTATACTGTTGGATTAACTTAAGAGTTTAGCGCTTCTGCACCTCCTACAATTTCTAGGATTTCGTTTGTAATTGCTGTCTGCCTTGCTTTATTATAAGTTAGCTTAAGCTGATCTCTTAACTCTGACGCATTATCAGTAGCTTTATGCATCGCTGTCATTCTTGCTCCATGTTCTCCTGCAATAGAATCTGAGATTGCCTTAAAGAGCTGTATAGATAACGATTTTGGAATTAATTCATTTAAAATTTTAGGCCTATTTGGTTCAAATATATAATCTCCAGATACAGATTTATTTTCATCAACACTCTCTTCAATTGGAAGATACTGTTCTTTAGTCACTATTTGAGTTGCTGCATTTTTAAAATGATTGTAAACAAGTGTAACTTCATCATATTCGTTATCAGAAAATTTCTGCATTACTGTTTCAGCAATTTCCTTAATGTTATTATAATTAAAATTATCATAAACATCATTATGTGAGCTTATAACCTCAAACTTCTTAGAAAGAATGTCATCGCCTTTTTTTCCAATAGTTAATAAATCGACTGTTTTGAATGCACTGGTTGTTTTAATATTATTTACTTCTTTTATAATATTAGAATTAAATCCACCGCATAAACCTTTATTAGATGTTATGGCAATGATTAGTAAATTCTTTAACTCTCTTTTCTCAAATAAGGGATTTGTGTCATCGGAGTCTGTTGAGGCAGAGATATTTTTTATAAGCTCAGAGAGCTTATTAGAATATGGTAGGGTAGCAGAAATTGAGTCTTGAGCCTTCTTCAATTTAGCTGCAGAAACCATTTTCATAGCGTTGGTAATCTGCATCGTTGAAGACACAGAGCTAATTCTATTTCTTATCTCTTTTAATCCAGACATTACTTAAAAAGATTTTGCAATTTTTTCAGCAACTTTTTTAATCTCATGAGTTTCTTTATCAGAGATTTTTCCTGCTTTTAATTCACTCAAAAGTTTCTTATGATTCTTTCTAAGTTCCTGTAGAAATGTCTCTTCAAAAGCCTTGACTTTCTCAACAGGCACATCTTTGAGAAGGTTTTGAGATCCTGCATATATTATTGCTACTTGGTCTTCCACTTGGAATGGATCATTCTGATTTTGTTTAAGGATTTCAACATTTCTTCTACCTTTTTCAATAACGTTTAGAGTTGCTGCATCTAGATCTGAGCCAAACTTAGAAAATGCTTCAAGTTCTCTATATTGTGCTTGGTCTAATTTTAATGTACCTGCAACCTTTTTCATTGATTTAATTTGAGCAGAACCTCCAACTCTTGATACAGATATTCCGACATTAATTGCAGGTCTTACACCTGAGTTAAATAAGTCTGACTCCAAAAATATTTGACCATCAGTAATTGAAATTACATTTGTTGGAATGTAGGCTGATACATCTCCAGCTTGTGTTTCAATTATTGGTAATGCTGTTAAAGATCCTCCCCCTTTTACTTTTGATTTTAATGAATCCGGTAGATCGTTCATTCCACTTGCTACCTTATCATCATTTACAACTTTGGCTGACCTCTCTAATAATCTTGAGTGGAGGTAAAATACATCTCCAGGATAAGCCTCTCTTCCAGGAGGTCTTCTAAGAAGTAACGAAACCTCTCTATATGCAACTGCCTGTTTAGATAAATCATCGTAAATAATTAAAGCAGGCCTTCCTGTATCTCTAAAATATTCCCCTATACAAGCACCTGAAAATGGAGCAAAAACTTGCATTGGAGCAGGGTCTGATGCATTAGCTGCAACAATTACTGTGTAAGCAAGCGCTCCTTTATCTTCTAGTGTTTTAGCGATTGCTGCAACCGTTGATGCTTTTTGCCCAATCGCAACATAGATACAAAAAACAGGCTCTCCTGCATCATAAAACTCTTTTTGATTTAAAATTGTATCAATACAAACAGTAGTTTTACCTGTCTGTCTATCACCGATAACTAATTCTCTTTGACCTCTTCCAATTGGGATCATAGCATCAATTGATTTTATTCCCGTTTGTAACGGCTCGTTAACTGGCTGACGATATATAACACCTGGAGCTTTTCTTTCAATAGGCATATCAAATAACTCTCCCTCAATAGGGCCTTTCCCGTCTATAGGATTTCCAAGTGTATCAACAACTCTTCCTAATATTCCCTCTCCTACTTTAATTGATGCAATTTGATTTGTACGTTTAACATTATCCCCTTCTTTGATTTCTTTTGAAGGTCCAAATAATACAACCCCAACATGATCTTCTTCAAGATTTAACACCATACCTTGAAGACCATTTTCAAAAGCAACAAGCTCTCCATACTGGGCATTTGTCAGACCATAAACCCTAGCTATTCCATCACCTACCTCAAGAACAGTTCCTATTTCATCAAATGAGGATTGAATGTCTGCTGACTCCAATTGTTTTTTTAATAATGCTGATACCTCAGCTGGTTTAATTTTTTGCATTTTTTATTATTTAATTTGTTTTAAGTTGCTTTTTCATCATATTTAATCTCTTTTTAATACTTGCATCTAATCTAGTATTATCTATATCAAGAGTAAAACCTGCGATCAAGCTTTCATCTTTCTTTTTTGTCAATTTAATTTCACCGGTTTTGATTGATGAAATATATTTTTTTATTGTTGATTCAACTTTATCAGAAATTTCGATTGGAGTTGTTACTGTAACCTCAACAATATTTTTATAATCATAATAAAGCTTTACAAAGGCAGAACAAACACTAAGAATTAAATCTATCCTATTATTCGATGACAGTATATTAAACAAAATAGAAATATTGGGCAACGAATTACCAGTGATATCGTTTAGTAAAGATTTTTTAAGGTCTTTTGAAATCGTAGGATTTGATATAAAATCTTTTAATTCCTCTGACTCTTTTAAAGTATTAGACAGGGATAATATTTCTTCAAACAACATGTCAAGATTGCCTTGATCAATTGAGTAAAGGATCAAAGCTTTAGCATATCTTTTAGATGTTGTTCCGATAGCCATATTATTTAATTAAACTTTTTTTCATTCAAGAGCTTATCTATATAATCTTGATGGTTCTTATCCTTGTCAAGCTCTTGCTCAAGAACTTTAGAAGCAATTTCAATTGAAAGGTCAGCAACTTGATTTTTAATTTCATTCATGGCTGCTCTTTTCTCATTTTCGATCGAAGATCTTGCCTGTGTTAAAATTTTTTCTGCCTCAGACCTAGCCTCAGATTTTGCTTTTTCAATAAGTTCTTTACCTGACTGTTTTGCCTGATTCACCATGGCATCACTTTCAGCCCTTGCTTCTTGCAGAATTTTTTTATTCTCTGCTTGCATATTCTCCATTTCTTTTTTTGCCTCTTTAGCAGAGTTTAAAGAGTCTCTTATAGATTTCTCTCTTTCATTAACAGTATCCAATATAGGCTTCCACGCATATTTTCTTAGTAAGAAAATTAGTGTTACAAATATTATAGTCTGCCAGAAAAAAAGACCAGAAGAAAATTCGCTTATTAACTTTTCCATAAGTTGGTTTTATTAATTAACAGCAAACAATGCAGCAAAAGCAATTCCCTCAACAAGAGCTGCAATAACAATAGCAGCTACAAGAATTTTGTTTGATGCATCAGGCTGTCTACCTATTGCATCCATTGCTCCACGACCAATAAGACCGATCCCGATTCCTGTTCCGATAATTACTAGTCCTGCTCCGACTATTTTTGGTATTTCCATTTTTATAAATTTAAGTTATACATTTAGTTTAATTAATGATCGTCCTCTTGAACTGCAAAACCAAAATACAAGGCAGATAGAAGAGTAAAAATATACGCCTGCAATAATGCAACAAGTACTTCGATAATTGAAATGAAGAACACAAGGACAAGTGATAGGCTTGATCCAACTAGATTTTTAAAAATAAATATTAGTCCGATTAAGCTATATAATACAATATGACCTGCAAGTATATTTGCATATAACCTTATCATTAGAGAAAAAGGTTTTATGAATACACCTAAAAGTTCGATAGGAGCCAAAAGGGGTTTTAACCATACCGGAACACCTGGCATCCAAAAAATATGTTTCCAATAAGTTTTATTTGCAGTAAGATTTGTAATTAGAAATGTAACAAGAGCCAATCCAAATGTTACTGCTATATTTCCAGTGGCATTAACTCCGAGAGGACTTAATCCTAAGAGATTTAAAAACCAGATAAAAAAGAATAGGGTCAGTAAAAAAGACATATACTTTTTATGCTTCTCTTCTCCTATACTAGGTATTGCAATTTCATCTCTAATATATATAACAATTGGCTCAAAAAATCTTCCAACACCTTTAGCAATTTGATTGTTATCATTATATGACCTTGCTAGTGATCTAAATAGATAGAACATGAGTATCGATACTAATAGTATTGAAAAAACACTTTTAGTAATTGAAAGGTCTAGAGGTCTTGCATTTGTTACCTTGCCTTTTTCATCGTAAGAAATATACCCCTCTGAGTTAGTTTCATATATCTTTCCATGATACAGTTTATAATATTTTCCTGAAGACTCAACAACTTTTTTACCATGATCAAGTTTGGATGACATAAAAAATTTAACACCATCATCTACGAGTATGACTGGCAGAGGAAATCCATAATACTTCTTTTCTCCAGTTTTTTTATCTTTTGTGGAAAAAAGAGAAAAGTCATGTGAGTCTTGAACATGATGGTAGATATACTCTGTGATTTCTTCTTGAAGTGTTTGTTCTTTTTCTTCTTCTAAAGCGTAAGTAAAAGACGCAAAAACTAGCATTATTGGTAGAAATAAAGATCTGCTTATTTTGTATATCATGCTTAAACTAAGTAGATTAAGTTTTGCGCGACAAATGTAAGATATAAATAGATATTTATAAAATCATTTGAGATCAAAATTTAAAAAGTTATTTTAAATTTTTTGTCTGAGATACAATTAAAAAAATTATGATAATTATACCTGTAATTGAAAGCCCTAAAGTAAAATAATTTGATTGTGTTTTAAAATAAGAATCTGCCCATGCACCAAGTTTAATAAATAGATACATAACAGCTGCAATTTGAAAAACTAATCCGGAAAGAATTATCCAGGGTTTAGGCTGTCTTTTCACGGGCTTCGCCGAAGTTTGTTATCTTTTTCAACGAAGCATCCTCAGAGTTCTCTCCTTTCATTATGGATTTAGCATTAAAAACAGCACCAGACTCTACAACTAGCTTAGACATAATAACATCTCCTTTGACCTCACCAGTTGACCTAATAGACAACAAATCATCAGCTTGAACATTACCATTAATGTAACCTTCAATATCAGCAGATTTACATACAATACTACCTTCAATACGTCCGCTTTTTCCAACGACTACCTTACCATTTGTCTCAATTGTTCCTTCAAAGTTTCCGTCAACTCTAAAATCACATTCGGATTTAAACTCTCCCTTGATCGAACTGTTTTTTTCTAGTATACAACAGCTTGCTGAATTGTTATAATTTTTCATTTTTTAAAATTGGGATGGTAAATTACAATATTTATTTTAAATAAATAGCTAATTTATTATTATTATTGCCCTACAAATAAAGGTTTTATGTCGAAGAAAATTAAAATTATCTGTGATGATATTGAATATAATCTTGAAATGCAAGATGATAAAACTATATTAGAGCTTGCTCTCGAAAATGATATTGATGCACCCTACTCATGTCAGGGTGGCATATGTAGCACTTGTTTGGCTAAGCTAACTTTAGGATCTGTAAAAATGGATAATAATCAAATTTTAACTGATGATGAAATTCAAGATGGATATATCCTTTCGTGTCAATCTCGTCCATCCTCAGATGAAGTAGAGATTAATTATGATGAGGTGTAGTTTGATATAAAATTTCCAAAACTTTTTCTATAACTATTTTAGGATCAACTGATCTAAATGCATTTTCATATCCTTTTGGAATTTTATTACCAAAAATAGACGTTGGAACATAAGGATAATTATTCCTGTCTAATGTAATTGAATTTTCTTGAGGTTGATTAAATGGAGTAAACCCACAAAATGGATGAGTCATACCCCATAAAGTTAGAACAGGTATATCATAGTTTGCTGCAAGATGTCCATTTGCAGAGTCCATGGAAATCATAATGTCTAAATAACTAATAATATTGATTTGTTCTTGCAAGTTAAGTTTGTTAGACAGATCAATTACATTATCATATACATTTTCCCATATATTGAGTTGTTTTAAATTATCATTTCCTCCTCCAAACAAGTATATTATATGGTCCTTTTGAAGATATGCAATAACTTTTTGCATTAGATCTAATGGATAGCTTTTTCCAACATGAGCAGCAAAAGGTGCAATCCCAATCATTTTTTTATTAGAAATATTAGATAACATTTTGTGCTCTTTGCTTTCTTGGCTTAAAAAAGGTTTAATAGGATATTCGTGATTACTCAAGTCAATAGGAAATCCTACACCTCTAAAAACATCAGAATATCTATAATGAACCTGAGTCAATGGCTTAAAAATTTTATTCTTTTTCCTAATTAATTTTTTTCTTTCTGATCTGCCTTTATTTATTGACTTAACTCGTGTAAAGGTTAGTTTAAATAATAGATTTAGAATTTTTGTTCTTAAAACACCGTGTAGATCAACTACCGATTTTACTTTATTTTTTTTTAATTTCCTAAAAAGATTTAGCAGACCATAAAGCCCTTTATAATTGTTATTTAAGTCTATGGGTATGAACTCAAGATTTTGAAATTCTTTAAAAAGCGGCGCAGCATAAGGTCTAGATGCAAAAACTATTTTTTGATTGGGGTAAGTTTGAAAAAATGACCTAAGAACAGGCACAGTCATGGCAATGTCACCTAGTGAAGAAAATCTATAAACCAGAATAGGCCTATTGTTTTTTTTAATCATCCTTTTTATAGAGAACTGGGTTCAAAGTTTCATCATTATACATCTTCATTTGTCTGTATACCCTCATTTTCTTTTCACCTTTTGATAAATCTTCTAATAATTGATCTATAGATTCAGACAAATCTTTTCTTTGTTCAACAAGAATTTTTAATTTTTCAGTACATGAATCTTTGTGTTGATCACTTACATCGGTTCTTAGAGACTCCTCTCTCATATGATATATTTTTAATATTAAGATCGAAAGTCTATCAAGAGCCCAAGCAGGGCTTTCTGTATTTACTTTAGCATCTTTTTTTGGAGTAATGTGTTTATATAGATTTAAAAAATATGAATCTATATATTCAACCATTTCTGTTCTATTCTGATTTGAACTATCAATTAACCTTTTTAATTTCATCCCTTCATTGGGTTCAATATCTGGGTCTCTTATAATATCTTCGTAATGCCACTGAACAGTGTCAATCCAATTCTTCTCATAAAGTAAATGTTCAAAATCTTTTTTATCAAAAGGATTGGTAGCTGAACGATTTATATCGTCATGAACATGATAGTCATCAACAGCTTTTTCAAATACTTTAATTGCCAAAGAGCTTATTGCGGTTTTTGTCATATTAAAAAATTAAATATTAATATCGATACAATTAAGATTATAAAGATAAAGTTTACATATAAACTCTTGATTTTTTTTACAAAAATTTGAGATATAAAGTAAACAAGTGGAAGAGATAAATAATGAAACTCCGAACCACTTAACTCCTGATTAAGTGAAAAAAAGAATGAGATTAATATGATAAAAATGATCCCCACTATATCAAGAACTCTCCTTTGTAGTCCTGTTGTCCTATATAACTTTATTGAAACAGATAATAGATATAAAAGAAAGACGATAGAAATTGAAGCATAAGATATTGGTAAATTAAATTTGTAGTCGTTTAGCAGTGCAAAATGATTTCCTATTATATATGAACTAAAAATATAGTTTTCAAGTGATAAAAAAGAAATGATTACATATGCTGCAGGCAATATCATAATTGGTACTATAACTAGAACTATAAAATATTTTAAGTCTCTTCTGATATTTGCTATTAGTATAACTATAATAGGGACTAAGAAAATAAAAATATTCTCAAAAATTATTAATGATGAAAAGCTAAGAAGCAAAGATGCATCAAATAACCTTTTGATTTTTTTTCTGTTATTTGTGAGTTCTAAAAATATTCTCATGTGTCTCCAAGCAGCCCACAATAAGGCAGAGGATAATATGAATCTTAAATCAACTGACTCAATTGGATAAGATAAGACAACCAAGGGGTATAATAATAAGTGATATCCATTTCGATTTGACCTTTCGATTGTAAGTTCCCTTGTAATGGTATCTATTGCAAAGCTTGATAGCATAAGTGCTCCAAAGATTATTACACCATTTAAAAGACTTGATTCAAAAAAAGACCATTTAATATCAAGGGTTGTATAGTAATATGCGGTAGCAAGAAGCATAAATGATGATATGCCATATGATGTGTATGAGAATTTTTCGAATGTCTTTATAATCATTTTTGAAATATACATATTTGGATTCTCATATCTACAAATCTAATACTTTTAAACATGAAGCAGCTAAGCACATTCTTACTACTAAATCTAATTTTTAGTCTATTGTTTTGATTATGTAATGTTATGTATTAATTTTGAATTGAAATTTTAATCATGTTTAAAGACTTTTTTTACTCTATTGCTTGGCTTTTTGAAGAAGTACTTTTTTTGCCTTTTGACATACTAAGAAATATTCAATACGATAGCTGGTATATCGCTAATATTATGACATGGACTTTCATCATAATTGGAATTATTGGAGCAGCTTACTGGATAAAAAAACTAAAAGAGTTTGATGACAATGATGAGGAAGATAAGGATATAACTTCTCACTCCTTTTTATAAGTCAAACCCTATATCCTTTCTAAAATATGCTTTCTCAAAGCTAATTTTCTCTATTTGTTTGTATGATAAACCAATAGCCTGTTTGTAATTTTTAGCAAGTGAGGTAATAGCGAGAACCCTTCCTCCATTTGTTAAAAATACATTATTATCTTTTTTTGTTCCAGCGTGAAATACTATTGAATCGGTAATATTTTCTAGACCTCTAATTACTTTATTTTTTTCATAATTAATTGGATATCCTCCTGAAACCATAATTACAGTTGCTGCATGTCTCTCGTCGACAATGAGATCTATATTCGCAAACTCTGTTGAACCCATTGAATTAAAAAGCTCTAATAGATCGTTTTCGATTCTAGGGAAAACCACTTCTGTTTCTGGATCGCCCATTCTAACATTATATTCAATAACATATGGGTCTTCATTAACTTTAATTAATCCAATAAAAACTATACCCATATATTCCATATTCTCTTTCATTATGCCATTAATTGTTGGTTTAATTATTAGTTTCTCAATTTTTTCTAAAAACACATCATCTAAAAATACTACGGGAGATATTGCACCCATTCCTCCTGTATTAAGACCAGTGTCGGCTTCGCCAATTTTTTTATAATCTTTAGCAAATGGTAGTATTTTGTAATTATTTCCGTCAGTAAGAACAAAACACGATAATTCTATTCCATCTAAAAACTCCTCTATGACAACTTTTGATGATGACTCTCCAAATTTTTTATCAAAAATCATACTTCTTAACTCCTGTTTTGCTTCCTCCAGGTCGTGAAGTATCAGAACTCCTTTACCTGCAGCAAGCCCATCAGCTTTTAAAACATAGGGTGAGCTCATATTATCTAAAAACATATAGGCTTGATCAATATTATCTCGAGTAAATGTACCATGTTTGGCAGTTGGAATATTGTATCTCTCCATAAATTTTTTTGCAAATTCTTTACTCCCCTCTAATCTTCCAGCAAGTTTACTTGGAGCAATAATTTTAATTTTTTTTAAAGAATTGTCTGATTTAAAAAAGTCATATATACCATTTACAATTGGGTCCTCTGGTCCGACAAATACCAAAGAGATATTGTTACTAATTACTTCTTCTTTAATTTTTTTAAAGTCATTTACATCACCTTGAATATTTGTAGCAATTGTGCTGGTGCCTCCATTACCTGGAAGAGCATATATTTTATTTACTAGTTTGCTTTTTATAAAACTTGAGATTACTGCATGTTCTCTCCCTCCTGAGCCTAAAACTAAAACATTCATTGATTTATAAATTTAGTTATTGTTCTTTTGATTTTCTTGGAGTATACTTTATGGTCAGTACTATTTTGTATGTTCTCTAAATTAGTCATAAAAAATTCTTTTAAACTTACAGTCATAAAAAATTTATTTACGTCTACTGTTCTTGTTTTATGATTCTTGTGACTTAATCCTTCATTAATAAAGATTACCTTTAGGCCCATAGCTAAGGCAGGTAAGGCGGCATGGATTCTGGAAGTAATTATAATCTTACTTCTAGCAATTTCTTTCAACATGTCATTGGCAAGCTTAAGTCCTTGGTTATGAGATGAAATTTTTCTTTTTGTTGTTTGATGGTATCTCTTAACTGCTATTTTTTGATTGCGTAAGTGATTTTCAAAAGATTGCTTCTTTATCAGATATTTAACTTTATGTATTGGGTATTTAATCAGTGATACAAGTATGCGATATATTGAGCTAAAGTCAATCGACGGGTTTAGCCTGTCGAATGCCCCTATTACAATAACTCCTTCAGGTTTAGTTTTATTAGTTTTGTATTTATCTCTGTCAAAAGTTGTCGTTATACAGGATGAATGGTATGATTTAATTCCATTTTTTTGAAGTAGATTTTGAGTATAAGAGTCTCTACATCCAATAGGTTCATGTTGTTTTAAATAGTTTAATGATTCTGGTTTCAATAGCTCTTTCTCTGCAGAAGGATTAATATGAAAAGAAATAAATAATGGAGATATATTATTGTTTGGTGGCCAATTTTTAGGATTTTCCATAAACCAGCCATTGATGATTGTCTTTATCTTAGAACCTTGTAATTTATGAAGCCCCTCTCTATCAAGAACCTTGTAATTTATCGGGTGGATCATGTCAATTACGGCCTTGGTTTGAATATAATCCCCAATATTTCTTGAACCAATATATCCTAGTACACCTATCTCCAAATCAAATATTTTTTTTTATTTTTTCAATTCTTGAAGCAAGGTTGAATTTTTTCTTTATTCTTTTTCTGGCATTTTTAAACTCCTTTGTTCCAATATTAGAATTTATGAAATCTGCTACTTCCGTAAGGTCTTTTTCTATATCAAATAAAATTCCTGTTGAACCAATAGCATCAGGTATACCAAATACTTTTGATCCTATTGGCACACAGCCACACAACATTGCTTCACATAGTGAGTTAGGTAGTCCCTCCAATCGTGATCCCTGAAAATAAAACTTCGACTTTTGATATAAACTCTTAATTTGAAGCTTATTCTGAACTCCAAGAACCTTAACGTTTGGTTCTAACTTAATATAGTCTGATATATTTATTCCAGATTCTCCTACAATCAAAAATTCTTTGTTAGGAAGCAAAGAAGCCAACTTATTAAAGTTATTTAAGCCTTTAATATTGATAACTCTTTTATCTGAAAAAAAAGCAACTGTTAGAATTCCAGATTTTTCAATTGATTCATCATAATTCCAATATCTTGAATCATAACCTGTATTTATCTCTTTTATTTTAAGTGACTTATTTTGAATGAAATTTTCAACTCCTGATGTAATATTAAATTTTCTGGACGCTTCATCACAACCTTTAATAAGTGACTTATGAACTACCCATATTTCTGATACTAAGCTATAGTTTAGTCTTGCTATTTTAGATCTTATGTTTTGTTTAAAAAATACACCGTGATTGTTTTCGGCATCAACAATTGCATCATAACCGCCTACAATAATAACAGATTTTTTAAAAAAAATCTTTGATATAATAATAGGTATTAAAGTGTGATAATCGTTAAACCAAGAAATAACAATTTTGGAAGTAGGTATATACAATAAAGACTTAATCAGTTCTTTAGTTCTATTGAATATAAAATTCAATGTGCTTTTCTGTGGACTTGATAGGATTCTATAAACATTATAACCTAGTGCCTGAAAAATATAAATATCTGATTTAACAAAACTTCTGTTTACTGAGTAACTAAGTGTAATGTTTTGTTTCAAGTGCTTATTGTTTTTAATTTATCTGCAATTTTCCTATCATTAGATAACCTGGGCACTTTATTTTGACCACCTAGTCTTCCCTCGGATTTCATATATTGATTAAATCCTCCTCTTATAACAGAAATCACCTCAAGGCTTTTTATTATTTTTCCATCAATTAAATCTTTATAGTATATATTAAGCCTAGTCATCTCTTTATCTAACGCTTTGGAAAACGCTAACATGTCTTTAGGTAAACTTTCAAACTCCACATACCACTCATGATGAGGAAGCATTTCTTTCGGATTTATGTTAGGAGCAACAGTAAACTCTCTAATTGCAACATTGTGGAGTTTTGTTGCTGTCTCCATTGCCTTCTCAACTTCTTCAGAAATAACATGTTCACCAAAGGCGGATAAAAAGTGTTTTATTCTCCCTGTTACAATGATTCTAAATGGTTCTAATGAAGTGAATTTAATTGTATCTCCAATATTATATGACCATAACCCCGCTGATGTTGATATTATCAGAAGATAGTTTACGTTAAGTTCAACATCTTTTAAAGATATCCTAGCTAAGTTTCCTTTTAAGAATTCTTCTACTTTTATAAACTCATAAAAAATATCATTGTTAAGTAGCAATAGGAGGTCTGTTTGACCTTTGCCAAATTGATCTTGATAGCCAAAAAAACCCTCAGAGGCAGGGAAAGTAGCAAGGGTGTCTATCTGTTTACCGAAAAGTTTATCAAAAATTTTTCGATATGGTTCATAACTAACTCCTCCATATACGTATAATGAAAGATCTGGGAAGACCTCCGAAATTGTTTTTCCTTCACTTGATACAATTTTTTCAAAATACATTTGTACCCAAGATGGAATCCCTGCAATAATTGTCATCTTTTCTCCTATAGTTTCTTGAATTATAATATCTACTTTTTTCTCCCAGTCCTCAATACAATTAGTTTTCCATGATGGTTTTCTATTTTTAAGGAAAAGTTTTGGGATATAGTGTGCGCTTATACCTGAAAGTCTACCATGATAAATTCCATTTTTCTTCTCTAATTCAGGACTACCCTGAAGAAACATTTGTTTTCCCTTTAGGAGGGTAAAGTTTTTTGTTTTTACAAAGTAATTAAGTAATGCATCTCTAGCAGATTTTATATGTGTTTTTATAGACTCCTTAGTTATAGGAATATATTTTGCACCAGAGGTTGTTCCACTAGTCTTTGCAAAATATAATGGCTTTCCAGGCCAGAGAATATCTTTATATCCCTCTACAGCTTTTTCTATATAAGGTTTAAGTTGCTCATAATCCCTGACTGGGACTCTTTTTTGATATTGTTCATGAGAATAGATATTTTGAAAGTCATGCTTTTGCCCAAATTCTGTTTTCGAGGCACTCTTAATTAATTTTTTGAATGTTTTATTTTGACTTTGTATAGGTTTACTAATCCACTTTTTATTTCTTGTATTTACGAAATATGCAAAAATTATGGCAATTACTGTTTTCATCTAGAATTCAATATAGCTCTCTGGATCAACTGCTTCTCCTTGAAACCAGAGTTCGAAATGTAAATGTGGACCTGTAGTCAGTTCTCCTGTATTTCCTGTAAATGCAATTATTTCACCTGTTTCCACCATCTCTCCTTGAGACTTAACTATTGAGGCATTGTGTTTATATATTGATGTAAGGCCATTTAAATGCTCAACAATTATTACATAACCGGTTTCAGTTGTCCATTCAGAGAAAATTACAATTCCTTCACTTATAGAATGAACAGGAGAGTTTTCAGGCATTATAATATCTACTCCATAGTGTTTATTATCTATGTCAAAGCCAGCTGAAAGATTACCATTCACTGGGGGAAATAAAACTGTTGTAAATCTTTGTCCTGAAATATCGAGTGCATTGTACTTATCTTCCTCCTCTACCAAGATCCTTAAAAGAGAATCCTCAGCATTTGGTTTAATTAGGTCAAATTCAATAGAATTATTTTGGGATCTTATACTATCTTGGCTCATATCCTCAAAGGATATATTGCCTGCTAATAAATCTCTAATTGAATTTAGGTACCTTGTTTGAGTAATATAGAGCATTTCTAATGAGTCCAGTTTTAATGCATTTTCAACTGAACTTTCCCTTAACTCTACACTTGTGTAACCTCTAAAGTATTCTTTCAATGGTGTAAAGTAAATTACCAAGAAAGATGTTGCAAGCATAAGGCCAAAAACAAAAACCACGGTTATTAATATGCTTGAAGTTGATGATGAAAGGAGTTTTTTCTTCTCCAATGTTTTTTCATTGACCAGAAGAATGTGAAATCTGGTGGAAAGCTTTTCAATTAAGGTGTTTTTTTTCTTTTTTTGCATTAATGCAAATATATGTATAGTTAATTAGAAGTTATTATCTGGAGAATAAATTCATATTACAAAAAATAATTCTTTAAATTTGTTTCAGGAACAATGTTCCTTAAAAACTTAAGTATGATAGGTGGACCTCAAATTATTCTAATAATTATTGTTGTTCTTCTACTTTTTGGTGGCAGAAAAATTCCTGAGCTTATGAGAGGACTTGGAAGCGGAATTAAGGAGTTTAAAAAAGCTACAAAAGAGGAAGAAGAAGAAACAAAAGAATAGAATTCTAATTTACTAGCTTCATAGTAGTTATTATAGTGTTTAGCTCAAACATATAATCTCTTTTGCTCTCTGAAGGTGCAAAGGAAAACCCTTCAATCACAATGTTTCTTTTATTTAAAGTGTCTTTAATGATATAGTTTACATAAGGGCCTGCCATAAAGTCGTTTTGAACCTCCCATGTTCCTTTAGTTAGTATGGCTTCAAGATTATTTACTCTAGTTTTATAATAATAAGGTAAATATGCTCTTTCAGTTATCATATATGAGCCTGGAACTCTTCCGGGAACGTAAATTTTTCCAATTGAATCTCTTATTGCAGGTATTCTTTCCTCAATTTTTTTAAGATCTATTTCTAAAGGTAAAGAATAAGCTATAATGTTTAAATGTCCTTTATAAACCTCCTTTTCAATCCAAATAAAATTAGTTGTGTCTTTTACAGTTTTATATGCATCTGGGAAAATCATAGATATACCAAACCTATCTGCTAATTCATTGTCTTTATTTAGAGCTTTAGACATTCTTCTGATCTTTTCTAATCTTTCATTCTCATTAATTGATCTTAAAAGAAGATCTTTATTCTCATCGAAGTAAAACTTCATAACTTCTTCATCTTCTCCTGTAATAAGACCTGCTATCTGAGGTCTTGCCCACAAATTTTTAATCAATCTAAAACCTTGATTGGATGTGTCTTTTTTGAAAAAAACTATATTTCTTCCACTTCTAGCAAATCCTGTAAAAATAGATGGGTCAAGATGATACAAATCATATTTTGGCTCATCAAAAGGAAGACCTTCATATGGCTCCATTAATATATTTCTTACATCCGTTCCTAATGATTTGCTCCATAAAGCTTGAGGCATAACTACGGTTAATGCATTAATATTTCCACTTGATTCTGGAACGTAAGCATTTGAACCATTAGAATTGCATCCCCCTAATAGGCCAAAAATCAAAAAAATCAATATGGTTTTATAAAAAGATTTAATTCTCATTAAGCAATGCTTTAACTCCGGGAAGAGTTTTACCTTCCAGGCTTTCCAAAAGGGCCCCTCCTCCTGTTGAAATATAGCTAACCCAATCTTCTTTTCCAAGTTTTTTAAGTGCTGCGATTGAGTCGCCACCACCAACAATTACGTTCACCCCAAGAGTTTTGGCTTCTTTTAATGAATTACAAATTGATCTAGTCCCTTCTAAAAAAGCCTCTTTTTCAAAAACACCTACAGGTCCATTCCAAAAAATTGTTTTACTTGATAAAATTAATTGATTAAATTTCTCAATTGTTTTTGGTCCGATGTCTAAACCCATCCACCCGCTGCCAATCTTATTTGAATCAAAAATTTTAATCAAATCATTCTGGTTAAAGTCTGTTGACGCTTTTATATCATCCGGTAGAATAATTTCTTTGTTTAAAGTTTTTGCAATCTCTAGAATTTCTTTCGCATTTTCTATTAAATCATCTTCAATCAAAGACTCTCCTATTTTTCCTCCCTGTGCAGCTATAAACGTATATGCCATTCCTCCACCAATAATTATTTTATCTACTTTTTTAATTAGATTATATAAAATGTTTAGTTTGCTTGAGACCTTAGCACCTCCTAAAATTGCAAGAACTGGTTTTTCTCCTTGATCTGCAATTTGACTAATTGCTTCAAGTTCTTTTTGTAATAATTTCCCAACATATTTATCCTTTGGAAAATACTTTGCAATTACAGCAGTAGATGCATGCTCTCTATGACAAGTTCCAAATGCATCATTTATGTAAAGGTCTCCTAGTCTTGATAATTTTTCTGCAAACAACTTATCTCCACCCGTCTCTTCTTTATAAAATCGTAAGTTTTCCATCAATATAATTTCTCCCTGTTGTAGTTTTTTTGTTGCTTGTTCAGCTTCTTCTCCAATACAGTCTGGAAAAAAAATAACAGGTTTATCTAAAGTCTTTGAAACAGGACCTAAAATATTTTTAAGTGACAAGTTCTCATCTTTTCCTTTAGGCCTCCCAAGATGAGAAAGTAGAATACAGGAACCTCCATTATCAATAACAAAATTGACTGTCTCCTTTATTGCCTCAATTCTGGTATAATCAGTAACCTCTTTTTTTTCATTTAAAGGAACATTTAAGTCGACTCTAATTATAGCTTTCTTATTGTTAAGTTTTTGATTTTGTAAGAGATTCATGTTAATATTATTTTGTCGACAAAGATATAATATGATATATATTTGAGTATGAATTTAGATAGAATTTTAGGCCAGCATGAGATAAAAGAAAAAATCTACAATTCTATCTTAAATGAGTCTTTTCCACAGTCAAAAATTTTAGTTGACAGAGATGGTTATGGTGGTTTGAATATGGCTGTTGAAATTGCGAAGTCTATTCTAAAAAATGACTCTTCTTTTCAAGGTGATATATATGATCATCCTGATCTTCATTTTTCTTTTCCTTCTTTTGCTTCAATAAAAGATGATGAAAATGTTTATTCTGAATGGTTGTCGTTTTTAAAAGAAAACACTTTTGGTGATTATCAAAAATGGTCAAGCTATATTGGAAATACCGTGTCTCAAGGCTCAATAAAAGTCTCTGAAATTGAAAAGGTGCAAAAAAAATCTTCACTAAAATCATACTTAGGCGGGAACAAAGTTTTTATTTTTTGGGGAGCTGAAACTATGATGCCACAAACATCAAATAAGCTCTTAAAAATTCTAGAGGAACCCCCTGTTAATACATACTTTATTTTAATTACTTCAAGCATTCAAGCTATTCTCCCAACTATAATTTCTCGTTGTCAAATTTCAAACTTAAGTCCAATAAATAAAGTAGATCATACAAATTATATTAGAGAAAACTTTCCTGGTGTTAACCACGATTTAATTGTGAACACATCGAGAGGAAGTGTAGCAAGATCATTGAGTTATATGGATGAGGAGTCTGATTCTATATCCCATGAAAAGAACTTTGTTGAATGCTTAAGGTTCGCCTTTTTAGCTAAAAAAAGTAAAGGTGCAATTCTTGATCTTACAAAATGGTCTGAAAAAATTGCCTCTATTTCTAAAGATCAGCAAAAAGATTTTTTAAGCTATTGCTCATATCTTATTAGAGAAGCCATGTTGGTTAGCTATAGTTCCAAGAATTTGGGATCCTTTTCTTCAAATACTAATTTTAAAATTGATAAACTTTCCCCTTTTATACACAGCTCTAATCTTATTGAAATAATATCATTAATAGAAGATTGTCATTATTCAATTTCAAGAAATGTAAATTCTAAAATAGTGTTCACCAATTTTGCTATTACCCTTACTAAACTTATAAATAAAGAAGAGAGTTAGTCTTTCGTAAAGACGTAGAAGGATGAGGAATAGTTAGTAGAAAAAAGTGCGAAAAGGTTTGATATTAACCCTATAATCAATCCATTCAATGTGCCAAATGGATTATTCCTGTTTTTCTCTGATAAAATAGAAACATAAAAAGAATCAAAAATTAATGGTTTCCTATAATTATAAATAAAACCTTGCTTTTCTATAAAGTTAATTAAGCTTTCATGATTAAAATGATAGAGATGACGAGGGACATCGAAGCCTGCCCAACACTCTTTGTAGTGCTTTGAGTCATAGCTATCGATATTTGGTACAGCAACTACCAAAGATCCTTTGTTTTTTATAGAATTATAAATGGCTTTAATCGATGAATCTAGATCTGGTATATGCTCAATTACATGCCACATCATTAGCGTATCTACCTGATTTTCAAGTGTTTGATAACTATTCGGCTCTGATTCATCTAATTTCTTTACAAGGGGGTCGTAGGTCATTGTTTTGATCTGTAGTTGGTTTAAATATTCTGCAAACCTACCATCTCCTGAACCATAATCTAAAACTATCTTGTTTTTGTTAATGTGATTTTTTAGATTCTTTAATTTGTATCTAAACATGATCTTTTGAACAAATAAATATAAAAAGCCAAAAAAACCCTTTTTTTCTTTATGCGGAATATATTTTTCAGACGAGTAATAATACTCGTGGTTATGATTCTTATCTAAAAAGGTCCAAACTATTCCAGAATTATTGTCTTTATATAGTTGAAAAAGATCACCTGACTTTATATAGTCTTTTACTTTAAAGTGTTTATGGTCTTTTTTAAAGATCTGTTTCACGTGGAACAATTATCTACCCATCTTAACCAAAAGAACGCTAATATCACTTGGATTAATACCGCTAATTCTCGAGGCTTGGGATAAGGTGCTTGGTTTAATAGAGTTTAATTTTTCTTTTGCCTCAAAAGATAATGAAGCAAGAGAGTCATAATCAAAGTGTTTTGGGATTTTAATGTCCTCTAGTCTCTGTAGCTTGTCAGCATTATTTTTTTCTTTTTCAATGTACCCCCTATATTTTATCTGAATTTCTGCCTGCTCGATAATTTCAACATCTAGAGAATTCTTTTCAATGTAATCTTTAACAGAAGTTAAAGAGGTCATATGATCTTTTTTGATATTAGGCCTAGCATACATTTTAGCCAGTTTGGCTTTTTGAGGAACAGCCTCGTAGCCTACAGATTCTAATATCGGATTGACTTCATCTAATTCATAGCTTGTTTTTTCAAAGAATTCTACATAGTCTTTGACTTTGTCTTGTTTATTCTGTACTCTATCAAATCTTTTTTTTGATGCAAGGCCAATATTAAAGGACTTTTCTGTTAATCTTATATCAGCATTATCTTGTCTTAAAAGAGTTCTATACTCAGCTCGTGAGGTAAACATTCTGTAAGGTTCTTCTGTTCCTTTCGTAATTAAATCATCAATTAATACTCCAATATAAGCTTCGCTCCTTGTGAGCACCAATGAGTCTTTTGAAAAAACTTTTGCTGCGGCATTAACTCCTGACATCAATCCTTGTGCTGCAGCTTCTTCATAACCTGTTGTTCCGTTAATTTGTCCAGCAAAAAATAAATTCTCTATAATTTTTGTTTCAAGTGTTAAGGTTAACTGAGTTGGGGGGAAGTAATCATACTCAATTGCATAACCTGGTCTGAAAAATTTTACATTTTCAAAACCTGGTATTTTTTTAATTGCTGAATATTGAACATCCTCAGGCATTGATGTAGAAAAACCGTTTACATATACCTCAACAGTATTAAGACCCTCAGGCTCAACAAAAATTTGATGACGATCTTTATCTGAAAACCTATGAATTTTATCTTCGATTGATGGACAGTATCTTGGACCTGTGCTGTTAATTTTTCCGTTAAACATTGGCGATCTATCAAAAGAATCTGCCATAATATCGTGGACATCTGAATTTGTATAGGTTATATAACAACTCGTTTGATCTTCAAGAGGTTTAATCTCCTCAAGAAAACTAAATTTTGACGGCATTTCATCCCCTGGCTGTTCCTCCATTACGGAATAATCTAGAGATCGTCCATCTACTCTGGGTGGGGTACCTGTTTTCATCCTTCCTGAAACAAAACCATATGACTCAAGGTCAGATGTTATTCCTGAAGAAGACTTCTCTCCAACCCTTCCGCCTCCAAAGTTTTTTTCTCCAACATGGATTAATCCATTTAAAAAAGTACCGTTGGTTAAAATAACCGTTTTAGAAAAAATATTATTACCAAGACCTGTTTTAACCCCCTTAATTTTATTGTTTTCAACTATCAACCCAACTACCATGTCCTGATAAAAATCTAAATTAGGAGTCCTCTCTAGCATCTCCCTCCATTTTAATGCAAATTGAGCTCTATCAGACTGAACTCTTGGGCTCCACATAGCTGGACCTTTGGATTTATTAAGCATCTTGAATTGAATCGCAGTTAAATCAGAAACAACCCCACTATATCCTCCAAGTGCGTCAATTTCTCTCACAATCTGACCTTTGGCAATACCCCCCATAGCAGGATTACATGACATTTGGCCAATGGTTTGAAGGTTCATTGTTACAAGAAGTGTCTTTGCTCCAAGATTTGCTGATGCGGCTGCAGCCTCTGCTCCCGCATGGCCACCCCCTACAACTATAACATCATATTTAGATTCAAACATAATTTATGTTTCACGTGAAACAGCAAAGATAAACTCTTCTTCTTTTTTTCTCATTATTGCCTTCTCCTCAAGCGTATTATCTTTATAACCCATGCAATGTAACAAACCATGGGAAAGAAGTCTAAAAGACTCATTTTCAATGCTTTGCATGTTTTCAGAGGCATTTTTGATCATCATTTCACTTGAAATAAAAACCTCTGCAATTATTGTTTTTGATTCAGAGTAATCAAACGTAATTATATCGGTATCGGTGTCATGATTTAAAAAATCTTTATTTAGAGAGGACATCTTCTCTGAATCGACAAAATTATACTCAAGTCTGTCAATTTTAAAGCCCTCTTCTGTTGCAAAATCAATTAGCTTTTGTGATACACGCTTAGTGTCAAAAAGCTTATTTTTTGCTCCATTTATTTTAATATCATGCATAATTTGACAAATATAAATCAATTATAGGGTATAATTTCTAAAACGTTGAATATGGTGTTATATTTGAACTATGAGAGAAAGAGCAAGGTTTGCGCCAAGTCCAACCGGCCCCTTACATATTGGAGGAGTAAGAACGGCTCTTTTTAATTATTTGATAGCCAAAAAAAGCAAAGGCAAATTCATTTTAAGAATTGAAGACACTGACAGCAAGAGAACTGTCGATGGTGCTGAGAAACATATAATTGATTCTCTTGAATGGCTGGGCCTTCAGGTTGACGAAGGTCCTATTAGACAGAGTAACAGATCACAGCTTTATAAAAAACATGTAGACAAATTGTTAAAGCAAGGATATGCTTACTACGCATTTGACTCGCAAGAAGATCTAAATAGCGCTAGAGAGGCTGGGGGAATAGATTTTAAATACAATGTAAAAACAAGAATGAAGCTCAGTAACTCTTTTACAGTGTCTGAAGAAGAAAGAAAAAAAAGAGTAGAAGAGGGTAGGTATGTGGTAAGGCTGGCTATTCCAGAAAATAAAAAAATATCTGCTTACGATGAGATACGCGGAGAATTAAATTTTGATTCCAATGAACTAGAAGATAAAGTTATTCTTAAGTCTGATGGAATGCCAACCTATCATTTAGCAAATGTTGTTGACGATAATAATATGAAAATAACATCAGTGGTTAGAGGTGAAGAATGGCTCTCATCGCTTCCTGTTCATTATCTACTTTATGAGTTTTTTGGATGGAAGCCTCCTAAATTTTATCACCTCCCTTTAATTTTAAAAACTAGTGGAGCGGGGAAGCTTTCAAAAAGAGATGCAGACGAACAGGGGCACCCTATTTTTGCTGTTAAATGGGAAGACTCTGATGGATTTAAAGAACACGGTTTCATTCCTGAGGGTCTTAATAATTACCTGGCACTTCTGGGCTGGAGCAACAAAGAAGAAAAGGAGAAGTACACAATGGAAGAGCTGGTTAAGTCTTTTAATTATGAGGAAATAAACAAATCAGGAGCTCGTTTTGATTTTAAAAAAGCGCTATGGATTAATCACCTGCACTTAAAAGATCTTGAATCTAAAAGAATATTAGATCTCTCTGAACAAACAAAAAAATTGTTGGTTGAAAGATATAGCGAGCCAGAAGCTATAGAGATTATTGAGTTAGTTAAAGAGAGATTAAACACCACCAAAGACATTGACAAAGAGCTTTCTGTTTTTATTAAGCAGCCTAAGGAAATTGATGTGTCAGCAATTGAAAAAATTAACAGAGAGGTAATCTTTAGTGTTTTAAATTTTTGTAAATTAAATAACGAGTTTATTAACAGTTCTTCGGAACTTAAAAATGAGCTTATGAAGTTTGGAGCAGAAAACGATATTTCTTTTGGAAATATTATGAAAACGCTAAGACTTTCCTTGGTTGGGAGTCTTTCTGGACCTGATTTATTTAAGATTATAGATTTTATTGGACCAGAGGAAACACTTCAAAGAATTGAAAACTTAATTAACAAAATTTAACTATGAGCATATTTACAACACCCTTGATAATATTATTTCTTTTTTTCGTCCTTATCTCAACCGTCTTTATTGTAAGGCAACAATCGGCGGCAATCGTTGAGAGATTTGGTAAATTTCAATCTGTTAGAAAACCTGGAATTCAGGTTAAAATTCCTTTGGTTGATAGAATCGCTGGAAGACTAAGCTTGAAGGTTTTACAGCTTGATGTGGTTGTTGAAACGAAAACTAGTGATGACGTGTTTGTTAAGCTTAAAGTTTCTGTTCAATATAGGGTGGTAGAATCAAAAGTTTTTGATGCCTTTTATAAACTAGACTTTCCACAAGACCAAATCACATCATATGTGTTTGATTTAATTCGTTCACAGGTTCCAAAAATGAAGCTTGATGATGTTTTTTCAAAACAAGACGACATAGCTGTTGCTGTGAAACAATCATTAGGAGACGCTATGGAAGAATATGGATACTTTATTGTTAAAGCACTTGTTACAGATATCGAACCGGACGCTGAGGTTAAAAGAGCAATGAACAGAATTAATGCAGCTGATAGAGAAAAAACAGCTGCTCAATATGAAGGAGATGCTGCAAGAATTTTGATTGTAGAAAAGGCAAAAGCTGAAGCTGAAAGCAAAAGACTTCAGGGGCAAGGTATTGCAGACCAGAGAAGGGAAATAGCTAAAGGTATTGAGGACTCAGTTGGAACTTTAGGGTCGGTTGGGATAAACTCGCAAGAAGCTTCAGCATTAATAGTTGTTACACAACACTATGATACACTACAGTCAATTGGTGGGGAAACTAACTCTAATTTAATCCTTCTTCCTAATTCACCTCAAGCTGGAAGCACAATGCTAAATGATATGGTTGCTGCTTTTACAGCTAGTAGCAAAATTGGGGAGGCAATGCAAAAAGAAAACATAAAGTCTGCTAAGAATGATATGGGGGAAGTTAAGCAAGAACCCCCTCAGTTTGATGATCCTCCTGTAGACAATTTTGAAGGTGAGGATGAGCTAGTTTAACTATTTCTTCCATCCATCTCTTAACCCTACTGTTTTGTTAAACTCTAGGGTTTTTTTATTGTTAGTTCTAACGAAATATCCTAATCTTTGAAACTGGAAGTGGTCTCCGTCTTTTGCACTAGCAAGATAAGGCTCTACTTTTGCGCTTTTTATTTCTAAGGAGTTTTCGTTAACCTCGCTTAAAAGATCTTGAGATTTTCCTGGCTCAGCAACCTTAAAAAGTCTATCGTAAATATTTATAGTTGCTTCCACAGCCGTTTCTGCAGAAACCCAATGAATGGTAGCCTTTACCTTTCTATTGCTCTCTTCTGTATTTGTTCCGCTTTTACTTTTTTCATCATACTCACACTCAACTTCCGTAATTTGACCTTTTTCGTTTTTGATGATGTTTTTTGCTTTAATTATATATGCATTTTTAAGCCTTACTTCCTCTCCAAGTGAAAGCCTAAAGAAACCTTCTTCTGGATTTTCTTGAAAATCTTCTCTTTCGATGTAAATGTTCTTTGAAAACAAAACCTCTCTTTTTCCTTGACCTGGCTTTTGGGGGTTTATATCAAAGTTTACGTTCTCCTCTTTATTTTCCTTGTAGTTTATAATTGAGATTTTTAAAGGGTCTAAAACAGCCATAGCTCTTGGCGCCTCCTCATTCAAGTGTGTCCTTACACAAAACTCTAATAAAGAAACGTCAATTACGTTTTCTCTTTTTGAAATTCCAACTGTTAAAGCAAATGATTTTAAAGATTCTGGGGTGTAGCCTCTGTTTCTTAAGCCAGAAATTGTTGGCATTCTTGGGTCATCCCAACCATCAACAACCCCCTCTTCTACAAGTTTTGCAAGGTTCCGTTTGCTTGTTATGGTATAAGACAGGTTAAGCCTTGAAAACTCTCTTTGTTTTGGTCTAATCCCCTCTAAAGGACTAATGGAGTCTAAAAACCAATCGTAGAGCTCGCGGTGTGGCTCAAATTCAAGAGTACATAATGAGTGTGATACCTGTTCTATGTAATCTGACTCTCCGTGTGTCCAATCATACATAGGGTATATCTTCCATCTGTCTCCTGTTCTATGGTGGTTTGAATCCATTACTCTATAAATAACCGGATCTCTCATTAACATGTTTGGTGAAGACATGTTAATTTTTGCTCTTAATACATGATCTCCTTGTTTGTGTTCTCCATTGTACATTTCTTTAAAGACCTTAAGACTTTCTTCTTTGTCCCTATCCCTATAGGGGCTTGCTTTTCCTTCTTTTGTTGGGGTCCCTTTTTGGTTTGCTATATCCTTAGATGATTGCGAGTCAATGTAAGCAAGATCTTTTTCTATAAGCACAAGCGCCCAATTATAAAGCTGTTCAAAATAATCAGAAGCATAGCACTCTTTATTCCACTTATACCCAAGCCAAAGAATATCATTTTTGATAGCATCAACATACTCTTTTGCCTCTTTTTCTGGGTTTGTATCATCAAACCTGAGGTTTACCGGGGCTCCGTATTTTTCTCCAAGATTAAAGTTTAAACAAATTGCTTTAAGATGGCCGATGTGAAGATAACCGTTTGGCTCTGGAGGAAACCTAAACCTTAGGTCGTCTTTTTTAAACCCCCTAGAAATATCTCCGTCTATAATTTGCTCTATAAAGTTTGGGCCTTTTTTCTTCACTTTTTCAAAGATATTGAAAAGGTTGATAGATTGTTTGCTTGGTTTTATATCTTTGGAAATATTTTGTCAAAAATATCTGTAAATAACGCTTGGTTTTATTCTTACCACGGTTGTCTTAGTGAAGAAACGATTGTTGGCGGGGAGTACTTGGTTAATGCCTCAGTAGAGCTTGACACTTCGAAAGCAGAATCAAATGATAGTCTTGAAAACACAGTTGACTATGTTGGTGTTTACAACGCGATAAAGAAAGAAATGGACACTCCCTCCAAATTATTAGAGGTTGTTATGGAAAGGATTATTTCTTCTATAAATAAGCTCGACAAAAACATTGTCTCTGTTGATGTGAGTATTAAAAAAGTCAACCCTCCTATTGGTGGCTGTGTAGATTCTGTAGAATTAAGAAAAAAAGTTTAATCTTTTTTCTATTTTTGCAGACTAATGGCATTGTGGCCGAGTGGCTAGGCGGAGCTCTGCAAAAGCTTTTACAGCGGTTCGAATCCGCTCGATGCCTCAAGTTAGTATTTGGAAGTCTAGTCTTCTTTTTACTTGATCGGCTTTTATCAACATTACTCTTGTTTTGTCGCCAAGCTGATATTTCTTTCCTGTTTTCTCTCCTACAAACTGGTGATTTTTTTCATCATGAACATAGAAGTCGCCTGGTAGGTCTTTTGCTTTAACCAACCCCTCACATTTGTTCTCTACAACCTCAACAAACACCCCCCTTGCTGTTACTCCAGAAATAACTGATTCAAAAATTTTTCCTTCTTTATCAAGCATATATTTAATCTGCATTAGTTTTACAGAGTCCCTCTCTGCTTTGGTGGCGAGTATTTCCATGTGGGTTGAATGATTACAAAGTGTTTCCAGTTCATCCGTGCTTATTTTATCATTTTTCAATTCTGCCTCTATGAGTCTATGAACCAGAACATCTGGATATCTTCTAATTGGCGAAGTGAAGTGTGTGTAGTTGTCGAACGCTAGACCATAATGGCCTATATTTTTTGTTGTGTACTCTGCCTTGCTCATGCTTCTTATCATTAGTGTGTCTATAAGGTTTTGTTCATTTTTTCCAAATGTGTTTTCTAAAAGTGTGTTTAGGGAATCATTCAGACTGTTCTTATTTAGTTCAAGATTATATCCCAGCCTTTTCACAACCGTTTGCAGGTTTTTTAGCTTTTCTTCATCTGGTTGATCGTGTACCCTATAAACAAACCTTTCTTTTCCTTTTTTCATTTTTTCTGCCACCCTCTTGTTTGCAAGAAGCATAAACTCCTCTATTAATTTGTTTGCGCTTTTTGCTGTTTTAAATACTACTTCTTTGGGGTTGTTTTTTTCGTCTAGCTTAAATTTTATTTCCGACTTATCAAAAATAATTGCTCCGTTATTTATTCTTTTTTTTCTTATTGTTTTTGCGACCTGGTTTAGTGTTGTTATCGCATCCACCAAGTTGTTTGTTACTTTTTTTTCTTTATTTAAAATTGTTTTTTCTTTTGGAATTATTCTCTCTTCGTTTTCAATAATGTGCTGAGCTTCTTCATAGGAAAGCCTGTAGTTAGATTCTGTTATTGTTTTACCAAACCACTCTTCTAATACCTGTCCATTTTTTTTCATTACAAAAACCGCTGAGAAAGTTAATTTTTCTTCATTTGGCCTAAGCGAGCAAAGGTTGTTTGAGAGTGTTTCTGGTAACATAGGAATAACTCTGTCAACCAAATAAACAGATGTAGCTCTTTTTTGTGCTTCTTCATCTATTATGCTTCCCGGGGCAACATAATGCGAAACGTCTGCTATATGAACCCCTATCTCAAACCTGTCCTTGTCTATTTTTTTAAAAGATATTGCGTCATCATAGTCCTTTGCGTCAACTGGGTCTATGGTAAAGGTCATTTCCTTTCTCATATCTCTTCTTTTCTTTTCTTCTTCTTTTGATATTTTTTTATCTATTTTTTTTGCCTCTTTCTCTACTTCTTCTTCAAACTCTGGCGACAATCCATACTCATATAAAATAGAATAAGCATCTAATGAGTCGCTGTCAAACCCAAATGTTTTAACTATTTTTCCTTCTGGTGAGTTGTTTGATTTTTCCCATTTTTTTATTTCTACCGCTACTGTTTCTCCTGTTTTATAGTTTTTCATTTCCTCTTTTTCAATAAAAAAATCTGTATACATTCTTGAATTTCTTGTGTTTACAAAGCCATAGTCTTTGTTTTTTTCAAATACTCCTACAAAAACCGTCTTGTTTCTTTTTAAAACATTTATAACTTTTCCTTCGTATCTGTTCTTATATTTCTTTTCTCCTACCAAAACTTCCACCTTATCTCCATGTAGCCCTTTGTTAAGGTGCCTGTTTTCTACCATTACATCATCATCTAACTCTTCACAAATAACGTACCCTCTTCCTGTGCTTGTTATCTCTAAAACTCCTTCCGCAACTTCACCCAGAACCGCAGGTGCAACGAACTTTCCTCTCCCTACTTTAATTATTTTTTCTTTTTTTAAGAGGATGTTTAAAATTTTTATAATGTCATTTCTTCCTTTTGTATCATTAACTCCTAAAGAAAAGGCAATTTGTTTATAATTGAATTCTTTTAAATTAGGGGACGAAATAAGTGAAGATATTTTTCTTTCTAATCCTTTTAATTCTTTCTTCTTTTTACTCATTATAAATTTTATTCAAATATACTTTTATTAAATCCTCTATTTTTTTATTATCAATAAACATTTAAACATAATTATTATAGATTTATTTAAAAATTTAATTATATATATATGGTGTGTTAAGTTCTTAATAAATGTTTGAGAGAAAAAAGCAATGAACAGAAATATAACAAAGTGAACAATTAATTAACAATCTAAACTATTGATAAACACAAATTAAAGTGAAAAATAAACAGACGTTAACATCTCAAACTAAAAACATATAGTTGAAAAAAAAATAAAAAAGAAACATTGAAGAATAGTTAAAAAAAAAATAAAAAAGTAAATAAATAAAAAAGAAAAATAGTTATCAAGAATAAGAAAGCAACTATTAACAACATATAAAAAAATAATAAAGGAATTATTAATTTAATAAATATGAAAATTGCTATTGGGAACGATCACGCAGGGGTACAGGTTAAAGAAAAAATAAAAGATCATCTAACAAAAAAAGGTCACATTGTTATCAACAAAGGGTATGATGGAAAAGAAAGAGTAGACTATCCAGATTATATTCATCCAGTATCAAAAGAAGTAAAGGACGGAAAAGCAGACATAGGAGTTATAGTTTGTGGAAGCGGAAATGGAGCAGCAATGACAGCAAACAAACACAGGGGGATAAGAGCAGCAATATGTTGGAATGAAGAAATAGCGGCTCTATCTAAACAACACAACAACGCAAACATAATAAGCATACCCTCAAGGTTTTTAGAGCATGACAAGATATTAAGCATAGTAGACGTTTTTATTAAAGAGGAGTTTGAAGGAGGAAGACACGAGAGAAGAATAAAAAAAATAGACGAAAATGATTGAGTGGAAAGAAAAAAAATTCCAAGAACTTACCACAAAAGAACTATATGAAATATCAAGAGTAAGATCAGAGGTTTTTGTAGTTGAACAAGAAATATTATACAACGACTTTGACAGAAAAGACTACAAAGCTATCCACCTAAGCGGGTTTATAGAAGAAGAGTTGGTTGCTTATGCAAGAATTTTTGATAAAGGAGATTACTATAAAAACCATCCAGGGTTTGGAAGGGTGGCAGTAATTGAAAAAGAAAGAGGAAAGGGTTATGGAAAAGAACTTGTGAAGAAGTGTATAGGGGTTTGTGAAAAAAACTTTGAGAAACAAGAGATAAAAATATCAGCTCAAGCTTACTTAGAGAAACTTTATATAGAGTTAGGTTTTGAAAGAAGAGGAGAAGGATACATGGAAGACGGAATTCCTCATTATGCAATGTTCATTACGCCATAATTTAAAAAAGAGAACAAACATCTTTATTTAGGGAGTCAAAGTCAACAAAAGAAGAATGGTTGAATATAATCATATACCAACCAAAGCCGTTATTTATAAAAAGATCTTTGTTTTTTCTTATAATTTCTCGAAGCTGTCTTTTTATTTTGTTTCTGTCAACTGCACGAGGAAAAGATTTTTTAGGAACAGAAACAACATAAAACAACTCATCTGTTTTCTGCTTCAAAAAAACACAGCGCAAAAACTCAGAGGAACACCACTGTCCATTTTCAAAAAGGAAATCAATTTTTTTATTACCCTTTAAAGGCTTCATTTTAAATAAAATCTTTAAGTGTAGAAGACCTGTCAAACCTAACACCCTTTTCAGTTTTCTTTAAAAAAACCACCTCATTTAAAGGGTCATGTTGAAGAAAGATTAATGAACTGTTTTCTACTAAGTCGTTTAAAACTCTTGTTTTTTCCTCCATTGTAATAAGAGGCCTTACGTCATACCCCATAAGGTAGGGTATAGGAATGTGGCCAGCAGTGGGCACAAGATCTGAAGCAAACAGAATCGTTTTTCCCTTATATTGAATTTTAGGAAGGGCCATTTTTTCAGTATGGCCATCTACCAACAAAACATCAAAACCAAGATCAGAACAAAAACCTTCTTTACTGTGATCATAAAGAATAAGCTGACCCGACTCTTTTATGGGTATAAGATTTTCCTTTAAAAAGGAGGCTTTTTCCCTAGGGTTAGGACTAATATTAGCCCATTCCCAATGGCTCTTAGAACACCAAAAATTAGCGTTTTTAAAAACAGGAATAATTTTATCACCCACTCTCATGGTCGCACCACCACAATGGTCAAAATGAAGGTGAGTGAGAAAAACATCAGTAATATCATCAACACTAAAACCACAGGAAGACAAAGAGCTTTCAAGCGACATGTTGCCAGACCGAGAGTAATGAGAAAAAAACTTTTCACTTTGTTTGTTTCCAAGACCAGTGTCAATCAAGATAAGTTTATTACCATCCTCAATTAAAAGACAGCGAGCGCTCATCTCTATTCTGTTGTGAGAATCAGCAGGGTTGGTCTTTTCCCAAAGAACTTTGGGAACAACACCAAACATTGCCCCGCCATCAAGTTTAAAATTTCCGGTCTCTATCGAGTGAAGTTTCATTAGTCGTTAATTTTTAAAACAGCCATAAAAGCTTGTTGGGGAATTTCTACACTTCCAACCATTCTCATTTTTTTCTTTCCCTTTTTTTGTTTCTCAAGAAGCTTTCTTTTTCTTGTTACATCACCCCCATAAAGCTTTGCTGTTACATCTTTTCTGTAGGCTTTTATTGTTTCTCTCGAAATAATTTTAGCACCTATAGCTGCCTGAACAGGTATATCAAACTGTTGTCTTGGTATTAACTCTTTTAGTTTTTCACACATTTTTCTTCCTACTCTTTGAGCGTTATCTGCATGAATTAAAGAAGAAAGAGCGTCAACAGACTTTCCGTTTAATAAGATATCAAGGCGTACAAGTTTTGAAGCAACAAATACAGAAGGAGAGTAGTCAAAAGACGCATATCCTTTAGAAACAGATTTTAAACGATCATAAAAGTCAAAAACAATTTCTGCTAAAGGAAGCTTAAAGCTTAACTCTACTCTTTCAGGAGTTAGGTATCTTTGGTTTTTTATTTCCCCTCTTTTTTCAATACAAAGAGTTAAAACATTACCAACAAACTCTGATTTTGTAATAATGGTTGCGTCAATATAAGGCTCTTCAACTCGATCAAGACGAGAAGGGTCCGGAAGATCAGAGGGGTTATTAACAAGTATAGGGACGGTGGGGTCTTTTTTAATATATGCGTTGTAAGAAACGTTAGGCACCGTAGTTATAACAGACATATTAAACTCCCTCTGAAGCCTTTCTTGAATAATTTCTAAATGAAGCATACCTAAAAAACCACACCTAAAACCAAAACCAAGAGCAGCAGAACTTTCGGGCATAAAAACAAGCGAAGCATCATTAAGCTGAAGCTTTTCCATACTAGACCTTAAGTCTTCATAATCATCAGTATCAACAGGGTAAATTCCCGCAAAAACCATGGGTTTTACCTCTTCAAATCCCTCAATGGCTTTTACGCCACTTTCCTCAGCAAGTGTTATTGTGTCGCCAACCTTAACGTCCTTTGCTTCTTTTATTCCAGTAATAAGATAACCAACATCACCGGTTAACACGTCTTGTTTTGGGACTTGACTTAATTTAAGAGTTCCAACCTCTTCAGCACCATAGGTTTTTCCTGTTGACATAAACTTCACCCTATTTCCTTTTGAAATTTTTCCGTTTACAACTTTAAAGTATGTTTCAATTCCTCTATATGGATTAAAAACAGAGTCAAAAATAAGTGCTTGTAGGGGGGCGTCTAAAGCACCCTGAGGAGAAGGAATTCTTTCTACAATTGCATTTAGTATACCCTCAATACCTTCGCCAGTTTTTGCAGAAGCAAGTACAACCTCTTCGGGCTTACAACCAATAAGTGATACAATTTCATCAACAACAACCTCTGTGTTAGCCGAGGGAAGGTCAATCTTGTTAACAACAGGAATTATCTCCAAATCATTATCAACAGCAAGGTACAGGTTTGAAATAGTTTGTGCTTGAATGCTTTGGGCAGCATCAACCACTAATAAAGCTCCTTCACAAGCAGCGATTGCCCTGGAAACCTCATATGAAAAGTCAACATGACCAGGAGTGTCAATAAGATTTAACACATAACTTTCACCACCACTTTTGTAGTCCATTTGAACAGCGTGAGATTTTATAGTTATCCCTCTTTCTCTTTCAATTTCCATGTCATCAAGAAGCTGGTCCTGTTTTTCTCTATCAGTAACAGAACCGGTAAAATCTAAAAGACGATCGGCGAGAGTGCTTTTACCATGATCAATATGGGCAATAATACAGAAGTTTCTTATGTTTTTTGACAATGTCTGTGTTTTCGACAAAGATACTACTTTGTATAATCTTTAATTACCAGAGCTAAATAAATTGAAGAATTGTTAATTTTGCCACATGATTAAAATAGGAAACATAGAACTTCCTAAATTTCCTCTTCTGCTTGCACCAATGGAAGATGTGAGCGACCCGCCTTTTAGGGCGCTATGCAAAGAGCAGGGGGCAGATGTTGTATACACAGAGTTTATATCAAGCGAGGGGCTTATAAGAAACGCGGCAAAGAGTACAAAGAAATTAGACATATATACAAAAGAAAGGCCTGTCGGAATTCAAATCTTTGGATCAAACCTTGAATCAATGCTAGGGGCTGTAGACATAGTTGAAAAAACAAACCCAGATATTATTGATATTAATTATGGATGCCCTGTTAAAAAAGTAGTTTGTAAGGGTGCAGGGGCAGGAATTTTAAAAGATATTCCTTTAATGGTTAGCCTTACAAAAGAAATTGTAAAAAGAACAAGCTTACCAGTTACTGTAAAAACGCGACTTGGATGGGATGAAAAATCCATTAAAATAGTAGAAGTAGCAGAGAGGCTTCAAGATGTGGGCATAAAAGCAATTTCTATTCATGGAAGAACAAGAGCACAAATGTATAAAGGCGACGCTGATTGGACCCAAATAGCTGCAATAAAAAATAATCCAAGAATGCACATACCGGTATTTGGTAATGGAGATGTAAATTCGCCTGAGAAGGCTAAAGAAATGAGAGACGAATACGGACTTGATGGGGCAATGATAGGAAGAGCATCAATAGGAAACCCATGGTTTTTTGATCAAGTAAAGCACTATTTAAATACTGGTCAAAAAAAAGAAGAGCCAGGAACACCAGAAAAAGCAAAAATGGCAAAAAGACATTTAGAGATGGCCATAAAGTGGAAGGGAGAAGTTTTAGGTGTTTTGGAAACCAGAAGACATTACGGCAATTATTTTAAGGGGGTACCAAACTTTAAAGAAACAAAGAGCAGGATATTAAATGAGAAAGACCCAACAAAAATACTTCAAGAGTTAGATCAAGTAATTAACAATTTTGCGCAAAAAGAATTGGTTTAGTCGTCCTTTAAACCAATTGTTGACCAAATTGACGTCAACAAACCAAGCACAATAATCGTAGTAAAAACTATTAAAATGTTTGATAGAGTTAGAGAAATAGGATAAGGTAAAGAGGTGCCTGGAACTAAAACTAGAGAAAACGAATTTTGTAATGTAATTATAAACCACGCTAAAATAATACCAACTGCCCCACCAATAAAAGTAGTTACAACACCCAGCAGAAAAAAGACTTTATTTATATCATTTTTTTCTCCACCCAAAGACTTTAATATTTTTAAATCTCTTCTCTTTTCAACAATCATTATAGTTAAAGAGCCAACCAAATTAAACATAGCAATTAAAGAGACGAGAGAAAAAATAAGATAGACAGCAAAATTTTCTGTATTTAGCATTTTATATAATGCAGGATTTAAATCCTGTTTTGTTAAAACTTTTACATCGTCACCAAGTTCTCTAGAAACATAGTCCTTTAGACTTAAGTCTATAGATGACTTTCCCGAAAATACTTCAACTGAAGTATACTCTCCGTCCCCAGCACCAGTTAAATTGGCAAGAGAGGCCAATGAGGTAAAAGCATATTTTTTTTCTATATCAGAGCTAATTTGATATATCCCCTCTATATCAAACTGTTTAGAAGAAAAAGGAGAAAACCCAAAGAGAGTATTCGGGTTTTTGTTAGCTGTTGTTGTTAGAAGCGAAAACTCTTCACTCAAAACAACTTCTAACGAAGAGGCTAAGGCCGCACCAATATATAATGCATTCTCTTTAGATGGAGAAAAAACTCCAACAAGAGAAATAGAGTCTAAGGTTGAACCAAGATGATAATCTGGCAGCACACCTTTTAGTATTGCAGCACCAGAATTTATTTCATTGGAAAACACAACCTTTTCTTCTATGATTTTTGAAACACCAATAACCCCATCAAGCCCTTTAAGCTTCTGTATTTCCTCATCATTAATAAAAACATATTTGCCTTCTTTTGGCACTAGCTTATAATCTGGATCAAACGAGCTAGTGTAAAACAAACCAAAATCTTTTAGGCCCTCAAAAGCACTTAGCACAACAAGCAAAACGCATGCTGCTGCAACAATCATTAAGAAAGCAAAACTGTTAATCCTATTTACTATTGTTTTCGAATCTTTTGAAAAAAAATAACGGATTGCAATTTTATATATATAGGGTTTAAACATTTTATAAAATAGAATTATCAGGATTATTAATGGAGTCTTCGACTGAATCAATATAGTCAAGAGAGTCGTCAAGAAAGAACGCAAGCTCAGGAACTTTTCTTAAGTGTTTTTTTAAAACCTTTGCAAGATCATGTTTAATTCGTGGGGCATTTTTTTGGATTGACTTTAGCTGATCAATTGCGTTATCACCTGGAAAAATACTTAAATAGACTTTACACAAAGAAAGATCAGGCGAAACACGAGCTTGAGTAACAGAAATAATAAGATTTTTAATGCCACCTTTTCTAAGATCTAAACTAATTAGCTCCGCAACTTCTTTTTGAATCAATGAAGAAATCTTCTTTTGTCTTTGGGATTCCATATTTCAAAAGTACTAGAAATAAAAAACAATATTTCAATTTTATTTTTTTAAAAAAACATTGTGAAATTGTATATTTGCCCTCTTAATCGGTCCTATAGCTCAGTTGGTTAGAGTAGATGACTCATAATCATTTGGTCCCTGGTTCGAGTCCAGGTGGGACCACCCTTAAACCCTCTAAGTCCTTGACTATGAGGGTTTTTGTTTTTTTGATTTTTTTGTCCGATTCTTTTTCCGAACCTAAATCCAAACCAAATTAATTATTTTTGAAAGTTGATGAACAGAAAATATTTTTATTATATAGTTTTTGGAGTTACATTTTTAACATTCGGATTGGTTCAAGATTACATCAGACCAAATTATGAAGGAGGAAATGACCTTATAATTTATTTTCTTGGAGTAATTCCCAACCTCCTTCCAGGTATTGGTCTTCCAAGTATGTTTTATGTAACCATTCCAGAGATTTTTAAACCTAATACATTTATTTACAGAAATAGATTAAGGTGGTCAATAATCATTTCTATGATTGGTCTAATTGGAAATGAATTCATAACAATTTATACTCCGGGAAGAGGAGTTTTTGATTGGAATGATATTGTATGGACAATTATTGGGGGAATAGTTTTTTATTTTCTACATATAACAATTCAAAACAATGGTTCTAAAAGAACCTGAACCGGGGTTGTAGTCAAACCATCTTGATTTTTGAGAAGGTTCGTAATACGAACCTAAAAGGTTCGGGCTCCGAACCTCTTAAATCCAAAAAAGTCAGTATTTACGAAGGGAGTGTAACCTTCCTGTGAGGACAGGTGGGACCACCCTTAAAACCCCTCTTCTTGAGGGGGTTTTTTGTATCATGTCATTAATTTATACCCCCAACATAAGTCTTTATTCTTGGACTCATAGCTTGAAGTTTTTCTTTAAATGAATCGTTAATATCACCAAGAACAGTTAGACTTTCTACTTTAAACAGCTCTCTAAATTTAATATTTATAGGAGAGCCAAGAACCTTATTGCCAAGTTCTTCCCATACATCAGAATTTTCAAACCTTTCAATAAGAGTAGCGGTATTATCCGCTTCATTTAAATACCACTCAAACCTAATTATACCATCATCATTCAAACTATATATTACTGGGCATTGTTCATTAATAATGTATTCTTTGATGATTTCAATTTCTTCCGTAAAAGATACATCTATCACTACAGTTACATTTTTATTGGGTTTATGTAAGCTTCTTTTCATATTTACAATTTAATAAAACTTAAGGCGTATACCTAAATAAGGAATAATAAATCATCATGTTTTTATTTTGAGGGCTATATATTAAACAAATCATTATAAATGATTATTTTTAAATAAATCCAAACATTATGAAACAAATTTTATTAGCATTTGCAGTTATATTAGGTTTAACTCTCTATAGCTGTGGAGGATATTCTGTAGACGACATTAAGGCTGAAACACAAGTTTCAATTGTCGACTCAATATCAGAAAACTTTGACATTAGCCCAAACAACATTGAGGTGACTTCTTATACACTAATTCAGGAAACAAATAGCGTATATACAGGCGTTATGGAAACTGAGTATGATGGGTACACTCAGACTTGGGATATTAAAGTTACTTGGGACCACAATTCAGATGAATATATATATGTATGGGAGCTTCTTAGTGAAAATTAATTTATCTTTTATTTTTTACCTAAAAGCTCATTAGTTTTGCTTGTATTATCAGCAATATCTCTAAAAATTGATAATAACTCAGTGAAAAACATATTGAAAAACCCTAATAGAAGAAGGGCTCCAGTTACAATGAGTCCCCCAATATAATTTGTTGAAATCCATGCAAATAGGTTTAAAAGAGCACCAGCAAAAAGTATTATATAACTTATTTTACCTAAGGTTATAATTGTATCGGTAGCTTTATATTTTGACATAATTTTTTGTTTACTTTAAATTACAACAGGAGTATTATTGAAAAAATTTTTTTTTTCAACAACTATTCTTATTCTGTTTGCAATCGAGTTTAGTTGAGCAATAAATATTAACTTGTATAAATGAATCCTAAAGACCCAATAGATATTGATGGGGCAGAGATCTCTTGGTTTGCTCCACTGTGTGATGGAGATGATGATTTTTTAGGAAACAGAAACCCAAATTATAAAAGCACTTGGGAGAACACTTCTAAAATTGTAAAAACTGCTGACGAACTTGGATTTAGAAACGTTTTATGTCCATCTTCATACCAAGTTGGTCAAGACACACTGTCGTTTGTTGCAGGAATGACTTCAATTACAAAACAGATTAATTTTTTGGCTGCTATTCGCTGTGGAGAGCTTCATCCACCAATGCTTGCAAGAAGTATTTCGACATTAGACCATATGCTCAAGGGGAGATTAACTATTAATATAATATCATCGGACCTTCCGGGAAACGAGCTAGACTCTTCTGAAAGATATGCTCGCTCTCGAGAAGTAATTGAAATTTTAAAACAAGCATGGAATCAAGATAGAATTGAGTTCAATGGAAAATATTATAAATTAAGTCTGCCTTCAGACCCGGTTAAGCCCTATCAACAAAATGGAGGTCCTCTTCTCTATTTTGGTGGATATTCACCGGCAGGTGTTGACTTATGTGCAGAGCATTGCGATGTTTATTTGATGTGGCCAGAAACAGAAGATAAATTACAAGGTCTTATGAACACCATGACACTTAAAGCTTCCGAGTATGGACGTACTGTTCAGTTTGGATTAAGAGTACATGTGATTGTCAGAGAAACTGAGAAGGAAGCAAGAGAGTATGCTAACAATCTTTTGTCAAAACTAGACCTAGATCACGGACTAAACATTAAAAACAGAGCTCAGGACTCTAAATCTTATGGAGTAGCTCGTCAATCACAGATGAGAATCGAATCAGATAATGAATACTATGTTGAGCCACACCTATGGACCGGAATTGGGTTAGCTCGTTCAGGTTGTGGGGCAGCACTTGTTGGAAACCCAGATCAAATCTTAAATAAACTGAAGCGCTATATGAAAATGGGAATAAGGTCATTCATATTATCAGGATATCCTCATCAACAAGAATGTGAGCTTTTTGCTAAATATGTGTTACCACAGTTAAAAACAATTTCACTACCGAATGTTTTTAATAGAAGAATTAATGAAACCCCAGACACCCCTCTGGGCAAAGGAGAGAGAAAGTAGATTATGATCGATTTTATAATTGTCTTGTTTTATTTTTCTTTAATTATGACCGTCGCCCTTAAAGGTAAAGTTAAAGCAGACAGCTCAGCAGAGGAATATTTTTTAAGTTCAAGAAACCTCCCCTGGTACTCAATTGCTTTATCAACTATTGCGACAAATATTCAGGGATATCAGTTCCTGGGGATGATGGGGTCAGCTTATTTATTTGGTCTTGCTCAAGCAAATCTTGAAATTAATGCAGTTCAAGGTATTTTAATAGGAGCATTCATTTTTGTGCCTCTTTTTTTAAGGGAAAAGATTACAACAATAACTCAATTTATATCAAAGAGGCTTGGCCAGCGAGTTGCTCTTTTTTACTCATTAGCAAATATTTCACTTTTTGCAACTGTAACAATTGGAGCTGCCCTTTTTTGGGGAGCCTATGCTGCAGACTTAGTTTTTGGGGAGCAACTATCATTTTTACATTCAAACAGAATTATTAGAATAGCAATACTTATCATAATACTTGGAGTATTTTCTGCTATATATACATATTTAGGTGGTTTAAGCGCTGTTGTTAAAACAGATATAATCCAATTCTCTGTACTAATTCTAGGAGGAGCAGTCGTTTGTTTTACAGCAGTAAATCAGATGGGAGGCTGGGATCAACTGTATATCCAAACACCTGAAAAAATGCATCTACACTTACCTGCAGATCATCCAACACTTCCATGGACCCATCTTTTTGGTTTGTTTTTACTTAACATAAATTATTGGTGCGCAAATCAAACTGTAATGCAAAGAGCATTAGCCGCAAAGAGCGTAAGGCATGCACAAACAGGCTTAATAGCAGGTGGTTTAATTAAATATATAATGGCGGTGATAATTATTATTCCGGGAATAGCTCTGTATGGAATTCTTGGCGATAATCTAATCGAACCCGATATGGCATTTCCCTATATTGTCAACACCTATTTGCCGGTCGGTGTGAAAGGGATAATTCTATGTGGCTTGTTTGCTTCACTTATGAGTACAGTAGACTCTACATTTAACTCGTTGGCTACTCTATGGTCAACTGATATTTATTCAAAGTATATCAATAAACAAGCAGGGGATAAAGAAAAAATAAAAGCAGGTCAAAAAGCTATTATATTTAGCCTTGGCACTGCTCTTACAATGGCATTTGTTCTATTATATCTAAAGTTTGATGATCCGAATTCAGCCTTTACTCACACGTTAAATAACTTAAGGTATTATATAAATTGTGGTATTGTAGTTTTAATCTGTAGTGCAGTTATTTTATTAAAACCAAACCGAAATATCGTACTCTTCGCATTCATTGTATCACTTCCTTTCAACATTACGCTGCAGCTTTTTGTACCAGAGATGAATTACTTTGTAAGAGCCTTTTGGGTAATTATAATTGGATTATTTATCACAGTTATTGGCAGCAAGGGTAAGCTAAACTCATTAATTGCATTATTTAAACCCGCAGATAAGTATAGTAGAAACTGGGGATGGGTACTTTTAATTTCACTAGTCTTTTTACATATAGTTTTTCATTGAAAACTTATGATTTTGTCTAGCTTATGGTCTTTTTATCAGTTTTAATTGTTATTGAGGAAGGGTGAAGGATAACTTCTGAAAGACCAATTGTTTTCGGGAGTTCATATGCATAAAAATATTCTAATGTATCTAGCTTGCTTTCAAAAAAATCTGTTTCATGAGATTTATCACCCGTTATTATAGAACGCTTGCTTGCAACACCAATTTCTAACCATGACCATCCAACAAGAACAAGGCTTAAGAATTCCATGAACACAGAAGCATCAGCCAAAAAACGCTCATAGTCTCCCTTGGTTGCAAATGGTATAAGATGAAATAGAATTTTTTGAGTCTCTTTTAATTTGTTATCTAAGCACAATCCCCACTCCCTAAGTTCATTGTATTCTTTTGCCTCATTAATTGTACTTGATATTTCTTCCATTAAAAGTCTTGCACCTTCACCATTATTTAAGATCATTTTTCTACCAAGCAAGTCTTGCGATTGAATCCCTGTTGTTCCCTCATATATTGAGCAAATCCTTATGTCTCGATAATATTGCTGAAGAATGAAATCGGAACAAAAACCATATCCACCCAAAACCTGAAGACCATTATTGATAGAGTAGATACCTGCTTCTGATGGATACGTTTTAACTACAGGAATTATCATTTCAAGTAATGTGTGATACTTATGCCTATCTTGTTCATCTGGACTATTATGTTGAAGATCAAAATATTTTGCAGCTTTAAAGATTAAGTTCATAGACCCCTCAACCATAGCTTTTTGTAGCATTAGCATTCTTCTAACATCAGGGTGTTCAATTATTAAACTTTGCTTTTCATTTAAATCTTTTTTTCCATCTGAAGATAGCTTTCGGCCTTGAGGGCGTTCCTTTGCATATTCCAAAGAAGCGTAATATGCCCCGGAAGCGATAGCGGAAGCGGTTCTTCCAACTGCAATTCTTGCTCCATTCATCATTAAAAACATATAATGAAGGCCTTTATTTTCATCTCCAACAAGATATCCATGACAATTATCCTCATCTCCAAAACCAAGATGGGTAGTACAATATCCCTTCTGTCCCATTTTCTCAAAATCAGCCACGGTAGTTACATCATTTGGTAGTAGATTTCCTGTCTCATCTAGTCTCATTTTAGGTACTACAAAGAGAGAAATCCCTTTTGTTCCAGCTGGAGCACCTTCAATCCTGGCTAATAATAAGTGAACTATATTTTCAGCATATTGATGATCCCCACCAGAGATAAAAATTTTTTGACCACTAATTTTATAGTACCCCTCATTTGTCGGAGTAGCCTTTGTTATAATGTCTGATAATGAACTGCCGGCTTGAGGTTCAGTTAAACACATAGTTCCACCCCATTCCCCCGAAAGCATTTTAGGAGTATATTTTTCTTTTAGCTCTTTACTCGCAAATTCAATTATTAGCTCTGCAGCACCTGTTGTAAGACCCGAGTATCCTGGCAAATGATTATTTGCAGCATCTAAAATATAATTAGCAGCTGTATGAACAAGAAGTGGCAGTTGAAGCCCACCGTCATCATAATCGAATGGCGCAGCAATAAGACCCATTGCACCCCCATCCTTCATCATCCTTTCAACTTGTTGATGAACATTAATTGAGCCATCTTTGTAATGAGCAGGACTTTCATCCATCTCTTTGAAATATGGAAACAGCTCTCTATCGGCAAACTGTTTGACAGAGTCAATAAACATATCTACTGATTCAATGTTGTGATCTTCAAACCTTTCACTTGTAAGTATTTTATCAAGCTCCTGAACATTATTCATGAAGTATTTAATCGTTGATATGTCTACATATTTAGAAGCCATTGAATTTCAATTAATGCGCAAATATATTTTTTAATTGTTAAAGTCTTTTTTTAATTCTTCATAGAATCCGGCAAAAGCGACACTGTATCTTGGAATTAACCAAATCCACCAAATAAATAAAGTGAATATTCCAAGAAACGCATAAAACATAAATCTTAATGAAAATACAAACAGTTGTAGTTTTTTGCCTTTCATTAATTTTTCACTTTTTTTAAATGTTTCTAAAATTCCAATGTTAGGATTTTCAGCCAGTATGTAATATACCTGCGAGTACATTAGTGCCAGTACTACCCCAGGAATAATTAATAAAATAAAACCAACCATAATGACTACAGTAAGTATAAGTGTTACCACCAAAGGTTTTATCGTATTAAAGCTGTTAAATGTTGTTGTAAAGTTTATTCCCTTTCCATTATATATATCTAGACAGAATTGCGAAATTCCAACCTGAATAGAAGAAGATAAATAAAAAACAAAAAGTGTTATTAAAGTCGAAATCAAAACATTCTCTGAAGTAAAAGCAACTGGTTCTCCAATATCTACTTTGAAGAAAAGTGGGTTCCCTGTGGCTACCTCATATACACTGCTTGGAGCTGAAGCAAGAAAAGATGCAATAATTAAGCAAAATAATACTTGTAAATAAGACGTAAAACCATCTAAGACGGGTCTGGTGTTTTTTATAATACTAGTGTTATTTAGCATAATTAATTTTTACTTGTTTAATTTATTTCAAATTTAATATTTTTTAGATATAAGTCTTGCCTATAGGCACTAAGAAATTATTATTAACAGCGAAAAGAACCTAGAAGTAGTTATAAAAATTTATAAATTAGAACCCTAAAAATATATTTATGAAACAATATGGAAATAATGGATCTTCAAATGGACAATCTTCAGGTAAATGTCCATTTGTTCATGGAGGGTCAACATCACCTGACACATCTCCGTTAAAATGGTGGCCAAAACGATTAAATCTTGATATTCTTCACCAACATGATGAAAAAACAAACCCATACTCTAAAGATTTTGATTATAGAGAAGAAGTAAAAAAGTTGGACTTTAAGGCACTTGAAAATGATATGCATGATCTGATGACTACACCTCAACCATGGTGGCCTGCAGATTGGGGGCATTATGGCGGGCTTATGATCAGGATGGCTTGGCATGCAGCAGGAACTTATAGAGTTGCTGATGGAAGAGGAGGAGCTGGAACAGGGAATCTCAGATTTGCTCCTTTAAACTCTTGGCCAGACAACGGGAATCTTGATAAAGCAAGAAGATTACTTTGGCCTATCAAAAAGAAATATGGTAACAAAATAAGCTGGGCTGATCTATTTATCCTAGCAGGAAATATTGCATATGAAAGTATGGGTCTAAAAACATATGGTTTTTCATATGGAAGACCTGATATATGGCATCCAGAAATTGATATTTATTGGGGGCCAGAAGACGAAATTATGGCTCCAAGTGAGAATAGGTATGAAGATTTAGAAGATACATCAACTCTTGAAACTCCATTAGGAGCCACACACATGGGTTTGATTTACGTAAATCCAGAAGGAGTAAATGGAAAACCTGACCCTATGAAAACAGCGCTTCACGTTAGAGAAACTTTTGCGAGAATGGCAATGAATGATGAAGAGACTGCAGCTTTAACTGCAGGTGGACATACTGTAGGAAAAGCACACGGTAATGGTGATGCTTCCAAATTGGGAAGAGAGCCCGAGGGAGCTAACATAGAGGATCAAGGTTTTGGATGGATAAATCCTACTCTTGCCGAAAAAGGTGCAGTAACAAGTGGATTAGAAGGCGCATGGACAACTAACCCTACAACATGGGATAATGGCTACTTTGAAATGCTTTTTAATCATGACTGGGAGTTACAAAAAAGTCCTGCTGGTGCATGGCAGTGGGAACCAGTTGACATTCTTGAGGAAAATAAGCCAATTGATTCTAACAACCCATCTGTTAGAAATAATCCAATAATGACTGATGCGGACATGGCTATGAAAATGGATCCTATTTATAATGAAATATGTTTAAAGTTTAAAGATGATCAAGAGTATTTTTCAGATACATTTGCAAGAGCTTGGTTTAAGCTTACCCATAGAGATATGGGTCCAAAAACAAGATACATTGGTCCAAATTCTCCTAATGAAGATCTAATTTGGCAAGACCCAGTCCCACCAGGGAATACAAATTATAACGAAGACGACCTTAAAACCAGAATTTCTAATTCTGGATTATCAATTGAAGATAGAGTTTCCATTGCGTGGGATAGTGCAAAAACTTTTAGAAACTCCGATCTAAGAGGGGGAGCTAACGGAGCGAGGATATCATTGTCACCTCAAAAAGATTGGGAGGCGAATGAGCCAGAGAGGCTTTCTAAAACTATTTCAATTTTAAAAACTATTGCTTCCGATACGGGTGCAAGTCTGGCCGATACTATTGTTCTGGCTGGTAATCTTGCTATAGAGGAGGCTGCCGCTGCTGCAGGTCATAAAATAGCCGTGCCTTTTAATAAAGGTAGAGGTGATGCCAAACAAGAGATGACAGATGTTGATTCATTTTCAAATCTTGAGCCAGCCGCTGATGCATTTAGAAACTGGAATAGTGGAACTTCAAAGTCTAGTCCAGAGGAGTTAATGGTTGATCAAGCTCAGTTATTAGGTTTAACTGCTCATGAAATGACAGTTCTAATTGGAGGTATGAGAGTTCTTGGCGCTAACCATATTGATAATAATGCAGGAGTTTTTACAGACAGGCGTGGGGTATTATCTAATGACTTTTTTGTCAACTTGACTGACATGAATAATAAATGGACAATTATTGGTGAGAATAATTATGAGTTAAGTGATAGAAGTTCAGGTGATTTTAAATGGTATGCCTCTTCAGTTGATCTTGTTTTTGGTTCAAACTCTATTTTAAGATCATATGCAGAGCTTTATGCACAAGATGACAATAAAGAGAAGTTTATAATAGATTTTTCAAATGCATGGACTAAAGTGATGAATGCAGATCTTTTTTAAATTTTTATATTTATCCCTCAAATATTATAATTATGAAAAGTAAACTTTCTCATTTATTACTAGTAAGTTTTTTGTTTGTAATAACAAGCGCCAAATCTCAAGAGTATTATGTTAAGTCAAATCTTGAAAACCTAGAGATTGAAGTGGGCGAAGTATTTGAGCCTTCTACTTATGCGGTTGATCAAGACGGGAAACCTGTTTCCTGTCCTCAAATTGTCTATTACAACAAGAACGGAGCTCTTAATAGTGATGATGGTATCAGTGTCAGTAGACGAAGAGGAACTATTAAAGGTGAAGAGCCAGGAAATCATAAAGTAATTGCTCTATGCTTAGGTCTTGTAGATGGTTGGCTTGGAAGAGATTTTGACGTTAAGGTAAGTTATGCTAAAGCAAAAGATCTTTCAGTTAAACTAGATTCTGATCAAGTTTTCGTTGGAAGCTATGTTCAGCCTTCATATGAAATAACAGATAACTTTGGATTTACCAGATACAATGCAAATATAAAAATCAAACCAAGTAATGATAACATTCAAGTAGATGCTCTAAATAATATTAAAGCTGTTAAATCTGGAAAAGTAACCTTAACATTTAGCCTTGATGCTGTAGAGACGTCAATTGATTTAAAAATCGTTAAAAACCCTATAAAGAATCTTGTCCTTTCTTCAAACATGAATACTGCAAGGACAGGAGATGTAATTACTTTTAGAACTATGGCTTATGATGATAAAAATCAACTTATCTCTGACTTGCCAATTTTATACTCATATTCAGGAGAGTCATTTGATAAGAGTAATACTGCGGCTGCTATGATTAGAGACGACGGAAAGTTTGTTGCAGAAACAGCAGGTAATTATTTAATTACAGCTACAGCAGGTCAAAGATCAACCTCAATACCAGTAGTAATATATGATAGAGGAATACAAAGAGAAGTAATTAATGTTGGAACCGGCCTTGTTCAGGAGAGACATACATCGGATTTCTGGGTCTTTGAAGGTGTTGATAAAAGAGATTATGCTGTCTCAGGAACTTGGGGCGCAGATGGAACAACTTATTTTTGGGATGTCACTGATCCAGCCCAAATTCGTAAAATTGATAGTATTCAAGTTGACGCAAGAACTGTGAATGATGTCAAAGTTTCTGAGGATGGAAGAATTTCAGTTATAAGTAGAGAAGGAGCTTCAAGTAGAAGGAATGGGATTGTTATAATTGACACAACTAATCCTTATGATGTTAATATTATCTCAGAATATACTACTAATCTTACCGGGGGAGTACATAATGTGTTCATCTATCAAGATCATGTTTTTGCACTTAGTAATGGTGAGAGATTTTATGTAATTAATATCGAAGATCCAAAAAACCCATATGAAGTTGGGATGTTTGAGATAGGTGAAAAAGGTCAAGCAATTCATGACGTTTGGATTGAAGATGGTATTGCTTATTCTTCTAATTGGAAACACGGTGTTTATATTATTGATGTAGGAAATGGGGTTGCAGGAGGGTCTCCTAGTAATCCTGTTGTTATGTCAAATTATAGTTATGAGTCAGGAGCACATCATGCAACATTCCCTTTTAAAAGTAAGTCTACTGGTAAATTTTATACAATACTTGGAGATGAAATTTTTCCACAAGGTATAGATCTTTATAGTACAAACGAAACTGCAGGATTTCTGCATTTTGTTGATTTCTCTGATATAGATAATCCTGAAGAAGTTGCTAGATATGAACTACCAGGGCATGGGTCACACAATTACTGGATTGAAGATGATGTATTGTATGTTGCAATGTATTCTGGTGGTGTAAGAATTGTTGATATTAGTGGTGAGCTTATGGGAGACTTATTTCGACAAGGTAGAGAAATAGGCCACATTAATACAGGAAATCCTAATGGTTTTATACCAAATGCTACTATGACATGGGGAGCTCAGTTATATAAGGGACATGTTTTTTATTCTGATCATAATGGAGGAATTGGTTCATCTAAAGTTTTACCGATTAAACCTGATAATTCACGAATTAATGAGTATTTAGATAGACCTAGATTAATTGATTAGAGATGTATAGAGTTTTATTAGCATTTTTGTTTTTTAATTTCTGCTACTCTCAAAACTATTATATATATGTTGCGGCTGAATCAGATGACACAGTTTCAGTATTAAAATTTGATGGTGAAACAATTGAAGAAACAGATAGGATTACTGTTGGAATTATGCCAACAGAAAATGAAGGACCACATGGGATTACAATTGACCCTTCTGGTAAGTATTGGTATTTAACACTAGCTCACGGGAGCCCATACGGGTCTTTAGTAAAATATTCAACTCAAAATAATGAACCTTTATCCAAAGTTGAATTAGGATTGTTTCCAGCTACAATGGAAATATCTCCTAAAACAGGTCTTATATATGCTGTCAATTTTAATCTCCACGGATTGATGAGAACAAGCACTGTTTCAGTCGTTGATCCAGAGTATATGGTTGAAATTACTAAAATAAAAACAGGGATAATGCCCCATGGATCTAGAATCTCTGTAGACGGAAAAAGTCATTATTCTGTTGCTATGATGTCTGGCGAGCTGTTTGAGATCGATGCGCTTGAACTCTCCGTTAACAGGATTTTAAGCTTAGATAATAATAGTAAATATAGGAATGCTTTGCACCACTCAAAGATTAAACCAACTTGGGTTTCACCTCATCCAAACGGAAAAACATTATATATCGCAGGTAATGGTTCAAATCAGATCTTTGTTGTTGATCTAGAATCCTTTTCTATTACTGATACATTAAGCACAGGTGAAGGACCATACAACCTAGCTATATCTCCAAATGGAAAGTTTTTATTAGCTACACTCAAATCAGAAGGTGCAGTTTCAATTTGGTCTTTAAAGAATAATAAATTTTTAAAAAAAATCAAAAATACTACTAGTGTTTCACATGGTGTTGTTGTCTCTCCTGATAATAAATATGCATTTATTTCACTTGAGGGAGTTGGTGGTGAGCCTGGAAAAGTAGATGTTATAAATCTTGAAACACTATCACTTCAAGGGTCTGTTAATGTTGGAAAACAGGCAGGTGGCATTGCTTTTTGGAAAATAGAGCAATAGCGCTTAATGCAGATGATTAATTCTTCACAAATAAGAGACTTTTTTCCCTCTATTGACAGGGTCGATGCTAAAAACAACAAGATAATATACCTAGATGGTCCTGGCGGCACACAGGTACCAATACAAGTAATTGAAGCCATTTCCCAATACTACATTAGATCAAATGCAAATACTCATGGAGAGTTTATTACCAGTAAAGAAACGGATGGCATAATGGATGAGCTAAGGTATAAAATGTCGGAGTTTTTAGGCTCAGATAATCCTAGTACAATATCAATCGGCCAAAATATGACCTCATTAAACTATAGCTTGGCAAGAGCATTATCTAAGAAATTTAATTCAGGTGACGAAGTAGTTATAACTGAACTGGACCATGAAGCAAATAGAGGTCCATGGATGGTTCTTGAAAAAGCCGGGGTCAAACTAGTTGAAATAAAACTCTTACAAAATGGCGGCCTTGATTATGAAGATTTTAAAAGTAAAATCAATGAGAAAACAGTAATGGTCTGTATGGGGATGTCGTCAAATGCACTTGGTACATTAAATGACTTTCATTCTGTCAGGTCATTTCTCCCGAATAATTGTTTATTTCTTTTAGATGCTGTCCATTATGCCCCACATTTTGCAATTAACGTAAGTGAACTTGGTTGTGATTTTCTTCTATGTTCTGCTTACAAGTTTTATGGACCACACGTAGGTTTTTTATATTCAAGACCGGGACTTTTAGAAAGTCTTGACACTGACCGCTTAGTTGTACAAGATCAATCTGCACCTTTCATAATAGAAACAGGAACACTGAATCATGCTGCTTGTGCAGGGGTGTCTGCTGCAATTGAATTTATTGCTAGTCTAGGAGAGGGAGATTCGCTCAGAAGTAAGCTAGTTGATGCATATTCAAAAATAAGTGTCCACGAGTTTGCTCTCGCTAAATACTTATACGACTCTTTATGTGCCCTAGATAAAGTTAATGTTATAGGGCAAGATTTTTCAAATACTAAAAGAACGCCTACTGTATCTTTTGTACATTCTGATTATACTCCGAATGAGATATGTAAAAAACTTGCTTCAAGTAATATTTGTGCTTGGGATGGTCACTTTTATGCTCTTAAAGCTATTCAGCAACTTGGACTTGAAAAAAAGGGCGGTGTAACTAGACTTGGAATTTCTGTATATAACACCAAAGAAGAAGTTGAAAGAGTAGTCTCAGTTATTTCAAATCTTTAATCTTTTTCTCATCCAATTATCAAATATTGTATATACATCTTTGTTTACATAATTTAAGTCCTGTATATTTAAATATTTTATTTCCTTTGACTCATTTATGCTTTTTAAAATTGAATTAACTTGAATTTTATTAAGCTTTCTCATCTCTTTTATTTCTTTTACTTCTTCTGCCTTATTTATTATAATAGCCTTATTGTTTCTTATTAATAAATGCCAACAAAGACTATAAGGCATATATTGTTTGTAATTTCGGAACTTATACATAATTTGTTTTTTCAGCATATTCGGATTCTCTCTATAAAAATTTGCTATTGATGATTTAATTTGAGGTCTTGCGGTATGATATGATTTAAAATATTGTTTTTTGAAACCAATAATATTTGCTGACATTGATTGAGAAGCATTAAAGCTAGGTCTATATCCAAGAAGGTTTTTCAATTTCATTGATAAAATTTTTATTGGATTTTTATTGTAGCTATTAGCCCATCGACCAATTAAAACAGCCTTATCATCTTCAAACCAATCCTGCTCTTTAATCTTATTTGTTAAAAAAATGTCATCATTAAAATAAACAAACCTATCCGAAAGACCCTCTATTCTATATAGTAATGCGTCAATTGACCTTGGATTGAATGTTGGTAAATATTCTCCATGACCCCTAAAAATTTCTTTATGGTCGACAATTTTTACCTTATTTTTTCTCAAAAGATCCTCAATCCCATTAAATTTTGGTGTTTGGCTATCTGAGACAATGAAAATTTTTCTTACAAACGAGGCATAGTAAATTATAGATTTTACACAATATTCTATTTCATTTGCTTCTAGATACTGTTTTTTATAGCTTCCGAAACTAGATAAATATTTCTGAATTTTTCTTTTATACTTTTTATCAGATCCGTCAACCCATGTAATAACAACGTCTATGCCTTTCATTTACACAAAATAAAAAAGTTTAATAATGTTAACTTCGAGTGCCTCCGAAATTTTTAATGCAACGTCAAGCCCGGGAATAAACTTGTTTTTCTCGATTGAAATAATTGTTTGCCGGCTTACCCCAATTTCCGAGGCTAACGCCTCCTGGGTTAAACCCTTCCCTTTTCTGTAGTCTTTTACCCTATTAACTAGCATTTGTAAAATAAACTTTACAAATATATTAAAATTAAGTAATGTAGACTTTACATATTATGTTATTTTTCTTATATGTAAAATTTACTTTACATTATAAAAGTAATGTTTACTTTACATTTATAAGTAAAATATTAAATGTTAAAGAATAATTAAACCCACTATGTTTGTTTTTTGCCAAAATTCATTTTTCTAGTTTTACGAAAATTTAAAATAAATGAAAAATTCAATCGTTTTAATAGCATTTTTGGGATTGCTATCATGCAATATAAATCCTAATAACAACGAGCAAGAAGTTTCAGGTGTTAGTATTTCTGATAACACCTATAATATTGAAACCAGTCAGAGCCAAATTATTTGGACTGGTAGAGAGCTGTCAACTAGTTCACATTATGGATCATTGAACTTTGTATCAGGTACTTTCGAGGTTCTAGACGGCGTAATTGTAGGTGGTGAGTTTATTGTAGATATGACATCTATCAACAATCAGGATATGGAAGGCGGAAGTAAAGAAAGATTAGAAGGTCATTTGAAATCAGATGATTTTTTCTCTGTCGATACACATCCTACTGCTACTTTATCAATCAATAGTTCTGAATTGATTTCAGAGGGAAAATGGAGTATCTCTGCAGATCTTTCAATTAAGGGTTACACTCATCCTGTCAATTTTGAAATGATTAGTTCTGAACAGGGATGGTCTGCAAATCTTGTATTTGATAGATCAAAGTATGACGTGAGATTTAGATCAGGAACTTTCTTCGAAAATCTTGGAGATAAACTAATATATGATGATATAGAATTATCCATAAACTTAACAACTTTATAATTATGACTTACGATAGACCTCAGTGTGGATGTGGAAACACAAGTGATCCAAACGGTTATTGTGATGGTTCTCACAATAGAAAATAATGAGTAAGATTCTAGCTTTTGGAGCATCATCTGCTAAAGACTCTATGAATAAAAAACTTGCCTCTTTTGTAGCTAATAAAATAGCTCCTCGAGAGGCAATTTTAATTGATCTGAATGATTATGAAATGCCAATTTACAGTGATGATAGGAAAAGAGATTCTGGTATTCCGAAAAAAGCCTATGATTTTAAAAATTTGATAAAGACCTCTGAGGGAATAATTATATCATTTGCAGAACACAATGGATCATACACTGCAGCATTTAAAAATATCTATGATTGGATATCTGTAATTGAAAAAGTAGTGTGGAATAATAAACCTATGCTACTTCTATCAACATCTCCAGGTGCGAGAGGAGGTAAATCAGTATTAAATTCAGCCTTAGCGAGATTTTCTCAGGAAAGTGAATGGGATATACCCAGTTTTCGATTACCGAATTTTAACGAAAATTTTTCTGAAGAACTTGGCATAGTCGACAACAAACTAAATGTTGATTTAAATGAACAGATTAAACTCTTTGTTAGTCAAGTTAATGAACACCAGTAACGATTAAAGTACCACCCCAATCTTTACTTTCTCCGTGGCGCCAAGATTCGACCTTGCTTAATCCAGCATTTTTAAAAAAATTTTTCCATTCAATTTCTGAATACAACTTCATAATTGAAATACCACATTCTTTCTGCCAAGAATGAGAGGTTTTGTTTTCCATATAAAAATCTATTCCCATTATTAATCTACCTCCAATTTTTATCCAATTATTATTAATATGTTTAATAAGGTTGCCTGGGTTTTCAAAATAATAAAAGACTTCCATAGAATGAATTATGTCAGCTTTTTCATTTGGCATCCACGTTAATAAATCCTCACAATAGTATTTATTTTTGACATCAAGTCTTTTTGCTTTGTCAATCATATTTTTTGAGCCGTCGACACCGATTGCTTTTGAACATTTTGGATCTTCAGTAACTTTCCTAATAACCCATCCATTTCCACATCCTGCATCTATAAAAGAATACTTTGACAATTTGCTAGATGCAAAATTGATCATATTCATTACTGATTGATAATGATGCCTTTCCATTCCTTCATCCTTTCCATTCTGGGCCCATTCACTAAAAACATCAATTGGAGTATTCATTAATCTATCTTAAGTAATTTATGTGATATACCAGACTCACATATATTTACGACGTATAAGTTTGAGTTATTCAAATCATCAATTTGAGAATAGACATTTTCACCTATTAACCCATTTACGAAATCAGGAATTGTATTACTGTGTCCAACAATTAAAACAACTTCAATCTTGTTTGACATAATGAAATTTTTATAGTCAATATCAGAGGGTGAATAAATAATTGGTATTATATCGCTAGATTCTTGAATAGGCTTTACAGTTTCTAGGGTTCTTTTGTAGTTAGTAGAATATATTTTTGAAATGTTCTTTTCAGAAAAATATTCTTGCCATTTTATAGCTCTCAACATACCATATTCATTTAGTTTTGGATCTTTATCAGATTTATCTGTTCTCACTTTCTCCGCATGTCTTATGAGATAAAATGTGGAGCACTGTTCTGAAGGTATATAAGAAAGTGTAAGAAATAGGGTTAAAATTATTTTCACAGATTCAAAGAGTTAGCTTTCTTCTACTAATTGAATAGACCATATATGCTATAATTAATATAAAGATTTCCCAAAGAAAAATATAGTAGGGCCAATCGCCTATCACTAAAGGATTATCAACCTGAGGTGGCTCATTTACATACATATAATTGGAACCAATTAAAAAGTTTATTGGCATAATTATTGCCATTAAAATGTTCAAATTAATCCATAGTCTAAACCACGATAATCTTGGCAGTTTTAAATCTAAATGTAGGAACATAAATATTGGCATTACTATTATTAAGCTATGTGATACATAATAGTTTAGGTAATAACGTATAGTTCCATCAAAATAGTTCATTTGAGGAGTTAAAATAGCCATAAAACCTCCAATAATCCCTGTATAAAATACAAATTGAAATAATTTTTGTTTATTCTTTATGAATGGTAAGAAACAGCAAATAAGCGAAGATATTCCACATAATTGTAGCGGAAGATTATACTCGATACTCCATACGTCATTTGCTATATATCCAATATTTTCAGCAATAAAATCAATAATTAAAAGAATACCCATAATATAGGTAACCATTCTTTTTTGACTTTTATTTAAAAATCTTGCTAAAATTAATGGAGTGGAAATAAAGACAATAGAGAACAAAGTCCATGCAATCCATTCTTGACTCATAAAAGGTACTACATAAATCTCAATTAGAGTTTCTTCCATTTACTAGGGTTTATTCAAATGTAAAAAAATATTAGCTAAGCTTGTAATAAAAAGAATCTCTTAGAATTTTTAAGCTTTTGGGAATTGCAGTATTTGCATCTTCGTTTCCTTCAAATTCCAATGATATGTACCCCCTGTAATTATTTTCTCTCATTAATTTACCTATCGCAGGATAATCAATATCTATTTCGTCAAAAGCAGGCCATTTTGCTCCTCCAAAATAGGTTTTCGCTTGAATTAGACACGTATGTGGTGCTAAATCTTTTATTTGCTCTTCTCTATTTTCAAAAAAATTACCTGTGTCTAATGTAACACTTAACCAAGGAGAGTTTATTGCATTGACAATTCTCAAAACTCCTTTTGATGTTAGACCTAATCCCCAATGATTTTCAAGACCCAAAACTACTCCATTCTTTTCAGCAGTAGGGATACACTCTGCAATAGAATCAATAACCCACTTAAAGCCATCCTCTTCTGTATAACCATCTATAACTGGTTCAACACCTTTATTATCCATTAATACATCAAATTCAGATTTATTTCCACGTGCTTTAGTTGTTCCCCACCTTCCAGTATTTATTCTTATTGTGGGAATTCCAAGAGAGTGAGCTATTTCGATCTGATGTTTTGTCAACTCAATGTTTTGTTGTCTTTTTGATTTATCTGGACTAACAAAACTTTGATGAGTGGATAGGCCCATTATATCTAAACCTGCATCAAAAGCTCTTTTTTTAATTTTTTGTAAATAACTATTTTTTTCTGATTCCATTTGGATCAATAAAAGTTCTACTCCATCAAAACCAAATTCAGCAGTTTTTTCAATACAGTATTCAATAGGTGTTTCACTTCCATTAAATTGCCAAAAGGAATAAGTTGATGTTGCTACAGGATTTTGCTTTGTCTTAATAAATTTTTTGTTTGGTATTCTATTAATTTTTGAATGACCTAAAAAAGGTGTTCCAATTGCAGCCGCAGTAATGGTTTTAATTAATGATCTTCTTTTCATGACTAGTTATTATGTACAAGTAATTAATTTTTTATCTAAATTTAGATAAATCAAATTAACTTAAAACAATCAATATGAGAAAACTATTTTTATTATTAGCCCTTTTTGCAGTTGGCAATTTAACTGCTCAAGGAAATGGAGATTATGTAAATATGACTTTTGTCAAGACAACACCAGGAGAGGACTACGGTACTATTATCAATGAGAAGTGGAAAGAATTAGCTCAAATGAGAGCCGATGAAGGAACAATTACTGGATGGGATGTTTGGTGGAGGCCTGGAACAGTTGAAGAAGATCAATGGAATATGGTTATAGTAACTGTTGCCAAAAGTCCAGACAGTTTAAATGCTAACGCCGGTGTTATGAAAATTAGACCGGATTATAGCGAAATGGACGTTGAGATTTTTCAAGAAAAAAATCAGAGAGCTAGAACAATTTTATATGATCATGTCTATGTAAATAAAGGCTTAAACTTTGCCGGTAATCAAGGAGAAACACCTGAAGTTCCTCAAGTTGCTGTTCTAAATTTCATGAAAACAGATATAGCAGATGGTTATGAATATGAAAAAGCGGAGAATAGTCTGAATTCAGGAAGTCTTGGAGACAGATTAGGATGGGGCCTTTTAAAAAGACTTGACGAATTAGGTGATAATGTCTATAATAATTACATGACAGTTGATTTTTACGATTCATGGCAGACTATGATGAAAACAAGAGAGCAAACTGTAAAAATGCCAAAGCAAATGCAGTCAGTTGTCAACATGAGAGCACATTTAAATAGTGTTGCTCTGTGGAGAGCTGTATCAGTTAGACCAAATCAATAAAACTTTAACAAATTTTAATAAAAACCCCTCTTTTGAGGGGTTTTTTTATTTTTGCTACTTATGAAAAGAATATTATTATTAGCTGTATGTTCTTCACTTTTATCATGTAATTCAAATCCAATTGAATTAGTTCTTAAATCAGATCCATATTTGAAGGAGATTATTAAGGATAAAGAGGATTATGAGATACAGGTTATGTTAACAAAAGTCAATCATAATAATACGAAGATTGATTTTCAAAATTATCAATATCAGCATGATGAAAATCAATATTTTTATCCAGCAAGTACAATCAAGCTGCCAATTGTTGTTTTGACATTAAAGAAAATTAATGAATTAAGATCTAAAGGATCTGATATAACACTAAAGTCTAAGATAATTCTAAATAATGTAGACAACTATTCTAACTTTAAACTTCAAGACAGCATTACTTCTTTTCAAAATCTTATCGCAGATATTTTCCTTGTTAGTGATAACTCAGCGTCTAATATATTAATTGATTTTATTGGATATAATTATTTCAATGATGAAATGCAGAATGCAGGATTTGATAGAACATATTTAAATCATAAGTTTAATCCTGACCCTTATGTTAATTCCACGTGGCAAATATCAGATCTTGATAATAATATTATTTCTTCCATAAATGATAATCAAAAAATCATTAAAGCTGATGATAAGATTAATGGACTAGACAAGGGTGAAAGGAGATATTTTAATGGAGAAATATTAGATGAATCATTGAACTTTTCTGAAAAAAACAGATTTTCAATAACTGACATGCACAATCTAATTAAATACGTTTTTTATCCTGAGATTTTTGATAAGGCTAATACTTTTAATTTAAATGTTGAGGATTATGATTTTATAAGATATTGGATGAGTAGGTTTACTTATGAGGATATAGGTGAGAAGTTTATCGGAGATGAAAAATTTTTTGAAACCTATAATAAATTTTTTATTCATGGAGATGAGCAAAGTGTATCAAACGAACAAATTAGGGTCTATAATAAAATTGGCCAAGCCTATGGAACTTCAATAGACAATGGCTTAATAAAAAATTATCAGAATAATGTTGAATTTATTCTTACATCTACTATTTATACAAATAAAAACAAGGTAATAAATGACAATTTGTATGAGTACGATGATATTGCTGAACCCTTTCTTGCAAAATTATCTAGAGCTATATACAAAGAACTTGAAGACTAACCCTTAATTAATCCTAAGTCAATAAGTCTTTCGTGTAAGAATTCTCCTGCTGTAATATCTTCATATCCTTTTGGATTATCAGTGTCTATACATGAATCCAGGCAATTTAATGACATTTCTTGCCTTGGATGTAAGAAGAAGGGTATTGAATATCTAGAGCTATTCCAAAGATCTCTTGGGGGATTAACCACCCTGTGAATTGTAGACTTTAATTTATTGTTAGTATGTCTTGAAAGCATATCACCAATGTTAACTATAATTTCATCTTCTCCTGCTACAGCATCAATCCATTCTCCAGAATTATTTAACACCTGCAACCCTTTTCCTTGAGCACCCATAAGGAGTGTTATTAGATTTATATCCCCATGAGCTGCTGCTCTTTCAGCATTTTTAGGTTCTTCAGTAATTGGAGGATAATGAATTGCTCTTAGGATTGAATTTCCATTGAATATGTGTTTGTCAAAGTATGTCTCTTCTAGGTTAAGATAGCAAGCAATAGCTCTAAGAATATGCTTTCCGGTCTCTTCTAACAGCTCATAAGTTTTTTGCCCTGTAGCATTAAAATTTTTTAGCTCACTAACAATAACGTTATCAGGGTACTCCTCTTTTAATTTTGGCTCGTCTTTGACATATTGACCAAAGTGCCAAAACTCTTTAAGATCTCCTATATTTTTGCCTTTAGCACTTTCTTTTCCAAATGGAGTAAATCCTCTTTGACTAGCAAGACCCTTAATAATATAGTTTGATTTCACTTCATCAGACAGATTAAAGAAGCTTTTAACTTCAGTGTATAATTCATCTTTAGTTTTATCATCTAAAAGATGACCTTTAATTGCAATAAAGCCTATTTCACTGAATCCCTTGCCAATCTGCTCAATAAACTCATTCTTAGTCTTTGAATCACCAGATAAAAAATCATTTAAGTTTAAATGAGGAATATTATTCATTACTCTATTTATTTATCATTTTGGAAATATACTTACCTATTATGTCAAACTCAAGATTAACCTTGGTCCCAACATTAATTTGTTTAAAGTTAGTATTATTATAAGTATAAGGTATTATTGCAACTGAAAAAGAATTTTCGGTAGAATCAACAACTGTTAGACTAACCCCATTTATAGTTATAGAACCTTTCTCAACAGTCATATTATTTTTTGAGTGTCGGAACATATATTTCCAACTTCCATTCGTTTCACTGACCTCAGTACAAACTGCTACCTCATCAACATGTCCCTGAACTATATGTCCATCAAATCTTGAATTAACTGACATTGATCTCTCTATGTTAACATTATCGCCTGGAATAATCTCACCAAAATTTGACCTTTCAATACTCTCAGAAATTACATTTACTGTATATACATCATTATCTATATCAACAACTGTTAAACAGACACCGTTGTGACATAAGCTTTGATCAATCTTAAGTTCATGAGTAATTCCTGACTTAAGGGAAATATCTAAATTCCCTTTGTTCTTTTCTACCTTAACTACGGTAGCCATACATTCAATTATCCCAGTGAACATTATTATCTTTGTTTTCCTTATGTAAAATTAGCAATTAATTAAAGAGTGATAAAATCAAGGAAAATAAATGTAGGGATAACTATTGGTGATCCAAATGGTATTGGGATTGAAATAATCTTAAAATCACTATCTAATTTTATCCTATTTCAAGAATGTAATTTTATAATCTATGCTTCAACGGGTTTAATTGAAAAACAAAAACAACATTTTCAAATTGAAACTCCTCCTTTAAAAAAGATTAATACTGAAGAAGATGCGCAGGATAATCAGATAAACATAAAAGAGGTATTCTTTAATTCTCAATTTAATTTTGGAGAATCCAATAAAGAATTATCAGCTCTTGGAACCCTGTCTCTTAAGAAAGCTGTAGAAGATATAAAAGAACATAAGATTGATATTCTGGTGACTGCACCTATAAATAAGCAGTTATCTTATTCTACGACATTTAAATATTCTGGCCATACCGACTTCTTAAAGGATTATTTTAATGCTGACCCTCTAATGTTAATGATATCAGGAGAACTTAGGATCGCATTATTAACAGACCATATACCATTAAAAAATGTATTAGACTTTATAAATAAGGATATTGTTGAGAAAAAAATTAAAGTACTAGAAAAATGTCTAGTAAATGATTTTAAAATAAATAAACCAAAAATTGCAGTGTTGGCAATTAATCCTCATGCCGGTGATAATGGTTTAATAGGAAATGAAGACGAGTTAATTATTAAACCAGTAATTAATAGTTTTAATGGAAATACAAGTACTGTTTATGGGCCATTTTCAGCAGATACATTTTTTACTAATGAAAATTATAAAAAATATGATGCTACTATTGCCGCATATCACGATCAAGGGCTAATACCATTTAAAACTATTTCTTTTGGTAAAGGAGTAAACTTTAGTGCTGGATTATCATTTATAAGAACTTCACCGGATCACGGGACAGGCTTTGATATTGCGGGAAAAGGTATAGCTGATCATACCTCATTTACAAACGCAATAAAGTTAGGTATTGAGTTGTTTAAATCAAGAAATAACTTAGTTTGACATTAAATAGATAAATTTTTATAAATTTGCCGCTCAATAGTTAAGTGATGAAATCGCTTTCACCATATTTAGTTAAATTTTCAGGACTAAAAGAAGGCATCCATTTGTTTGACTTTGAAATAGGGAATAAGTTCTTTAAAAATTTTGATTATTATGATTTTGCTGATGCAAATATCAAAACCATTCTAGAGTTAGAAAAAAAACAAACTTTACTAAACTTAAAATTTAAATTTTATGGAAATGTTGAGGTTCAATGTGATCTTTCAATGGAAATGTTCTCATTGGGGTTAGAAACTGGATATAATGTTGTTATTAAGTTTAAGGATGATACAATATCATCGGATGATAAGGTTATCTTTTTACCAACCGGGTCAAATAGTATTGATGTATCACATATTATATATGAGAGTATTATCCTTGCTATTCCGCAGAAAAAAGTTCACCCAGGGATAGAAAATGGATCTTTAAAATCTGAAATAATTCAAAAACTTGAAGAGTTAAAACCTAAAAGAAACTTTAAAGAAAAAACTGACCCCAGATGGGACAAACTAAAAGATTTATTATAAATGGCACATCCAAAACGTAAAATATCTAAGACTAGAAGAGATAAGCGAAGAACACATATTAAAGCTGCAAGCCAGCAAATCTCAATATGTAATGCTACTGGTGAGTCCCACTTGTACCATAGAGCACATTGGTTTGAAGGAAAACTATACTACAGAGGAAAAGTTTTAGTTGATTCATTAGCATCAGAATAATTCTTACCTTGAATAACAACTTGAATTGTTAAAAATATAGTTGGTGTTAGTATGACGTCTAACAATAAAAAACATATAAAGGCCTCTATAACTGCAGTTGGAGGTTATTTGCCAGAGGACTCTATTTCAAATAAAGATTTAGAAGCGATGGTTGATACCAATGATGAATGGATCAGAGCGCGAACTGGGATTAAAAAAAGGAGAGTTTTAAAAGAAAAAGGGAAAGGAACTTCATATTTAGCAGTCAACGCAGCTAATAATCTCATAGCTAGAAAAAAAATAGACCCTACAACAATTGATTTAGTGATTGTTGCAACAATCACACCTGATTTTCATTGTGCTTCTACAGCTCCTTCAGTTGCTTCTGCAATAAATGCAATAAATGCATACGCATATGATATAAGCGCTGCATGTTCAGGATTTCTTTTTGGAATGTCTTCAGCATCTTCGTTCATTGAATCAGGTAGATATAAGAAAATTCTTTTAATTGGTGCAGATATGATGTCATCTATCGTAGATTATACAGATAGATCAACTAGTATATTGTTTGGTGATGGAGCAGGTGCTGTTCTAGTTGAACCAAGTACAAATGGATATGGTTGGGAAGATGAATATCTGAGATCTGATGGAATTGGTGCAGAGTGGCTTAAAGTAAAATCTGGAGGATCTCTTTTTCCAGTATCATCAGAAACTTTAAATAATAAATGGCATTTTATAACTCAAGATGGAAAAACTGTATTTAAGTATGCTGTATCTGAAATGGCAAACGCCACAGAGCAGATTATGATTAGAAATAAACTAAAATCTGATGATATAAAATATCTTCTTCCTCATCAAGCAAACAAAAGAATTATTGATGCTACCGCAGAAAAGATTAATTTAGACAAAAAAAAGGTCCTTATGAATATTGAACAATATGGAAACACCACTGCTGCTACCATACCTTTATTAATGTATGATTATGAGGATAACTTTAAAGAAGGAGATAAATTAATAATTGCTGCATTTGGCGCTGGTCTTACTTGGGGAGCCGCATATTTAACTTGGGCATATAATTAAATTATACTATATGGATATAAAAGAAATACAAAATCTAATAAAATTCGTTCAAAAGTCTGGAGTAGAAGAAGTAAAAATTGAGAGAGAGAATTTTAAAATAACTATAAGAACAAAACCTGATTCAAAACAAAATATTATAGTTGAGGATATACCTGCTTCTTTTTCCCCTCAACCTACTAAAACTATTACAGAAGCTTCTTCAGTACCTAATATTGAAGAAAATTCAGAGATTCATGTTGAAGAAAACGATAAAAATATAATTATTAAATCACCGATTATTGGAACGTTTTATAGAAAACCATCACCAGATAAGCCTGCATTTGTTGAGGTTGGACAAACAATAGGAGAAGGTGATGTGCTTTGTGTTATTGAAGCAATGAAATTGTTTAATGAGATTGAATCTGAGGTATCTGGAAAAATTATAAAGATTCTTGCAGACGATCAAAGCCCTGTTGAGTTTGACCAACCTCTATTTGTCATCGATCCATCATAAAATGTTTAAAAAAATATTAATTGCTAATAGAGGAGAAATTGCTATGCGTGTTATTAGGACATGTAAAGAAATGGGTATTAACACTGTAGCTGTCTATTCTAAAGCCGATGAAGAGAGCTTACATGTTCGGTTTGCCGATGAAGCAGTTTGTATTGGACCTGCTGCTAGCAACGAGTCATATTTAAAACCTGCAAATATAATTGCAGCTGCAGAAATAACAAATGCGGATGCAATTCACCCAGGATATGGTTTCTTATCGGAGAATAGCAATTTTTCAAAAATTTGTGAAGAGCATAAAATAAAATTTATAGGTGCTTCTCCCAGGATGATAGAGGCAATGGGAGATAAATCAACAGCTAAGAAAACAATGCAAAAAGCGGGAGTACCAGTTATCCCAGGGTCGGATGGTATAGTTCCAACTCTTGAGGATGCCCAAAATATTGCTCTTGAGATAGGTTATCCCGTAATGTTAAAAGCAACTGCAGGAGGAGGAGGAAAAGGTATGAGGATGGCAAATAGTCCAAATGATTTAATAAAAGCCTGGGAAGTTGCTAGACAAGAATCGAAATCAGCTTTTGACAATGATGCAATGTATTTAGAAAAATTTATAGAAGACCCAAGACATATTGAAATTCAGATTATGGCTGATTCAAACGGGAAAGCCTGTCATCTTTCAGAAAGAGACTGTTCAATTCAAAGAAGACATCAGAAACTAATTGAGGAGACACCTTCCCCTTTTATGACTAAACCATTGAGAAAAGCAATGGGTGAAGCAGCTGTAAAAGCAGCTGAATATATAAAATATGAAGGTGCTGGAACTGTTGAGTTCCTTGTTGATAAGCACAAGAACTTTTATTTCATGGAGATGAATACTAGAATTCAAGTAGAACATCCAATTACTGAACAAGTTATTGATTATGACCTAATAAGAGAACAAATAAAAGTTGCAGCTGGGGAATCTATTTCTGGTAAAAATTATTTTCCAAAGCTATGTTCAATAGAATGTAGAATTAACGCAGAAGACTCTGAAAATGATTTTATGCCTAATCCAGGAAAGATCCTTACCCTGCATTTTCCTGGTGGACATGGAGTGAGAATTGACACCCATGTATACAGTGGCTATGTAATACCCCCTCACTATGATTCAATGATTGCTAAACTTATAACCACCGCACAAACAAGAGAAGAAGCCATTAATAAAATGAAAAGAGCCCTTGATGAATTTGTTATTGAAGGAGTTAAGACTACTATTCCATTTCATAAAAAAATGATGGAGCATCCAGACTTTATTTCAGGAAACTATACTATAAGATTTATGGAATCAGCTAAAGTCTAGCATCTTACTAATCCCATTTCAATTAATTTTTCTGCAATTTGAATAGTATTTGTAGCAGCACCTTTTCTCAAATTGTCGGCAACAATCCATAGATTTAATCCATTCTCTATACTAAAATCTCTCCTTATTCTACCAACAAAAACCTCATCTTTATTTGCAGCGTTGAGAGGCATTGGATACAAGTTGTCCTGAGGCTCATCTTCAACTATTAATCCAGGAGTACTTCTTAAAATACTATATACTTCTTTAAGTTCAAATTTATCTTTAAATTCAATATTAACTGTCTCACCGTGACAAATCTCTATTGGAACTCTGACTGCTGTTGATGTAATTTGAATACTATAATCATTTAAGATTTTTCTAGTCTCATTAATTAGTTTATTCTCCTCTTTAGTGTAACCATCTTTTTCAAAAACATCACAATGAGGTAAAAGATTCTGATCAATTGAATATGGATAAACCTTTTCACAGCTTAAATTGTTTCTTTCACTATTTAATTGATCTATTGCAGTTTTACCTGTACCAGATACTGATTGATAAGTAGAAATAACAAGACGTTTAATCTTAAACTTTTCATGAAGAGGAGCAAGCACAACAAGCATTTGCATTGTAGAGCAATTAGGATTAGCGATTATATAGTCATCATTTGTAAGAACTTCAGAATTTACTTCACTAACAACCAATTTTTTTGATGAATCCATTCTCCATGCTGAGGAATTATCAATAACTCTTGTTCCTACTTCAGCAAATTTGGGTGCCCATTCTAAGGATGTTGAACCACCTGCAGAAAATAGTGCTATATCAGGTTTCATTTCTACAGCATCATTAATTGAAACAATATCATATTCTTTATTCTTAAATATAATTTTTTTCCCAACTGAATTCTGAGATGCTACAGGGATTAAATTAGTTAATGGGAAGTTCCTACTCTCAAGAAGGTAAAGCATAACTTTTCCTACAACCCCGGTTGATCCTATTACTGCTATTTTCATTTTTTTTTATTTTTTTTCATTTTTTTAAAAAAAACGGACCTACTTAAAGGTTCATATTTATCTTTCTCTCCAATTACTACAATATCCTTTTTTTTATTTTTTCTGTAACTATAGTTCGCAACATTTCCAGACTTTTTACATACTGCATGAACTTTAGTGACATACTCAGAGATTGCCATAAGGTTTGGCATTGGTCCAAATGGGTTACCAAGGTAGTCCATATCTAATCCTGCAACAATTACTCTAATACCGTTATTAGCTATACTATTACATACATTAATTATTTCGCTATCAAAGAACTGAGCTTCATCAATAGCTACTACATCACAATTTTTCAAATAATTTAAAATGTCTGAAGATGACTTCACTTCAATTGACTTAAGTTTATTTTCATCATGTGATTCAATATAGTTCTTACTTCTTGAGTCAATAATAGGTTTAAAAATTTTAACTTTTTGATTAGCGATTTTAGCTCTTCTAACCCTTCTTATCAACTCTTCGGTTTTACCAGAAAACATTGATCCACATATTACCTCAATCCAACCAAATTGTTCATTATTGTATGCTGGGTTTTCTAAAAACATTTTGTAATTTAAATTGAAAAATTTATCAAATTTATCAAAAAGTAATTCATTTTTATAATTTAAAGAAGTGTTTAAAAAGATAGAAAATAAAATAAAAGAGATTGCTACAAAAATCAATAAATCAAAGGTATTAGATTGGGAGGAGACTTATAACGATGCTAAAGAAATATTCGAATTAGCTGTTATATATAAATACCTATCTAAAAGTAAACGAAATTCTGATTGGGTATTTTATTCAAAGAAACTGAAAGAGACATTAAGGCAACTTGATTTATCATCAGAAAAAAATGACGAACTGACTAACAATGAAAGTGAAATAATTCCATTAATTGATTCTATAAAAGATTTAGTGACTGAAATACCAGAGAGTGGCGATGATAAATGATCCTCAATTATATATTGTACCAACACCTATTGGTAACATGGAAGATATTACTTTAAGAGCAATAGAGACACTCAAAAATTCAGATATAATATTGGCAGAAGATACAAGGCATGCAAAAAAACTATTAAACCACTATAATATTTCAACTAAAGCCAATAGTTACCATATTAATAATGAACATAATAAAGTCAACAAATATATCCAAATGATAATTAGTGGTAATAAGGTCTCCTTAATTACAGATGCTGGAACACCATGTATATCTGACCCTGGTTTTTTGTTAATTCGAGAAGCAATTAAAAATAAAATATTAATCACCTGTTTACCTGGTCCCACAGCATTTATTCCTGCATTAGTTATGAGTGGATTACCTTGTGATAGTTTTGTTTTTGAAGGATTCTTGCCTAGAAAAAAAGGTAGAAAGTCAAAACTATCTGAAATTTCACAAAATACTAAAACAACTATTTTATATGAGTCACCCTTTAGAATAATTAAAACACTTAATGATCTAAAAGATGTAATTGGTTTGGATAGAAAAATTGCTGTTGTTAGAGAAATATCTAAAATATATGAGGAAGTATTTAGAGGAACACTGGAAGAAGCAATTCAAGAATTTACTAATAGAGTAATCAAAGGAGAATTTGTAATCTGTATTGATAAAGTTGAATGAAAAATTGGACTAAAAGTGATCAACCTTCAATTAGAAAAGTTAATTCTCTTCAAGCGGACTTAAAAATTCCTAACTTTATTTGCTCTTTATTAATTCAGCGTGATATTAATTCCTTAGATAAAGCTAAAAACTTTTTTAGACCTAAACTAGATTCTCTTCATGATCCATATTTAATGAAGGATATGGAGAAAGCCGTTGATAGAGTTAATAAAGGAAAAAAAGAAAAAATATTGATTATAGGAGATTATGATGTTGATGGTACGACCTCAACATCTATGTTGTATGCCTATTTTAAAAAAAGGGAATTTGACGTACTTTATTATATTCCTGATCGATATAAAGAAGGTTATGGAGTATCTTTAGAGTCGATTGATTATGCTGATGAGAATAGTGTTAAATTAATTATTACTGTAGATTGTGGAATTAAGGCAGTTAATGAAGTTAAATATGCAAATTCAAAAGGAATTGACGTAATTGTTTGCGATCATCATTTACCTGACGTTGATCTTCCCAAAGCCCACTCTGTACTAAATCCCAAACAACTAGACTGCCCATATCCATTTAAAGATCTTTGTGGTTGTGGTATTGCTTATAAATTAATTACAGCTCACAATATAAAATCAGCTAATAAATTAAATATTCGAAGTCTTCTAGATTTTGTTGCATTAGCTACTATTTCTGATATGATGCCGTTAATTGATGAAAACAGAGTCATGGTATTTCATGGATTAAATGAAATAAACAATAATCCCAGGCTAGGACTGAGAAATTTTTTGAAGTCAATTAATAAAGTAGATGAATCAAAAATATCATTTAACATAGGACCAAGAATTAATGCTGCAGGAAGAATGAAAAATGGAAAAATAATCGTTGACCTTCTTACGGAGGAAGACGCAAATAAGGCTAATTCATTATCAAACGAAGTAGAATATTTAAATTTAAAAAGAAGATCTATAGAAAAAAAAGTATATGAAAACGTTATCAAAAAAATTGATAATACAAAGTACTCTAATATTATATATGGTCAGAACTTTAGCACAGGTGTATTAGGAATTGTTGCCTCACGATTAATTGAAAAATCATATAAACCTACTATCATAATTACTGACTTTGATGAAAATTTACTTACAGGATCTGTCAGATCTGTTTCAGGTTTTGATGTCTATGGCGCATTGATTAAGTGTGAGAAATTCCTTTATCAATTTGGTGGTCACAAATTTGCAGCTGGTATAAAAATTGAAAAATCTAAATTAAATGCATTTATTGAACATTTTGAAAAAACTGTTCAAGAATCAGTAGATGGAATTATGTTTGAGAGAAATTATAAGTATGATATTGAGGTTCCTTTCTCAGAGCTAACTGTAAAAAATGTAAAATTAATTTCCAGAATGTCTCCTTTTGGTCTTGAAAATAGAAGACCAGTATTTAGAGCAGATAATTGTACCATAATTGATGATTTAAAATTTGTTGGTAAAGAATCACAAGTTATAAAATCTTATATACTGGATTCATTTAATACAAAACTTCCATTTATTTCCTTCAGCAAAAAAGATGAATTTATTAATTTAAAATCATCAATTAATATTTTGTTTACAGTAAGTATTAATTCATATTCAGAAACTGATCAGGTAGAAATTATTATAAAAGAAATTAGTTCAAATTAAAAAACCCTGCCTTGGCAGGGTTTTTTTGTAGTTAGAGTTATTTATTTAGAATCTGATATTCAAACCTAAATTCCATGTTGTACCTTTTCCAAAGTAAACTTGATTTTCTACATTAACTCCATTCCATGCTCTACCTCCATCATTATGGAAGTTTGTCTGAGATTGTGAAATATATTCCTCATCCAGTAGATTGTTAACATTCAACCTTGCGGTTGTATCATATCCGAATAATGTTGTTCTATATGTAGCTCCAAGATCCACTGTACCCCAAGATGGAAGTTTAATTGAACCACGGTTGTTAGCTGAATTAAATTCACTATCAAGTGGACCAAATCTTCCATGTAAATTGTCAAAACTCATTACGTCTAGATCCATTGAAAGTTTTGATGATAGTTTATAGTCAGCACCAATATATAAAACAGATTGAGCTGCGTCACCAATTTTTACACCATCAAGATATAACGTACCTGTTGTACCTGCAGGTTGATTATTGTCTATGAAGTATGCATCACCATCAAAATTCTTTGAATATTTCCAGTCTCCAATTGAAGCCATACCTCTTATTCTAAGTCTATTTGATGGATACCAAGTCATTTCTGCCTCAATTCCTTGATGAGTTTGCTCAACACCATCATAAATAATTCTTACCCCCTGGTCATCAATTGAAGTACTTCTTCTTAATGTTCTATCTCCCCAAACCGTATGATATGCGTTAATATTAGCCTTAAAGTTTGAAGAAATATATCCATACCCAAGTTCGAATGATGTAAATGATTCATTAGTTATATCATCAGCCTCTTCAAAGTCATAGTCAGCATTTGGGAATACACCATCGAATGATGGAGGTCTCATTATTTGTCCTACGTTGAAAAAGATATTAGAATTTCTATTCATTCTGTAGTTAGCACCTCCTTTAATATATCCACCGTCAACAGTAATCTTTCTACTTTTTGTTGAAGGAGCAGCAGTATAAAACCCTTCCCATTGATATGTTTGACTTGAAGAACCAAATTGAACTACAGCGGAGAAGTTCTCACTTCCTGTATATTCAACTAAACCGTTAAAACCAGTCCAGTCAACGTGACCTATGTAGTATCTTTGAGATCCGTTAGGGTTATCCATTCCTAAATTTTTGAAAGGACTTGCTTCATATGTGTCAACTATAACTGTTCCAATTCGATCTCCATTTCCTGAGAAATTAAATCCATTAATTGTCGATATATAACCGTCTAGTCCAAATAATGTTTCTGGCCCTCTTCTATGATACGCCTTATATGATCTTAAGTCAACTCCAACTTCATATCTAAAGTTATCAGTATCAATTTTTAGTTTGGAAATACCACCATACCAATTGTGTGAGTTAGTAGAAAATCTTCTAATAGTTGTATCAGCTCCCCATTTACTTGGAAGACCATCAACAGTATTATGATATCCTAGTCTCATTCCAGCAAATGGACCGCTTTCAGGGATGTAACCACCCTTTTGATTTTTTAGAACAGCTACACTCCAGTCAATTGTAGTATCTGGATTTCTCCATTCGCCGTGATCAGCTAAATAATCAGCAAATGATTCTCTGAAAGCTGTTACACCATAGGAACCTCTTCCTCGAAGACCTGTTCCACCACCTCTTCCGGCTGAACCATAAAGAGATGTAGCTAGTGTTACATTACTCGAAATATCCCAATCCCAGTTAAATGTAGCCAATGGTTTGTTGTAATAATTTCTAAGAACTGAAAATTCTTCTCCTTGATAATCACCATATAGTTGATTAAATTTTCTGTAATCATCACCTTGAATTGGACCATAATCTAGATAGTCTTGAAGCTGTGTACCATAATATGCTTGATGATGCCATTGTCCAGCACCAATAAGAGAAAAGTTGAATTCATGATCACCACCTCTTGGAGTATATCCAACTGAGAAAGCATATGTTGTCCCCTCACCTTTCATACCATTTCTCCATCCATCCCCACGCCAGAAACCAAGAAGAAAACTTGATGACCATCCAAGATCATTAACTCCAGTATTATGGAATGCAGTAAATTTATGATAGCCGTTGTCACCGGCTGCCATTTTGATTCCTGTTCCAGGATCAACCTCGGCTGCTCGAGTGTTAACGGAGACAGTTCCTCCAGCGGAAGGAACAGCAAGAGAAGTTGAACCTAACCCTCTTTGGATTTGAACACTAGAAGTAAGGTCGATTAATCCCATCCAGTTAGACCAATAAATTCGACCATTTTCCATGTCATTTACCGGTTGGCCATTAATCACGTATGCTGTATTTGTAAACCCAAAACCTCTAACGTACATTTGACCATCACCGTATCCTCCATTATCTTGATTTGTATAAACACCAGGTGTTCTTTTTAATGTTTCAACAAACTCTAGATTTCCAGCTTTTAGATCAATTTCAGATCCTGAAACTGAGCTAAATGCAATTGGAGTAACTCTTTCTCTAGCTACGTCTACAACTTTTGAAGTTACTGTGACCTCCGTAAGCGCTATGGAGTCTAATGCAGCATCTTGTGCAAATGTAGTAGCCGTAATTAGTGAAAATAATAGTAAGCTTAATTTTTTCATTATTATTATTATTGATTATATCTCAAAAATATGATTATTAATTGTTTAAATAAATAAGTAAATATTAACAGATTATTAAATTTCTAATGGTTTAAATCTATTTTCTATTATTAAGCCTTTTTGCGATATCTTTTGTTGATGTATCTAAATGGTCTTCTTTTCCCTCTAAAATACCTCTAGCTATTGATTTTCCTAACTCAACGCCCCACTGGTCAAAGCTGTAAATATTTAAAATTGAGCCAATTGCAAAAATTTTACTTTCATACATTGCAATTAAAGAACCAAGGTTATGAGGAGTTAGCTTGTTGATAAGTATTGAATTTGAAGGTTTATTTCCTTCTATATTTTTATGAATATCATTACCGGATTTGTTACTTCCAACTAATAATGCATTTATTTGAGCTAAAAAATTTGCGTTTAAAATTTTATGTTGTTCATGGTTATCATTTAAGGGTTCTACAAAAGCTATAAAGTCTGCTGGGATTAGTTTTGTTCCCTGGTGCATAAGCTGAAAAAAGGCATGTTGAGCATTAGTTCCTGTGGATCCCCAAATTATTGATCCTGTTTCATAATTTATCTTATTACCATCTCTATCAATACTTTTACCATTACTTTCCATACTAGCTTGCTGAAGATAATCTGGAAGCTTACTTAAGAATTGATTGTATGGAATAACTGCTTCAGTTTCACATTTAAAAAAATTATTATACCAAATACTAATTAATGCAAGAATAACTGGAATATTCTTTTTAAATGGTGACTCTCTGAAATGTTCATCCATATCTCTGGCCCCACTTAAGAATTTTTCAAAATTTTTGTAACCAATACAAATTGAAATAATTAAACCTACTGAACCCCACAAAGAAAATCTTCCACCAACCCACTCGGGTATAGATAAAATATTCTTAGAGTAAATACCAAAATCTTTTGGACCTTCTATATTATTTGAGATTGCTATAAAATGATTTGGAATTGCCTCTTCGCATATATTTTCTATAAACCAACTCTTTATTTTTTTAGCATTTTCAAGTGTTTCAATTGTATTGAATGTTTTAGAAACTATAATAAAAATAGTGGATTCAGGATTGATACGCTTAAGTAGATCATCTATATAGTCAGCATCAATATTTGAAATAAAATATGGTTTAATTCCAAGATTATACTGACTTAAAGCTTCAGTAACCATTTCAGGTCCAAGATGTGATCCACCAATCCCTATATTAACAATATTTTCAATTTTTTTACCTGAATAACCAAGTCTTTTTCCATTGTTAATTTCGTTAGATAAAATCTCAATTTTTTTTAAGTTGTTTTGTACTTCCTCATTGATTTTAGTTGCTTTATTTGACCTTAATGCTGTATGAAGAACTGCTCTTTTTTCAGTTTCATTAATCTCTTCCCCATTAAAATATTTATTTATATTTTTTTTTAGATCTGTCTCATTACACAAATCAATGAGATAGTTAAGAGCTTTTTCACTAATTCTATTTTTTGAAAAATCAACATAAAAGTCATTTAAACTAATAGAAAACCTTTCAACTCTATTTGGTTCATTTTTTAAATAGTCCAAGATTTTTAAACCATTTTCTTGTTCATAGATCTTTTCAAGACTTTTCCACGATTTTTGAGTTGTTGGATTATTTTTTGATAAAGCCATTACATAGAAGTTTTATTCAGTATTACAATAGAATCAAGTTTAGATTTTATTGCTACTATATCGCTAAAGTACTTCTTTTTCAGCGATTCATTTATTGGTTTAGCCTCTGGGAGTTTTTGCTTAAATGGATCAACTTCTAGTCCATTTTTCCAAAACCTGTAACAAACATGAGGGCCAGAAGTATATCCAGTCATCCCAACAAAACCTATTACATCTCCTTGTTCGACGAACTGACCAATCTTTACATTTGCTTTCTGCATATGAAGGTATTGTGTTGTATAAGTATTGTTATGTTTAACTTTAACATATCTTCCATTAGCTCGAGTATAACTTACCTCTGTGACTGTTCCATTTGCGGTTGATAGTATAGGTGTTCCAACTGGTGCAGCAAAGTCAGTTCCTTTATGGGGTCTTATTCGATTACCATATAAAGCGATTCTTCTCCTAAGATTGTATCTTGACGAAATTCTTCCAAATTTTATAGGAGATTGAAGAAAAGCTCTCCTTAAATTTTTAGCATCCTGGTCTAAATACTCAATAATTCCCTTTATTGAATCAGTTTCATACTCAAAGGCATATCTTTCTATTCCTTTATGAACGAAATATGCTGCTTTTACCTTTGTTATTGCTACTGGAATAGTATCATCTATAAATGCCTGAGTATAAATGACTTTAAACTTATCTCCCTTAGCAAGTCTGAAAAAGTCAATTGTCCAGGCATAGATGTCAGACAAATAGTATGTTAATAGTGGATCTTTATTTTGTTCCTCAAGTGTTAAATATAGCGAGTTGTCAATACTACCAGCAGCTGTTAAATCTCTATAGCTTCTAGGTTTTATTAGTGTTTTACCGTAAACACTGTCCCTTAACTGAATAAATGAGTATCCCTCGATAGTTGGGTGATAAACAAACGCTTTGAGTTCTCTAATTGAATCATTAGTAAAAATCAAAGTATAGGGCTTACCTAATTGTAGTTTTGTAAAGCTAACATCATTTTTTGTTTTCTCTAATGCCCTATATATTTCAGGATAATCAATCCCTTGATCCTCAAGAATATCTCCAAATGTGTCACCTCTTTTTACTTTTTTTTCTTCAAAAATATACTTACTTTGATCGTATCCAAATTTATACTTTATTGGATCTTCTTTAACCTGGTTGTTTTTCTCTAAGCTGCAAGAGAATAAAAAGCTAATAATTAATAATGTAAATATTCTTTTCATCAGTTTTCAACGATAATTTGTAAGGGGTTAGCAACTCCAGAAAATTTTTCTAAATCTGCTTTTATTGAACCAACAAGAAGGTCAGCCTGAACTCTTATAGGAATTCTATTTTTATCATTTGTTAACCAGATAGTAATACTTCCTTCACCTTTAAAAATTCTACTCCTATTTGTTGTTGGCATAAATTTTAAGCATTCAATTTTACCAAATTTTGATTTAATAACTTCTCTACCTTGGTATTTAAGTGGAAGTTCTCTATTTTTTGAATCGTAGAACATATTTATTTTAAATTCTTCTCCAATTTGAGTTTCTTCCTCTGAAAAATTTTTCCTCAAATAATAAAGTGCAGAAATTAAGTCTTGAACATTATTCTTAGTCTCAAATACTTCAGTTGTCTGTTTTTTAATATTATTTACGATTGCTTTATTATTATTTTGATCAAATTCTACTTCTAAGTTTTTTGTGTACCCTCCTTCATAAATATTTCTTTTAAAAAGGACAGGCTGAACTTTATCCTCTTTAAAGTAACTACTATAATAATCTTCAACCTTAAAAAAAAGTCTCGCCAAACCAATTGTTTTACCATATCCTGACGCCAAAATTACGTTACTATTATTGATTGTCTCTTCAGATAGTTTTAATGATGCATAACTTGCATTAAATATTCCATAATTCACTATATACTCGAGGCTTTCACCAGCTTTAAATGGTTTAAAATTGTCTGTCTGTAATTGACTAAATGCAAAATTTGTTGAAATTAATAGTACCTGAAGATATAGGTTAATAATTTTCATCTTTAATGCTACAAAATTAGTCAAAATAATTTTGTAATTGATCATAAATCAATTTACCTCTTGATTTACCCAGGTAGTCTATTAATTCGTTCTCCTCAGCATTCCTTAATCTTTTAAATGATTTATACTTTTTTAAAAGTTTATCTTTTAAAACTGGACCAACACCTTTGATTGTATCTATTCCAGACTTTAATGCATTCTTACTTCTTCTATTTCTGTGAAATTTAATAGCAAATCTATGCGCCTCATTTCTTAACTGTTGAATTAGTTTTAAAGTCTCAGATTTTTTATCAATATATAGCGGAAGTTTATCATTTGGCTTATAAATTTCTTCAAGCTTTTTTGCAATACCAATTATCGCAATATCATTTTCTAACCCTAATTTTTTGATACTTTTTAGCCCAGATGAAAGTTGCCCTTTGCCACCGTCAACTATAATTAAGTTTGGTAAAGGTTCTTTCTCTTCCGAAAGTCTTTTAAGTCTTCTATATATCACCTGTTCCATTGAGGCAAAATCATCAGGCCCATGAATATTTTGAATTTTAAATTGTCTATAGTCTTTTTTAGATGGCTTACCATTTTTAAAAACAACACATGATGCAACAGGATTAGTTCCACCAAGGTTTGAATTGTCAAAACACTCTATGTGAGCAGGGTTTTTATCTAACTGCAAATCCTTTTTTGCCTGTTGCAAAATTCGATTTATATGAGCCTCAGGATCAACAATTCTTGTCTGCTTTAATTTATCTATTCTGTAGAATTTTGCATTTCTTTCGGAAAGATCTACCAATCTCTTTTTATCCCCACTTTTTGGTACAGTAAGTTTAATTGATTTTGGAAGATTAATTTCAAAAGGAACAATTACTTCTTTACTCTCAGAAGAAAACCTTTGTTTAAGATCAATAATCGCTAATCTTAGTATTTCAGCATCAGTCTCCTCTAGCTTTTTTTTAACCTCTAAAGTAAATGATCTGATTACTGCACCATAAGAAATTTGAAGGAAATTTATATAGGCATATAACTCATCAGAAACCAAAGCAAAAACATCAACATTACTAATTTTAGAATTTACAATTGTTGATTTAGCTTGATAATTTTTTAATATATCAATCTTCTCTTTAATATCTTGTGCTTTCTCATATTCTAAATTTTTAGATAAACTATTCATTTTAAGTTTCAGATCAAAAATAGACTTCTTAAAATTACCTTTGATTAAATATCTGATAGATTTAATATTATCTGAAAACTTAATTTTTATCGTTTCTTCGGTTTCTTTTTTTATGAGATGATTTAATTCATGATTTAAAAAAGGGTAGATATCCTTAATTAGTTTAATCAGAAACCTAGCACTATATACATTTGTGAAAGGACCATAGTACTCTCCTCTTCTATTTTCAATTTTTCGAGTATAAAATATGTTTGGGATAGGCTCTTTTACAATACACACCCATGGATATGATTTATCGTCTTTCAAAAGAATATTATATTTAGGTTGATACTTTTTTATCAAATTATTCTCTAACAATAATGCATCCATTTCACTATCAACAACTATTTTTTCAATTTTCCATATATTACTTACGAGCATTCTTGTTTTTTTACTTTCGTGATTCTTAGTAAAGTAAGATGAGACCCTTTTTTTTAGGTTTTTTGCTTTACCTATATAGATGATTTTATTATCAATATCAAAAAATTGATAAACTCCAGGCTCATTAGGAAATGATTTAGCGAGTATGTGTAGTTTACTGTCTTTCACTAGAACAAAATTAAACCTATTTTAGATTAAAATATGTAAAGTGATATTTAACAATAAAATTTATTTAAGGACAAAATACTTACATGAAAGACTTTCTATGGAAAAAAAAGAAGTTAACCGTTTAAGTTATAGTGTAACTAATAAATTACAAAGATTAAAAATATGGGATAAAACTTATTACCATATTTATAATTCCATTGAAAAAAACAATGAATTAAGTACATATTTCTTGATAAACTTTTTATTTGCTGAACAGAAACAAATAATTATTCCTAAAATTCAAAATAATAGACTTATTCATTTTAACATTGATCATAGCACAAATTTTGAGTTAAATAATTTTGGAATAAAAGAACCTATTGATGGAACTCAAATAGATATTGAAAAAATAGAAATAATATTTGTTCCTTTAATTATTTTTGATTTGTCAGGTCATAGAGTGGGATATGGAAAAGGTTATTATGACAGATTTCTTAAATCATTAAATTCAGATACATTAAAAATAGGACTATCACTGTTTGAACCAGTTGAAGAAATACTTGACATAAACAATTATGACATTAGCATGAATATTTGCGTAACACCAAATTCAATTTATAATTTTAAATAAAATTTTTAGACTTTATTATTAAATAATAATAGTATAAGAACTCCAGTGCTTATATATGAATCTGCAAGATTGAAAACATATTCAAAAAATGTATACTCTTGACCTCCAATATAAGGAATCCATTCAGGCCATATCCATGTTGCTAATGGAAACTGAATCATATCAACAACACTTCCATAAAAAAGTGGTGCATATCCAAGCTCAGGGAATAAAGTCGCAACTTGTCCAATGCTCGAAGAAAAAATAACACCATAAAATACTGAGTCAATTAGATTACCAATTGCTCCAGCTAATATCAAACATAAACAAAACACCAATAGTTGAGAATTTTTCTTTCTAATTATATTCCTCAGCCATAAACTAATACCTATGCAAGCAAAAATTCTAAATAATGTTAGGATTAGCTTTGCAGAATTATCATCAAGAAATGGCAATAATGTATTTAATCTTGCCCCCATTGCCATACCTTTATTTTCGATAAATAAGAGTTTAAAAAACCCCAAATCAATTATTGGAGACTCACCGAAAATAGTCAATGGATAGTTTAATTTTATATAAAACTTAACTAATTGATCCAAGAATATTAAAGCTAAAATTAGAATTAATGACTTTTTAGCATCAATATTTTTAACGAAAGGAATCAAGTTTTCAATTTTTAGTTTTGAATATTTTTGGCTTCAATACTTAGAGTAGCATGAGGAACTATTTTAAGTCTTTTTTTATTGATAAGCTTTCCAGTGACCCTACATACACCATAAGTTTTATTTTCTATTCTAACTAATGCATTTTTTAAATCTCTAATAAATTTCTCTTGCCTTAGGGCTAGTTGAGTATTTGCCTCCTTTGACATTGTTTCCGAACCTTCCTCAAATGACTTAAAAGTAGGCGAAGTATCATCTGTACCATTATTACTATCATTCATATAAGCACTCTTTAGTAGGTCTAAGTCATTTTTTGCTTTTTCAATCTTTTCATTAATAATTTTTCTGAAACTTTCTAATTCTTTATCCGAATATCTGTTTTTTGAACTTTTACTCATTTTAAATTTTGTTTATAGTTATTACAGTATTAATATCATCAAACTCTAAAGTTTCTCCTTCATCTTCAAAATTCTCGCTAAAATATAATTTATTTGCCAATGTTTCACCTTTGATATAATCTAAATTTAACTTAATTGCATTTTCTAGTTTCTGAGATTTTTTAATGTTAATCTCAATTTTATCTGTTACGTCAAGACCTTTACTTTTTCTTAAATTTTGAATCCTGTTTACAAGCTCTCTTGCAATACCTTCATTTATTAGACTATCATTTAGTTTTAGATCTAAAGCAATAGTTATTCCATTGCCACTTGCAACAGATAAGCCCTCTATATCTTTATAGTTAATTTCGACATCATCAAGGTAAATAATTACATCAGTATCATCAATTTTAAAAGTTGACTCTCCTTTATTCTCGAAAGCTTCAATTTCATCCTGAGAAAAATCTCTTATTCTTGAGGCAACACTATTAATTATTGCCCCATATTTTGGACCAAGAACCTTGAAATTGGGTTTAAGTTCTTTTATAAGTAATGAATCTTTATTGTCAAGGAATTCAATAGATTTTACATTTATTTCTGAAATTATTTGAGCCTTTGCATTCTCTATATCTTGTTTTTCATATTTATCCTTAACTGGTATTATAATTTTATTTAGTGGCTGTCTAACTTTAAGCTTTTCTTTTTTTCTAATTGAAAGAGCAAGTGAGCAAATACTTCTTATTTGATTTATCTTTTTTTCCAGTTTACTATCAATTAATTTGCCTTCTGACACAGGAAATTTAGATAGATGAATTGACTCATACTCTTCCTTTTCAGAAACAGTGTTTAAACACTGATAAATAAACTCAGCATAGAAAGGTGCTATAGGAGAAATAAGCTTACCTACTGTGCATAAACATTCATAAAGGGTCTGATAGGCTGATATTTTATCGTTATTATATTCTCCTTTCCAAAACCTTCTTCTGGATAACCTAACATACCAGTTACTCAGTTTTTCTTGTACGAAATCATTAATTTCTCTTGCAGCAGGAGTAAGCTCGTAATTTTCATAATAATTATCAACTTTTTTCACTAAAGAGTTTAGTTCAGATATTATCCACTGATCTAGCTCTGATCTAGCTTCAATTTTTATAATATTTTCTTCAAATGAAAAATTATCAATATTTGCATAGAGACTAAAAAAACTGTAAACATTATGTAAAGTTCCAAAAAACTTTCTTTTAATCTCAGCCACTCCTTCCTCATCAAACTTTAAATTATCCCATGGATTTGAGTTTGAAATCATATACCATCTCACTGCATCAGCTCCATAATTATTAATCATTTTAAATGGATCAACTGCATTTCCTAATCTTTTGGACATTTTTTGTCCATTTTTATCCAGAACTAAACCGTTCGAGACTACATTTTTGTATGAAATTGAGTCAAATATTAAGGTTGATATAGCATGAAGAGTATAGAACCAACCTCTGGTTTGGTCTACCCCTTCAGCTATAAAATCAGCTGGGAAACTGATTTTATTGTCAATTAAATCTTTATTCTCAAAGGGATAATGTAATTGAGCGTAAGGCATAGAGCCTGAATCAAACCAAACATCAATAATATCTTTTTCCCTCCTCATAGGCTTCCCCTTGCTGGATGTTAAAATTATTTCATCAACAATATCTTTATGTAAATCAATATTTAAATAATTCTCCTTTGACATATCACCAATTATAAAATCGGAATATGGATTTGATGACATTAAACCTTTTTTAATTGAAACTTCAATTTCATTTATAAGTTCTTCTGAGGAACCAATTACTTTTGTTTCTTTTCCATCTTCATCACTCCAAATTGGTAATGGTATTCCCCAGAATCTTGATCTAGAGAGATTCCAATCGTTAGCAGATTTTAACCAGTTTCCAAATCTACCTTCACCTGTTGATTTTGGTTTCCAATTTATTTCTTTATTTAATTCAAACATTCTGTTTGATAGGCTACACATTTTTATAAACCAAGACTCCATAGGATAATATAAAACTGGTTTATCAGTTCTCCAGCAATGGGGATATGAATGAGAATATTTCTCAACTTTGAAAGCTAAATTTAATTCTTTAAGTCTAATTGCTATCTCAACATCCACTGATTTTTCAGGAACAGAATTAGAATCATAATAATCATTTTTTACATATTTACCGCTTACTAATCCAATGCCTTCTATGAACTTTCCTTTTAAGTCAACAATTGGAACTTTATTGCCATTTTTATCAAAAACTTGTAATGGTGGTACTTCAGGATTAGCATTTTTTGCAGCTTTGTAATCATCAGCTCCAAATGTTGGTGCAGTATGAACAATTCCTGTTCCATCCTCAGTAGTTACAAAGTCACCACTAATGATGCGAAATGCATTTTCTGGATTATCCAACGGAAGAGGAGACTCATCCCAAATTCTTTCATAATTTATATTCTCTAGATCCTCTCCTAACAATTCGTGAAATTTTAAAAATGGAATTTTTGATTGATTTTTATCAAACGAGTTTAATTCCGTTTCTGACTTTACCTCGAAGAAATTTTTAGAAAATATTTTATCAATCAGTTTAGTGGCTAATACTACTGTTATCTTATCTTTTGTATACTGATTATATGTCTTTATGAAACTATAATTAATTTTTTTCCCTATAGTTAGCGCCGTATTTGATGGAAGAGTCCAAGGTGTTGTTGTCCATGCAAGAAAATAAAAAGGATATAAATTAATTAACTCATTTGAAAGGCCCTCTTTCTTACATTTAAATTGTGCAACAATGGAGGTATCGCTGATTTCTTTGTATGCGCCAGGTTGATTTAGTTCGTGTGAGCTAAGCCCTGATCCTGCTGCAGGAGAATATGGCTGAACTGTATAGCCTTTATAAATTAAATTCTTGCTATATATCTCCTTAATAATCCACCAAACGGATTCCATGTATTTTGAGTGGAATGTTACATAAGGATCAGACATATCAATCCAATAACCCATCTCTTTTGTTAGTGATTCCCAATCAGAAGTATACTTCATAACCGCCCTCTTGCATGCATTGTTATATTCTGAAATTGTTATCTTTTCACCAATATCATCCTTAGAAATTCCAAGCTCTTTTTCAACCCCTAATTCAACAGGAAGTCCATGCGTATCCCATCCAGCTTTTCTCTTTACATTATATCCTTTTAGTGTTTTATATCTGCAAAAAGCGTCTTTTATTGTTCTTGCCATTACATGATGAATCCCAGGCATTCCATTTGCAGATGGTGGGCCTTCAAAAAACACAAAACTCTTCTTCTTTTCTCTTTTAGAGGATTTAGAAAATATATTGTTTTTGACCCAAAAAACTTCAATGTCTTTTGCAATTGAACTTAGTGAGAAGTTTTTTAATTCTTTAAATCCCATTAATCCTATAATTAAGGGTGAAATTAATGATTTTAGATCAAAACAAAGTTAATTCGGTGCTTTATAATTTAAGATTTAATCCTGCCTGGATTGATCTGCCAGGAGCTGAAATTCCTGAGGCAAATGTTCTGTAATGATTATCAAAAATATTTGATATTCCTAATCTCAATGTAGAATTTGATGATATTTTTTTACTTCCATAAATTGAAAAATCAGACCATTTGGGCATTCCAATAAAGGTCTTTATTCCATTATTATCATAAATAAAGGGTGTTTCATCAAGCCCATCTTCTCCACCAAAACTATATTCATTTGGATTTTTTGAATCACTAAACTTATAAATAGCTCTAACTGTAAGATCTTTTTCTTTATAGTTTAGTGATACTGAACCAAACATTGGTGAAATTGATGGAAGTGGACCATATGTTTCATTATTATCTCCTTTTGTATAAGTTAGGTTGTAATCAATTTTAAAATTTCTATTGAGATTATTGAAACCATCTAATGAAAACCCATGAATAAACCTATTGCCTAAATTTTTATTGGCGATTGTAATTACTTCTTCATCATTGTAGATTATTGTGCTTAGATCCGAAGTTGTTTTATCAGAGAAAACAGTGTATTCTGCTCTTCCTATGTGCCTAGAAATAATTGTGCTAAATCCTCTTATTGATATATAATTGTTATTATCAAGAGATTTATAATCAATTCCTAGGTCAAGATTGTAAGCATACTCTGGCTTTAAAAATGTATTTGGTACAACCAATAAGCCGTTATTTTCTCTAATTTTTCCAATGTCATCAATATTAGGATTTCTAAATCCACTTGATAAAACTGTATTAATTTGAATCTTTTTGCTTGGCCTTAACTTCATTGATACTGTAGTTGTTAGTGCTTTTGAATTTAAATCAACTTTTGACAATTGAGGATTCACAGAAACTATATCATTCCAACTTGCTTTTAATCTTGTAAATGTTAACCTAGTTCCAATATTAAAAGTGAAAAATTCACTCAAATTCCATGACCAGTTTAAATATGATGCAAAGCTTGTATATGAACTTCCATCACTAGGGTACCTTGTAGGTATTGCAAATTTTTGGCTCACTCCAATAATCTCATTTCCATCTATATCTAGGACTCTATCATATGCTTTGGAATAATTATAATTATATGTTGTTTCTATTCCATATGAAACTGTATGTCCATTATTAAATGATGTATCAAAATCACCATTTAAACTAAAAACCTTTAAATCCTCAATTTGGTGAGATCTATTCAATGAGTTAAATTTTCTTTTGATTCTACTTTCATTAATTTTTTGGAATCCAAAAGTTATAACTCCTTTATCCATAAATTTTTTATTGGGAAAAACTCTTAAACTTGGAGAAATTAACAATCGTTTTTGAGGACCATAATACCACTCACTATATTTTAATGAATTATCTTTTGGAATACTTAATTGATCAAATCGATCAATATCACTAGACTCAGAGAATTGAATATTTAAATTCAGGAGACTAGAATCTCCAAGATTAACTAAAAACTTTTGAAATAAATCAACCTGACTATATCCAGTGTTCCTCTGAATATTATTATCACTATTTATAGATGGGTCAGAATAGTAGCTATATCTTGAATTTTTTGAATAAATTGGATTTAAGCCCCAGTCAGAGAAGCCATGATTTCTGTTTTTACCCATTTTAATATCACCGTATTTTGATATTGAAATTGAAGTTATACTACCCCAGTTATCTGAGCTAAGCGAAGTGTTAAAATTGTTGGATACGCTGTTATTAGCTGAATTAAAGTTTGTTGTAAAGCTAGAAGAGATTTTTTCAGAATTTTTTAGAACAGGGTTCTTAGTATAGTAATGTATAACACCACCCATTGCATCTGATCCATAACCAACTGAAGATGATCCAAATATAATCTCTGCTCTTTCGATATTATTTGGGTCAATGGTAATCGAATTCTGTAGATGGCCAGACCTATATATTGCATTATTCATTCTAACACCGTCAACAACAATTAAAACTCTATTAGCTTCAAAACCTCTTATGACAGGACTTCCACCTCCACCTTGACTTTTTTGAATTCTAACCCCAGGACTTAATTCTAGCATTTCTGCACCAGAGGAAGGTGATGAAATAAATAAATCTTCAGATTTAATCACTGAGACTTTTTCTGCGATTTGGTTTGCATTTGACGCAGATCTTGCAACAGATAAAATTACTTCATCGAGATTCTGATCCTCAGGATACAACAAAATAGTACTACCATTTTCTATATCCTTTACTAAGATTTCTAATAAAGAATAACCAAGTATTTGGAAATATAATTTTGTTTCAGTAGAAAATAAATCAAGATTTGCATTTCCATTTATATCACTTAATGTCGATTTGTCTCTACTCTCGTTAAACACAGCAACATCTGACAGGATTTCATTGGTTTCACTGTCTCTTATAGTTATTTGCTGACTATAAGTAAAACTTAAAGACAAAAAAACTATGAGACATATCTTAAAAGTCAACTTAATATTATTTAAAAATTTCACTAAAAACATCAATTGACTTCGGGGTTTTAAACATCTGTAAATGTAAAGAATAATACTCGATTAAATAATTAAGTAATCTAGATCTGGACTTATTATTCATTTTTATATTTTTTAAATCCTCAAATTTCATGCCTAACATTTCCTTAAATATTTTAAAATCCTTGGTATCAATATATTTTGATAATGGTTTTTCATATGAGCTTGACCCTGATTCAAGATTAAAATAATTATCTGTTTCCTGACGAATATTAGGATAAAATCCTATATATCTTGTTAATTCAATGAGGAACTTAATGTGGAAATTATTACATGAATCTTGATCATCAAACCAGATTCTAAAAAATTAAATAAGTTTTGATTTTGTTCACTTTCCTCTCTAAAGACACTTGCAAGAATTTCTGATAAAAAAATTATAATTGTACTTTTTTCTATACTTGAGTGTAAGCTCTTGTATAGTATTAATGGCTTTATTTCTTTAACATAACTAAGCCTATTTGATTTGCTAGGAGAAAAGTTTATGTTTATTAAGTTAAGAGGAAAGAAGTGAGCTTTACTAAACTTTGACTTTTTTGTTCCATAAACTCCTTTTACAATGAAGCTTTTTAATCCAATTTCCTCAAGATAACAAGATAAGATAATGCTTGTTTCACCATTCTTTATTGATTTTATAACAAAGCCTTTTGAGTTGGACATTCTAAACTACACCTTGAGCAAGCATAGCATCAGCTACTTTTACAAATCCAGCAATATTTGCCCCTTTTACGTAATTTATATCATCTTTATATGAACCATAATTAACACAAGAAGAGTGAATATCAGACATTATTTCTTTAAGTTTCCCATCTACAACATCTCTCGTCCAAGTATATCTTAAAGAGTTTTGAGCCATCTCTAGTCCTGAAACTGCAACACCACCTGCATTTGAGGCTTTACCTGGAGCAAATAATACTTTATTTTTTAAAAATAATTCAATTGCTTCTGGTGTACATGGCATATTTGCCCCTTCACCAACAGTAGTACAGCCGTTATCAACAAGGGATTTAGCATCATGCTTATTTAACTCATTTTGAGTGGCACATGGTATTGCAACATCACATTTAATATTCCATGGAGATTTTTTTGAATGAAATTCTGCTCTACTATATTTTTTTATATACTCTGAAATCCTAACTCTTTCATTATTTTTTAGTTCCATGATATATTTCAGCTTTTCAGAATCTATACCATCCTTGTCATAAATAAATCCTGAGGAATCTGAAAGAGTTAAAACTTTTGCGCCCATATCAATACATTTCTCAGTTGCATATTGAGCAACGTTACCTGATCCAGATATTGTAACTTTTTTATCTTTTAAGCCTTCTCCTTTTTGTTTTAACATTTCATCAATGAAATATACTACACCATATCCTGTCGCTTCAGGTCTAATTAAGGATCCACCCCAAGACATTCCTTTTCCAGTTAATACTCCAGAAAATTCATTTTTCAGTCTTTTATATTGCCCAAAAAGGTATCCAATTTCTCTTCCTCCAACACCTATATCTCCAGCGGGAATATCTTTATTTGGACCGATATGTCTAAAAAGTTCAGTCATAAAACTTTGACAAAATCTCATTACTTCTGTGTCAGACTTACCTTTTGGATCAAAATCTGAACCACCTTTTCCACCCCCCATTGGAAGAGTCGTCAAGGCATTTTTGAAGACTTGTTCAAAAGCTAAAAACTTTAGTATACTAAGATTTACTGAAGGATGAAATCTTAATCCACCTTTATAGGGACCTATTGCAGAATTCATTTCAATCCTGTAACCTCTATTAACTCGAATCTCTTCCTTGTCATCTATCCATGCAACCCTGAAAGAAACTACTCTTTCAGGCTCAACCATTCTAAGTAAAATATTTTGACCGTAGTAAATATCCTGGGTTACTATATAAGGTATAACAGTCTCCGCAACCTCAGTGACTGCCTGCATAAATTCAGGCTCATTTTGGTTTTTTTGACTTACTTGTGATAAAAACTGTTTAATTATTTTGTCCATTTTAATCACTTGCGTATAGCAAAGGTAGTACAAAAAAAGAAAGAGCTCCAAAAATCAATGTTATTATCGCCTGACATGACCAAGCTAACCATCCATAAGTTAACCCTACCTCAGTATTAACTCCAAAGTTTACTAAGAATAATGAAATAGCTAAAGGGTAAACACCTAATCCATGATTTGATAATGAAATGCTATATACACCAACAACAAAAGCTGGAAAAATTAAATTTGAATCTATTGAACTAAGTTCTGGAACGGAAAACTTAATTACTGAAAAAGCGAGTATATAGCATACCCAGATCATTAATGAGAATAAAATAAAAGAAATAATTCTTGATTTGAGCTGAGTTATTGATAATAAACCTTCCAAGATAGTGTTGAAAAATTTTTTCAGTCTGTCTACCCTTTTGATTAATAAAACAATAAAAAATAGAGTGAGAATAATGATTAAAATAATAAAGCCAATATTATTATTTATATAGTATAAAAATTCGTCATTAAAGAAAGATTCAATAATTAGGTTATACTGAAGGAGCCATACACTTACTAGTATTATACATGAAATTAAGACATCTACGATTCTCTCAGCAGCAATTGTACCTAAAGTTTTCCCTAACGGGATATTATTATAGCTGCTAAGAACTGATGCTCTGACGAATTCTCCAGATCTAGCTACTACCATATTAGATGTATAGCACATAAATACACTTGCAATACTGATTATGTTATTCGATTTGTAACCTAATGATCTAGATAAAAGTTGCCATCTTAATCCTCTAATTATATCAGCAGTTGCTCCAAAAAACATTGCAGCCAATACAAACTCAATTTTAGCTGACCTAATGTAGCTCCAGATTAAAATTCTTTCTTCAGAGCTGGTTAATTTGAAGGTTAAATAAATGAAAAATAAGCCAACTAGAATAGGTATTAAAATTTTAAGTTTTTTTTTCATATCATCTTAGTAATATGTTATCTATTATTCTTGTTTTACCAATCCAACATGCAACAAATAATCTGTAACCTTCATCTTTTAAACAGTCGCTATATTTAGATAAATTATCAATTTTAATATATTCGACCTTACAATGTTTTAAATTATTCAGCTCGTTTTTTAAAATATTTTCAATATTATCGATTTTATTGTCTAAGTATATCTCTTTTGCTTTTATCATCAAACTATGAATTTTTCCAGCATACAATCTCTCTTTTTTATTCATTAATTTATTTCTTGAACTCATAGCTAATCCATCGGGCTCTCTCACAGTATCACACGGAACAATATTTACATTAAGCTTTAGTTTCTTAACCATTAACTTAATTATAGTTAGTTGCTGATAATCTTTTTCTCCAAAATAAGCATTGTTTGGGGTGAATAAATTGAATAGTTTCTCAACTATAGTTGCAACTCCATTAAAGTGACCTGGTCTAAATTTGCCTTCAAGGACATTGTCTAAATCATCCAAGTCATAATTTTTAGAAACAATCTCTTTATAGAGGTCATTATCTGATGGTGTATAAACAAATATATTTTTAAAACATTCAAGCTTTCTCAAATCTTTTTTTAAGTTTCTTGGATATTTAGTTAAGTCGCTTTTGTTATTAAATTGAGTTGGATTAACATATATTGTCACTATAACCTGTTCATTATCATTTATAGCTCTGTTGATCAAATAAATATGGCCTTCATGCAGAGAGCCCATTGTAGGAACAAGGCCAACTAGTTTGGTTGAATCAATTGACTTTATAAGCTCTTTATGGGATGAGAATACTCTCAATGATGAGAAATTAAATTTAAAGATAGGGTTTTTATATACTTACTCTCATAATTTTCGTAATTTTGCCATTCTATTACCAATATTTAGATTTTGAAATTATTGAAAGACAAAAAAATACTGGTTATTTCATCAGAGGTAGTTCCATATTTGCCTCAAACCGAGAAAGCCATTAATTCATTTACATTTTCAAGAAAAATCAACGTTAACGGCGGTATGACAAGAATATTCATGCCAAAATACGGTATAATAAATGAGAGGAGACACCAGCTGCACGAAGTTATTAGACTATCTGGGATGAATATGATTATCAATGATCTTTATATGCCATTAATCATAAAAGTAGCCTCAATTCCTAAAGAAAGAATGCAAGTGTACTTCATTGATAATGAGGATTATTTCAAAAGAAAAGACTTATTGCTTGATAAGAATAATAAATTATTAAAGGATAATGATGAAAGAATGATTTTCTTTACTAAAGGTGTAATTGAAACTGTCAAAAAATTAAATTGGACTCCTGATATTATTAATCTTCAC
>CACKBZ010000003.1 GCA_902598525.1 uncultured Bacteroidota bacterium
AAAAAAGGTGATTTAGTAAAAGTTTTAGGTAGAGGAAAAATTGATGTTCCAGTTAATGTTACTGCCCATAAATTCTCTACCTCGGCTGAAAATTCAATAGAAAAAGCTGGAGGTAAAACAACTAAAATTTAGATGAATAAATTAATAGACATAATTAAAAACATATACAACATTAAAGAATTAAGAGATAGAATTCTTTTTACTCTAGGTTTGTTATTGGTCTATAGATTGGGTGCACAAGTTGTTCTTCCAGGTGTTGACTCTCTTGCTTTGTCTGATCTTTCAACAAGGACTGATGGTGGAGGTTTGTTAGGTATATTAAATGCATTTACTGGAGGTGCTTTTGCTAATGCATCTATATTTGCTCTTGGAATAATGCCATATATTTCAGCAGCTATTGTAGTACAATTAATGGGTGTTGCACTTCCTTATCTTCAAAAGCTACAGAAAGAGGGTGAGAGTGGTAGAAAAAAAATTACTCAAATTACTAGATGGTTGACAATCTTTATATGTGTTGTCCAAGCTCCTGCATACTTATATGGACTTAGTGCACTTGGTGTTCCAGAGAGTGCATTTATTTTTGGAAGAACACCAATGTTTGTCTTATCATCAATAATTATTTTAGTAACAGGTACAATTTTCGCCATGTGGCTTGGTGAAAAAATAACAGATAAAGGTATTGGAAATGGAATATCACTTTTAATAACGGTAGGTATTGTTGCGACTTTGCCTCTTTCCTTTACACAAAATCTTGTTTCAAGAGTCTCAGAAAGTAACGGTGGTTTAATAATGGTAGTTATTGAGCTTGCAGTTTGGTTAGTAGTAATTTTATTATCGATACTATTGGTTATGGCTGTTAGACAAATTCCAGTTCAATATGCTAGGAGGAATTCCGTCCCTGGATCTCAATCTTCAGGTATGTCTACTAGGCAGTATATACCATTAAAGCTTAATGCTTCAGGTGTTATGCCAATAATTTTTGCTCAAGCACTTATGTTTGCGCCAGCAACTATTGGAAGTGTTTTTAGTGATTCATCTGTAGGTCAATGGCTTCAAGCAAGTTTTTCCGATATATTCGGATTATGGTACAATATTTTATTTGCACTTCTAGTTATAATCTTTACATTTTTTTATACTGCAATTACAGTCCCAACTAATAAAATGTCAGATGATTTAAAAAGAAGCGGTGGATTTGTTCCTGGTATAAGACCAGGTAATGAAACATCAGAATATTTAGATTCAGTAATGTCTCATATTACTTTTCCTGGGTCTTTATATTTAGCTGTAATAGCAATTTTTCCTGCTGTAGTTGTTCAATTAATTGGTATGCAACAAGGTTGGGCGCTTTTTTATGGAGGGACATCCCTCCTAATTATGGTGGGAGTTGCTATAGATACAATTCAACAAGTAAATGCATATCTACTCAATCATCATTATGATGGACTTATGAAATCTGGTTCAATGAGGAGTAAACCAACAATATAAATATGGCTAAACAAAAATCTATAGAACAAGAAGGAAAAATTATAGAGGCTCTCTCAAATGCAATGTTTAGAGTAGAACTCGATAATGGACATGTTGTGACTGCCCATATTTCTGGTAAGATGCGTTTGCATTACATCAAGCTCCTTCCAGGTGATAAAGTAAAGCTTGAGATGAGTCCTTATGATTTAACAAAAGCAAGAATAACATTTAGAATGTAAAAATATTATGAAAGTAAGAGCATCAATAAAGAAACGAAGTAGTGAATGTAAAATCGTCAGAAGAAAGGGTCGATTGTACGTTATAAATAAAAAAAATCCAAGGTTTAAACAAAGACAAGGTTAATTATGGCAAGAATTTCAGGTATAGACATACCAAAAGATAAAAGAGGAGCAATTGCTTTAACATATATATATGGAATAGGTAGAAGCCTTGCTTTAACAATTCTAGAAGAAGCTAAAGTTGACTTAAACAAAAAAGTTTCTGATTGGGATGATAAAGACATTGCCAGTATCAGAGATGTTGTTGGAAAGCTTAAAATTGAAGGAGAGTTAAGGTCAGAGACTCAACTAAACATAAAGAGATTAATGGATATTGGAAGTTTTAGGGGTATTAGACATAGAACAGGATTACCTTTAAGAGGACAAAGAACCAAAAATAATTCTCGTACAAGAAAAGGAAAAAGAAAAACTGTAGCTAATAAGAAAAAAGCAACTAAATAATTATGGCAAAATCTAGTAGTAAAAAAAGAAAAGTAATTGTTGATTCATCAGGTGAGGCTCACATCAATGCTTCATTTAATAATATAATCATATCAATTACCAATTTAAAAGGTGAAGTTATTTCTTGGTCTTCAGCTGGAAAAATGGGTTTTAAAGGCTCAAAAAAGAATACTCCATTTGCAGCTCAAACTGCGGCAGAGGATGCAGCTAAGATTGCCCATGATGCTGGTGTAAGAAGAATTAAAGTTCTAGTCAAAGGACCTGGAAATGGTAGAGAATCTGCGATTAGAACCCTACATAATAATGGCTTGGAAGTTTCTGAGATTATTGATGTTACTCCAATGCCGCATAATGGGTGTAGACCACCTAAAAGAAGAAGAGTTTAATTAATAGAATTTAAATGGCAAGATATACAGGACCAAAAACAAAAATCTCAAGAAAGTTCGGTGAACCATTATTTGGTGAAGACCGCTCACTAGAGAAAAAAAATTACCCACCCGGGCAACATGGTAATACAAAGAGGAGAGCTAAAAAGTCAGAATATGCTATTCAGTTAATGGAAAAGCAAAAGGCCAAGTATACCTATGGTATCCTAGAAAAGCAGTTTAGGAATATATATGACAAAGCTAATAGAGGAAAAGGTATTACTGGTGAATTGCTTTTGCAGTTATGTGAATCTAGACTTGATAATGTTGTCTACAGAATGGGAATATCAAACACCAGGGATGGTGCTAGACAATTAGTATCTCATAAACATATACTTGTTAACGGATCTATTGTTAATATCCCATCCTATACTCTAAGACCTGGCGATAAAATTTCTATAAGAGAAAAATCCAAGTCTTTAAAATCAATTGAAAGTTCTCTAAGAGAGAATTTATCTGAATATGAATGGATAAAATTTAATAGAGAACGTTTAGAGGGAGAATTTGTCTCTTTACCTGAAAGAGAACAAATCCCAGAAAATATAAAAGAACAACTAATTGTAGAATTATACTCAAAATAAAAAAATATGGCAATTTTAAACTTTCAAAAACCAGATAAGGTTATCATGATTGACTCAACAGAGTCACATGGTAAATTCGAATTTAGACCTTTAGAACCAGGATATGGTTTAACTATTGGTAACGCACTTAGAAGAGTATTATTATCTTCTTTGGAGGGTCATGCTTTTACATCCGTAAAAATTGATGGTGTAGATCATGAATTTTCTACTATTAAAGGTGTTGTTGAAGATGTAACTGAAATCATCTTAAATATAAAGCAGATTAGACTAAAAAGACAAATTGATGATATAGATAATGAAACTATCAATGTTATTGTTGGTAACCAGAAGGTTTTCAAAGCTTCAGATCTTCAGAAGTTTATTTCAGGTTTCCAAATTCTTAATCCTGATCTTGTTATATGTAATTTAGAGAAAGATGTAAAGTTAAGTATTGAATTAAATATTGAGAAGGGAAGAGGGTATGTCCCAGCTGAAGAAAATAAAAAGTATAATGAATCAGTTGGAGTAATTGCTATCGACTCAATATTTACTCCTATAAAGAACGTTAAGTATGACATAGAAAATTACAGGGTTGAACAAAAGACTGATTATGAAAAACTTATCCTTGAAATTATTACAGATGGATCGATACACCCTAAAGATGCTCTAACTGAAGCTGCAAAAATTCTTATTCATCACTTTATGTTATTCTCAGATGAATTAATTACTCTTGAAGCTGATGAAATCGCACAATCTGAAACTTATGATGAGGAATCTCTTCATATGAGACAGTTGCTCAAAACTAAACTTATTGATATGGATTTATCTGTTAGAGCACTAAACTGTTTAAAGGCTGCAGAAGTTGATACACTGGGAGATCTTGTATCTTTTAATAAAAATGATTTAATGAAGTTTAGAAACTTTGGTAGAAAATCTTTGACAGAGCTTGAGGAATTAGTTATTCTTAAAGGTCTATCATTTGGTATGGATCTTACTAAATATAAATTAGATAAAGATTAAATAATGAAACACGGCAAAAAAATAATTAAACTTGGTAGGAAATCAGCTCATAGAAAAGCCATGCTTGCTAATATGGCTGTATCGTTAATTGAACATAAGAGAATTACTACTACCTCAACCAAGGCTAAAGCTTTAAAAATTTTTATCGAACCCTTAATTACCAAATCAAAAGATGATAATACACACAATAGAAGAATATGCTTTAGCAAATTGAGAAATAAGAATGGTGTTAAAATCTTATTTGATGAGATATCAACTAAGGTTGCTAACAGACCTGGTGGTTATACCAGAATAATTAAATTAGGCAACAGAATGGGAGACAATGCCTCAATGGCTATGATTGAACTTGTCGATTTTAATAGTCTTTATAATTCAAAACCAGTGCAGGAATCTTCAAAAGAATTATCCGATGATTCTAAAGAAGAAACTAAGTCAAATTAACACTAAAAAAAGTAATTAACAAAAGGACATATGTGTTTTCATATGTCCTTTTTTTATGTAATTTTACTTTCCGAAATGACTTATAAAAAAAGGAAAAAAGGACTTGTACTGTTAGCTGATGGTACGGTTTTCTATGGTCGTTCTGCGGGAATTAATGGTACTTCTTTTGGCGAAATCTGCTTTAATACAGGTGTAACAGGATATCAAGAGATTTTTACTGACCCTTCTTATTTTGGTCAAATTATGGTTACTACAACATCTCATATCGGTAATTACGGTATTAAGATGAATGAGTCACAGTCACAGAAAATATATATAAGTGGACTAATATGTAAAAACTTTAGTTATGTAAATTCCAGACACAACTCTAAATCAATAAAAAAGTGGTTTGATTCAAATAATCTGGTAACTGTATGTGATGTTGATACCAGAGCTCTTGTGAGATATATAAGAGATAATGGGGCAATGAATGCAGCAATTACAACAGAGATAGATAAGATATCCGAAATAAAGAAAAAGCTTAATAGATTTCCGAAAATGGATGGCCTTGAGTTAGCATCCAAAGTCTCTACAAAACACCCTTATGAAATAGGTGATAAAAATTCAAAAAAAAGATTAGCAGTAATTGATTTAGGTATAAAAAAAAATATACTTGATAATTTTGTTAAAAGAGATTTATATATTAAAGTTTTTCCCTTTGACACAGATCTTGATGAAATGCTAAATTTCAAGCCTAACGGATTTTTTCTCTCTAATGGTCCTGGTGATCCAAAACCTTTAAAAAAGGTAATTCAAACAACTAGAGAAATTCTTCAGAAAAATTATCCATTATTTGGAATCTGTCTTGGCCATCAAGTAATTGCTTTAGCAAACGATATAAAAACATATAAAATGTTCAATGGACATAGGGGAATAAATCATCCTGTTCTAAATATCAATACAGGTAGGGGAGAGATTACTTCTCAAAATCATGGTTTCGCTGTTGATTATGAAACAGCTATTGCTAATAAATCTGTTAAAATCTCACACAAGCATTTGAATGATGAGACTGTTGCTGGTCTTGAAATAAAATCTAAGAATTGTTTTTCTGTTCAGTATCACCCCGAGGCAGGTCCTGGTCCTAACGATGGAAACTATTTATTCGATCAATTTTTATCCAAATTAAATTAACTAATGACTAAAATAAAAAGTATAGTAGCAAGACAAATCTTTGACTCTAGAGGAAACCCCACAGTTGAAACTGATGTAATCACCACAAATAATGTAATAGGTAGAGCCGCTGTGCCATCTGGTGCCTCAACAGGTGTGCACGAGTCTGTGGAATTAAGAGACAATCATTCAACTTACATGGGTAAATCTGTTTTTAATGCTGTAAAAAATGTAAATGAACTTATTTCAAAAGAACTAAATAACTTATCTATTTTTGATCAAGAGCTAATTGATGAAAAAATGATTAATCTAGATGGTACTAATAATAAGTCAAAACTTGGTGCAAATGCAATTCTTTCTGTCTCTTTGGCTGTTTCCAAGGCAGCTGCAAATGAAAAAAATATCTCACTATATAAATATTTGGGCACTTCTGTGTCAAATGTTTTACCTGTGCCGCTAATGAATATAATTAATGGTGGGAGCCATTCTGACTCACCAATTTCATTTCAAGAATTCATGATTGTTCCAATTGGAGCAAAGAGTTTTACTAATGCTTTACAGATAGGTAATGAGGTTTTTCATAATTTAAAATCTATACTTAAATCTAGAGGTCTTTCAACTGCTGTGGGTGATGAGGGTGGATTTGCTCCAGAGTTAAAAGGTACGGAGGATGCCATAAATACAATTATTGAAGCTGTAAATAAAGCGGGATATGAAATGAAAAAAGATGTAATGCTAGCATTAGATTGCGCTTCATCTGAGTTTTATAAAGATGGGTATTATGATTATTCAATATTTGAAAAAGATAATCTTACAAAATTAAATTCAAATGAACAAGTTGATTTTTTAGTTGATTTATGTGAAAAGTATCCAATAATTTCAATCGAGGATGGTATGGATGAGAATGATTGGGAGGGATGGAAACTTCTAACAGAAAAGATTGGAGATAAGGTTCAGCTTGTAGGTGATGATCTTTTTGTAACTGATATAAAGAGATTATCTAAAGGAATAAACGAAAATATTGGCAATTCTATTTTAATTAAATTTAATCAGGTTGGTTCTCTTTCTGAAACTATATCCTCAATAAATTTAGCTACTAAAAATAATTTTACATCTGTTATTTCTCATAGATCTGGTGAGACAGAGGATTCTACAATTGCAGATCTCTGTGTAGCTTTTAATACTGGGCAGATTAAAACTGGATCAATGTCTAGGAGTGATAGGATGTCAAAATATAACCAACTATTAAGGATTGAAGAAGAGCTCGGAGATAATGCTAAATTTCTTGGTAAAGATGCATTTAATGTAAACCTTTCCTAATTTAAATTTTAATTAATTTTTTTCTTAACCCCAGGTAAATTAAATTTGTAGAAATACCTAAGGATGGGAAAATCTGCAAAAATTGAATTTAATGGAAAATCTTTTACTTTCCCTGTAATAACTGGTTCTGAAAATGAGGAAGCTATTGATATAAATCAGCTAAGATCTGAAACAGGTCTTATTACCTATGATCCAGGATATAAAAATACAGGTCATTGTATAAGTGAAATAACATATCTTGATGGAGAAAACGGTGTACTTAGATATAGAGGTTACTCAGTTGATGAATTATGTAAAAAGAAGTCTTTCTTAGAAGTTGTCTATCTTTTAATTTATGGTGATTTACCAACTAAAACAAACCTTCAAAAGCTTCAAGCTGATATCAGGGAGGAAGCTTTGGTAGATGAGGATTTAAAACAAATTTTTAAAAGCTTTCCCAAATCTGCTCATCCTATGGGAGTGTTATCATCTTTAACATCTGCATTAATTGCATTCAACCCACTTAACGAAACAAAAATTTCACTAAAGGATAAAGAAGGTACAACTGAAGAAGATAAAATGTATTTATCCACTGTAAGACTTCTTGCTAAATTTCCAATTATGTCCTCATGGACCCTAAGAAAGCTTAAAGGACTCCCTTTGAACTATAGTAACAATAACCTTGAGTATACAGAAAATATTGCATATATGATGTTTGCAAAGCCAAATCAGGATTATAATCAAAATGATATTATTGTAAATGCCTTAAATACTCTTTTGATACTTCATGCTGATCATGAGCAAAATTGTTCAACTTCAACTGTTAGAATTGTTGGTTCTTCATATGCTGGTTTATACGCATCAATATCTGCAGGTATTTCTGCTCTTTGGGGAAGACTTCATGGAGGAGCTAATCAGGCAGTAATAGAAATGTTAGAATTAATTAAAAATGATGGTTCTGATATTGAAAAATATATAAATAAAGCAAAAGATAAATCTGATCCGTTTAGACTTATGGGATTTGGTCATAGAGTATATAAAAACTTTGATCCAAGAGCTAAAATAATTAAAGAAGCTGCTGATCAGGTACTTAATGATCTAGGTATTGAAGACCCAATTCTTGAAATTGCAAAATCAATTGAAGAAAAGGCCTTAAATGATGAATATTTCATTGAAAAGAAGTTATATCCTAATGTAGATTTCTACTCTGGAATTATATATAGGGCTTTAGGTATCCCTACTGAAATGTTTACCGTAATGTTTGCATTAGGAAGAATACCTGGCTGGATTGCACAATGGAAGGAGATGAGAGACTCAAAAAATCCAATTGGAAGACCAAGGCAGATATATAATGGTCCAACACATAGATCAATTTCATAGGCTCAATGGATATCAAATCAGATATTTCAATTTTAGTTTCAAGTTTTTTAGAAAAAAATTTTAATCTCATAACAGATGATATTGAGATTCAGAATACAAAGAAAGAATTCACAGGCGACTTAACTGTTGTTCTTTTCCCTTTTTATAAACTTATTGAAAAGAATCAAATTTCATCATTTGCAAAAGATCTTGGAGGAAATTTAGTAAGTAAATCGGAAAAAATTGACTCATTTAATATAGTTGGTGGTTTTTTGAATCTTATTGTTTCTGACAAATTTTATCTAGACTTCATAAATTCTATTAAAGATGATATTAATTATGGAAAGTCAAAAACAGTGGAAGAAACTTTTATTATTGAATTTTCATCTCCAAACACAAACAAACCACTGCACTTAGGACATATAAGAAATAATCTTTTAGGGTATTCTGTTTCAAAAATACTTGAGGCAAATGGAAAAAATGTAAAAAAAGTTCAAATTATCAATGATAGAGGTATACATATATGTAAGTCAATGGTAGCTTGGAAACAATATGGTGAGGGTAAAACTCCTGAATCAGAAAATATAAAAGGAGATAAATTTGTAGGTGAATATTATATACTATTTAATAAAATACATAATGAACAAAAAAAACAACTTATAGATACTGGTGAGGATAAAGATAAAGCAGAAGAGAATACTCAGATTATGCTAGATGCTAAACATGAGTTGAAAAATTGGGAAAAAAATGATAAAGAAACTCTGAAAGTATGGAAAATGATGAATGAATGGGTATATGAAGGCTTTGAGAGTACATACAATTTATTAGGAGTTTCTTTCGATAAAAACTACTATGAAAGTCAGACATATCTGTTAGGAAAAGATATAATTAAAGATGGCTTAAATAATAATATATTTTATAAAAAAGATGATTCATCTGTCTGGATAGACCTTGATGATGAAGGACTTGATAAAAAACTTCTATTAAGGTCTGACGGAACATCTGTATATATGACACAAGACCTTGGAACTGCAGTTCAAAGAATTTCTGACAATGAAAATGTTAAGGGAATGATTTATACGGTGGGAAATGAACAAGATTACCACTTTAATGTTTTATTTAAAATTTTAAAAAAGCTTGGCTACGATTGGGCCAGCTATCTATCTCACTTAAGTTATGGAATGGTAGATTTACCGTCTGGAAAAATGAAAAGCAGAGAAGGAACTGTTGTTGATGCAGATGATTTAATATTTGAATTAATTCAAAATGTTAAAGAAACGACAGAGAATCTTGATAAATTTAAATCAAATAAAGATGCTCTAGACTATGAGGATTACAAAAGCATTGCCCTTGGGGCATTAAAATATTATATACTTAAAGTAGACCCAAAAAAAAATATCCTTTTTAATCCCAATGAGTCTATTGATTTGAATGGCAATACTGGTCCTTTTATACAGTATGCATATGTTAGGATACAGTCAATCATAAAAAAGTATAATAATGAAATTTTAATTAATAACTCATACTCTTTGAATGAGAAAGAAAAAGAGGTTATAAAGATAATATATGATTTACCAATCGTTATAAAAAACTCATGTAACGAACTATCTCCTGCACTAATTGCAAATTATTTATATGATCTTGTTAAAAGCTACAACTCTTTATATCAAAATTTTAATATTCTAAATTCTGAATCTAAAGAATCAACATCAGTAAGACTTTTAATTTCTTTAAAGACAAGAGATATAATTAAGCTATGTTCAGAGCTCCTGGGTATAGATCTTCCAAATAAAATGTAAAAAAAAAGTCGCCCTAAGGCGACTTTAATTTCATTTGAGTGTAAATTACTTAGATACAGCTAGGTTGTATACAACAAGACCGAAACCGATTTTGTTAATAGCATCACCGACGTTGTATATAACATCCATTTGACCTGCAAGGCCACTAAAGATACCACTATACCAACCTTCAGTTCCTGCCATATATCCGATAGGATAAATAGCCCAACCTATAAGTACGAATTTACATAGCATTTTATGCGCACTCTCAACATTTCCACCAGCCGACTTAGCTAGTTTAGCTGCATTACCCATGAATATTTCATGAACAATTGCAAAATATGCTAGACCTGAAACTAGACCCCATAATTGAGCATTTAATCCCATGATCCCTGCTTCACCGAAGTATCCGGTAACAAGCATTACAGTTGAAAGGAGAATAAGCTTCCATAACATGCCTTTAGTAGCACCTGATGGTTTTAAAATTAGATAAAACTCTACACACATTAGTGGTACAGTTAAGATCCAATCTACGTACCTGTAAGCAGTAGTTATAGACCCTTCAGCTGCAGCTTCTCTCATATAATAGTAGTGAAGAGCTGCGATACCAGTAATTAAAGCCGAAACTAGCATTGAAGTCTTCCACTTATCAGCTACTAAATTCATAGCATTGAAAAAGAATAGGGTAGATGCTAACATTGCAGCAAATCCAATCCAAAAAGTGAAATCAGTCAAGCTTAAATCAGTGTTTAAAACTGGTAAAATACTTAATAAATTTTCCATAATTAAATTAATTATTGTTTATAGAAAAGTAAATTAAATAAAATAATGCAATAAAAAAACATAATTTGAAAAAAAATCATATCTTTTTTTATGAAAAATTCATTGAAATATGTCAAAAATTATCATATTCAGAATAGCAGTTGCCACCTTTTTTATCATTCTAAGTTGTTTATTTTCAGTAAATTATCAGGATATGGTTGGCTTTTCACTTATTTTATCTGTTGGATTAATTCATGGTGCAAATGACCTGTTAATAATTAAAAGAAATACAAGCTCGGATACAAATTTTAGTCAATCTAAGAGCTTTATTAAATATTTTGGTATTGTTTTAGCAGGATTAATTTTCTTTTATTTTTTTCCTTCTTTTGCTCTAATTTCATTTATTCTAGTATCTATTTATCATTTTGGTGAACAGCATATTGAGGCTATTCCACTGGATAAAAACTTAAAAAACGGTCGAAGATATATATCAATAATTTCTCATGGTATACTTTTATTTACAATTATTTTTATGAATAATACTAAAGTTGTAGTAGATGTATTTTCATCATTTAATATTGTGTTTTTAAATTACAATTTCTTAATAATTATATTAATTATAACTTCAATTCTGTATGCTTCAATTTTAATAATCAAAAAAGATTTACAAACTTTTTTAATAAGTGAAATTTTATTTTTTGGTCTTTTTTATTTTTTATCAATTACCTCTTCATTAATACTATGTTTTTCAGTTTACTTTATCTTTTTTCATAGTATCTTATCTATAAAGGATCAGGTAAAATATATATATGGTAGTAATAATTCAAAATCTTTAAAAAGATATATAAAAAATTCACTTCCTTATTTTATTCTTGCTTTGATCTTCTTGATTTTATTTTATATCTATACTGAAATTGATAATAATGATCTTTTACCTATTATTTTTACATTTCTTGCAGCTATAACTTTTCCTCATGTTTTGGTAATCGAAAAAATGTATAGAACTATGAAACAATAGTTTGGGCAATATGTATATTTGAAAAAATATTTCTATGAAAATAATTGACGGTAAGAAGATTTCTAACGATGTCCTAGATGAAATTAAAATAGTTGTAGACGAAAGAATAAAGAATAGAAAAAAAGTGCCACACCTAGCTGCAGTTCTTGTTGGTGACGATGGTCCCAGTGAAACATATGTAAAAAGTAAGATTAGGGCATGTGAAAGAGTTGGATTTAATTCTTCTTTATTCAAATTTGATATGGATATTTCTCAAGATGAATTATTAAAGGAAATTATAAAAATTAATGAAAATCAAGATATAGATGGATTTATAGTACAGCTTCCATTACCCTCAAACATAGAACAAGAAAAGATATTAACACAAATATCACCTAATAAGGATGTCGATGGATTTCATCCATATAATTACGGTAAAATGACATTAGGTATTGATACCTTTTTGCCCGCTACTCCTGCTGGGATTGTTGAGCTAATCAAAAGATATAAAATAGAACTTTCTGGTAAAAAATGTTTAGTAATAGGTAGAAGTCAAATAGTTGGACTGCCAATAAGTATACTGCTTGGTCAAAATAAATCCTATGCTAATGCAACTGTAACTGTTGCACACAGTCAAACTAAACACTTAGACTTATTATGTGCCAGTTCAAATATTATAATTTCTGCAATTGGAATCCCAAATTTTTTGAAATCTAGTATGGTGAGTGATAAAACAGTTATAATTGATGTAGGAATATCGAGAATCGAAGATAGTACATCACCTCGAGGCTATAAGATAGTTGGCGATGTTGACATTGAGGATTTTCGTGATAGAGATATCATGATTACACCTGTGCCAGGGGGTGTTGGTCCAATGACAATTGCTATGTTACTACAAAATACATTAAAAGCATGTCAACTTAATGACTGACTACTCAATCCGATTCATTAAACTGTATATCTTTAAAATAAGTAGACCAAAAATCACACTTGAAACTATTAATAATAAGTTTGTTAATCCAGTTGACGAAAATGAAAGTCTTATTAATATAGTACATATAATAAAACCTGTATTTCTCATAATTTGACTATATCTTTCCGTATATAGAAAAGATAATAGAAGTATAAAAACATCAGCAATAATAAGTATTGAAAAAAAAGTGGTATAGAAAACTTCATTAACATAATAAAATGAACTAGCAAAATTTGAGCTCATTCCAATTGAATACCAATTTAATATACCTAAAGCAAACAATACGACCATGACAGGTATAAGAGCAATACTAATAATCTTCTTTGAGTCAATAAATTTAAATATGTCTTTATTATTTTTTTTAATCTCAATTTTAGATTTTACATAATTGAATAAATAGATTAAAAAGAAAAGAATCAAAATACATACTAAATCATAGGTAATTTGAAGATTATCTGGGTTTTGAAACCAATTTTCAGCATTAAGATCAAGCTTTGGTATATCATAAAAAATTCTCCTAATAATTATTAATGAAATAATTTCAAATTGTTTTAAAATAGAAGTTGTAAAGGATCTAGGTAGATAAAAAATCAATAAGAATATTTCATAATATAGAATTATTGAAAATGGAGTATAAATAGCCGAAATAGGATTTGTTAGTAATAAACTTTCATTACCTATACTAATTATTGAATTATTATTTAGTAAAACTAGTGAGAGGTGAAAAATAAATCCTAAAGTTGCAGTCCAAATAGTAAAATTTTCAATCTTCTTCCTATTAAACTCCGAAAAAATTATATCAAATATTTTAGAACCAAGTTTAAGCATAATTAAAGTTTTGTTGAGAAAATCATTTCCATATCTTTAAACGTTTTAAATTCTAGTGCATTGCCAGAATTATCATAAAAGAACATAGTTTTTTGTTCGCCAGGAAGTCCTTCAAATCGAGTGTAGGGCTCAATAACAAACTTAATATTATTATTTATTAATGACTCAGCAAAATTATCAAAATCATCCCATGGTATTATAACTCCAAAATGTGGGATTGGAACTGATTTACCATCAACTTCATTATGATGCTTATTGCCGATATGATTTGGATCTACGTGGATAACTAATTGGTGACCAAAAAAATCATAGTCAGCCCACTCATTAGATTCTCTGCCTGGTTTACAACCAAGTATGTTTTGATAAAAATTCTTAGATTCGGAAAGATCTTTCACCGGAATTGCAAGATGAAATGGTGATAATTTTCTCATAACTATGTTAATATAATAAATATTTCTGTCTAATTTTTTTAAACTTTTCAAGACCCTTTCTCCAAGAATTTCTTATTTCTATTTCACTGACTCCCTCAATAATTTGTTTTTTCAGCATGGATGAGCCTGATAATTTATCAAAATCACTTCTGAAGAATTTAGTTTTATCATCTATCTGACTGTAAGAATTCATTAGCCATTTAAGTTCAATCGAATTTGAAGTTTTATAATTTTTTAGATTTTTTCCATAAGATTCTATCCCTTCTAATTTTGGGTATTGACTTCCAAAATTTGGTTGAGGTATGAAGCTGTAGTCACTATCAAAATCTGGATGTCCATAAACTTGAAATTGATTATCAGTACCTCTACCGACACTTACTTCTGTTTTTTCTAAAAAAGCTAAACTAGGATATAAATAAATTGATTGAATATTCGGAAGATTGGGTGAAGGTCTAATTGGTGGTATATACTTTAATTTATGATTATAATTTTTAAGCTTTATAACTTCTATATTAACTTTCAAATTATTCTCTAGCCAACCCTCTCCATTTATCATTAAACCATATTCTCCTATTGTCATCCCATAAACTATTGGAACTGGGTGAAGCCCTATAAAACTTTTGTTCTCAAGATCCAAAACAGGTCCATCAATATAAAACGAGTTTGGATTAGCTCTATCCATAATTATGAACTTTTTATTTTTCCTTGCAGCTGACTCCATTGCATAGTGAAGTGTAGATAAATATGTATAGAACCTGACACCAACATCTTGAATATCAAAAATTATAACATCCACATTTTTAATGTCATCATCTTTTAATTTTCTATTATTTCCATAAAGAGAAATAACCTCAATATCTTTATAGAATGTATTTTCAAATTTTTCTCCATCATCTTTATCTCCAAGAAAACCATGTTCAGGGGTAAAGATTTTATTTACAGATATTCCTAATGATAGAAGAGTATCAATAATATGGGTTTTACCTTTCTCGGTTTTCAATACACTGGTATTGTTAGCAATTAATGCAACTTTTTTATTTTTTATTTTGTTGAAATAGTAATCAATTCTTTCAGCACCTTGCACTATTTCTTGGGAATAAATTGAATAATTAAATTGGAATATAACAATGAATAAAAATGTATTTTTGAATAAATAATTTATTTTGAATCTTCCATTTTTCATTTACAAGAAATTAAAGAATAGTACTGATAAAAGTAATACTTCATCTCGTATTATAAAAATTGCAAAATTCTCTGTTTTTATTGGAATATTTATATCATTAAGTGCAGTTTCAATTGGGAAAGGTTTACAATCATCTATAAATGAGACTATATATAATATTACTCCTGATATATCAATCTCTAGCTATGAAAATAATGATAGAGGGATAGCATCAGAAATAATCAAAGAATCAGAGTTTATAGTTGATGAAGTCAATAGACTTTATCCTGATATTAAATTAAATTTTACTCTTGAGAAACCATCAATAATTACAGTTAATAATTCTATCGAAACTTTAATTTTTAGAGGAGTTAAAGATGGATTAAACTTTAAAAGTTTTGATCAATTTATAATAGAAAAACTAAATGATGTACCTCAAAGTTTAAACGATGTGCTAATATCTAAATCTCTACTTGAGAAACTAAAAATTAATGTTGGTGATGATATTAGACTATTTTTTCGAACGAATAATTATCAGAAAATACCAAATATCAGAAATTATAGAGTTTATGGTGTCTATCAAACTGATTTTCCTGATTTTGATTCAAACTATATAATTGGGAATATTAATTCTCTTCAAAATTTATTCAAATTAAGTTCTAAAGATTTTGGTGCAATAGAGCTAATTGTTGATGATAAACAAAGTATTACAAGTATTAAAAACAATTTATTATCCAAGGACATATTTATAAATAATAATATATCATTATTAAATGTTCAAGAAAAATATAAAAATATATTTGACTGGATATCTATTTTTGATTTTAATATTCTAATTATTTTAGTTCTTATGATAGTTGTAGCAATTATTAGTATAATAATATCTATGTTAACTCTCATATTTGAGAGAATAAAAATGATTGGTGTCTTAAGCTCTCTGGGGGGTGATAATAAATTACTTGGAAAAGTATTTTTATATCAAGGTATCGATATTCTAATTAGAGGAATTATTCCTGGTAATATTTTATTTATAATTATTTCGTACATTCAGAATAACTATAAGATCCTTGGTTTAAATCCAAATGATTACTACGTAGACTCTGTTCCATTTTTAATTGATATTACTTACATAATTTCTCTTAACTTATTCTTTGTAATTATTGGAACAATCATTCTATTTGCAACTTTTTCATCAATTACTAGATTTGTTCCAACAATTAATATAAACTCCTAAAATGAAGTATTACAAAAATATTCTTGAAAAAATTGGGGATACACCCTTAATCAAGCTAAATAAAGTTTGTAAATCTATTGATTCAAATGTATTTGTCAAAGTTGAAAGTTTTAATCCTGGTAATTCAGTCAAAGACAGAATGGCTGTAAAAATGATTGAGGATGCAGAAAAAGATGGAAGATTAAAGCCAGGAGGAACAATCGTTGAAGGTACCTCTGGTAATACTGGAATGGGATTAGCACTTGCAGCTATAGTTAAAGGTTATAAATTAATTTGTGTATCAAATGATAAACAATCTAAAGAAAAGTTTGATATTCTTAGAGCTATGGGTGCTGAAGTAGTTGTTTGTCCAACAAATGTTGAGGCTGATGATCCAAGGTCTTATTATTCAGTCTCCAAAAGAATTTCAGAAGAAACAAAGAACTCATGGTATGTAAATCAGTATGATAATCCATCAAATACTACAGCTCATTACGAATCAACTGGTCCAGAAATATGGAAACAGACTAATGGAAAGATTGATCACTTTGTTGTAGGTGTAGGTACAGGTGGGACAATTTCTGGTGTTGGAAAATATTTAAAAAAAATGAAACCTAGTGTTAAAATATGGGGTATTGATACTTATGGATCTGTATTTAAGAAATACCATGAAACAGGAATTTTTGATGAAAAAGAAATCTATCCATATTCTACAGAGGGAATTGGTGAGGACATTCTACCTAACAATGTTGATTTTGAGGTAATTGATCATTTTGAAAAAGTGACCGATAAAGATGCTGCTTTATATACAAGAAAATTAGCTAGAGAAGAAGGTATCTTTGCTGGTAATTCATGTGGTGCAGCTATAGCTGGAATGATCCAGCTAAAATCTAATTTTAAAAAAGGCCAGGTTGTTGTTGCATTGCTTCATGACTCAGGAAGTAGATACATAGGAAAAATATACAATGATGATTGGATGAAAGAAAAAGGTTTTATTTAATTTTAAAATCATGAAAAAATATTTAATACTTATATCATTTTTAAATTCTTTAATTCTACTTCCTCAAGATAGAATTACAGGTGAGCCTTTTTCTACTAGATCAGAAGTTATAGCATCTAACGGAATGGTTGCAACTAGTCATCCTCTTGCAACTCAAGTTGGAATTGATATCCTAAAAAAAGGTGGAAATGCAATTGATGCTGCAATAGCTGCTAATGCTGCAATTGGATTAATGGAACCAACTGGAAATGGGATTGGTGGTGACTTGTTTGCCATTATATGGATAGAAAAAGAAAAGAAATTATATGGCCTTAATGCAAGTGGTAGATCTCCAAGTAGCTTGGATTTAGATTTCTTTAAAACTAATAACTATTCAAGTATTCCAGCATATGGTCCTCTTCCTGTTAGTGTTCCTGGATGTGTTGATGGATGGTTTGAGCTTAATGAAAGATTTGGATCAATGAAAATGAGTAGTATATTAAAACCTGCAATTGAATACGCTGAAAATGGTTTCCCAGTCACAGAGCTCGTTTCTTATTATATGGAATTAGCATCAAATAATTTTCACAATTATCCTAACTTTAAAGAAACTTATTTTATTAATGGAGCATCTCCAAAAAAAGGTGAACTATTTAAAAACCTTGATCTAGCAAATACACTTAAAATAATTTCAAATGAGGGTAGGAAAGGATTTTATGAAGGCGAAATAGCAAATATAATTTCTACATTTATTCAAGAACAAGGTGGATTCCTTTCATATGAAGATTTAAAAAATCATAGATCAGAATGGGTTGAACCTGTATCAACAAACTATAGAGGTTATGATGTTTGGGAGCTCCCACCAAATGGTCAAGGAATAGCAGCTCTTCAAATACTTAATCTTCTTGAAGGATTTGATATAAAATCAATGGGCTTTGGGTCAGCTGAATATATACATCATTTAGTTGAAGCCAAGAAAATTGCTTTTGCAGATAGAGCAAAATATTATGCAGATACAGATTTTAATCAAATCCCCACCCAATATTTAATCTCAAAGGAATACTCTGATAAAAGAAGGCCTGAGATTAATCCAAATCAAGCAGCTGAATCTGTTACAGCCGCAAACCTTGAAAATGGTGATACAATTTATTTAACAACAGCTGATAGTAGCGGTAATATGGTATCTTTAATTCAAAGTAACTACAGAGGTATGGGTTCAGGTATGGTTCCTCCAGGTCTTGGTTTTATGCTTCAAGATAGAGGTGAGCTTTTTTCACTTGAGGAAGGACATTTTAATGTTTATGAGCCAAATAAAAGACCCTTTCATACTATAATACCCGCTTTTATTACAAAAGATAATAAACCTTATGTAAGCTTTGGACTAATGGGAGGCGCTATGCAACCTCAAGGTCATGCCCAAATTGTAATTAACCTGATTGACTTTGGAATGAATCTTCAAGAGGCTGGTGATGCTCCAAGAATTAGACACCAGTCTGATGAACAGCCAACAGGAGGAGTTATGAATAATGGTGGGGAGTTAGCTTTAGAGCAAGGCTTTGATTTTAAAGAAATTCGAAAATTAATTAAGAAGGGACATAAAATTATATATGATCTAGGCTCATTTGGTGGCTATCAAGCTATAAAGATTGATTATGAAAATAAAATATACTATGGCGCCTCCGAATCAAGAAAAGATGGAAGCGCTATTGGATATTAGCTAATTAAAAACAATAGTGGTTTTCTGCAATTACTTTATTAGCAACATGTTTCTTTAATTCAAAAATATTTGGATTATTTGAATACTTCAACTTGTTTAAAACAGAATCATAAATTTTTTCCTGGCTTTTATCATCAATAACACTGTTTATAATATCTCTAGACTTTTTTTCAATTATTTTTGAAGCTTCATATATATAAATTTTTGACATGCTAATCTGATATTCTTGATCATTTGCTGAGGTTCTATTAATGTTCTTAATTGTCCTTTTGAGAGTTGACTCAGAGATGTATGTTTCGATAGCTAAATCAGAAAGACTCAGCAATACCTGCTGATTCTTATCAATCTCAGCACCAAATTTTTCAAACGATTTACCAAGCAACAGTAAGAAAACCTTTTTCATATTTTCGACTAAAGTTATTTCATCATTTAGTTCTTCTGAATTTTCTAAGATTTCTTGAGATTTATTTTCAATTATATCTTGATAAGCAGACATAATATCAAGTTCTCCTCTCATAGCTTTCTTTAGAATCATACCTATGCTTAGCATTCTATTTATTTCATTTGTTCCTTCATATATTCTTCCAATTCTTGCATCTCTCCAGGCGCTTTCGATTGGTGCTTCCGCAGAGAATCCCATTCCTCCAAATATTTGAACCCCTTCATCAGCACATATCTGCATATCCTCAGAAATTGCGACTTTAAGTATAGAACATTCAACAGCAAATTCTTCAACACCTTTAAGCTCAGACTCTTGTTTAGATAAACCACTAGCTTCATATTCGTCAATCTTAGATTGAACATCGCTAGCTGCTCGATAACATGCTGATTCTCCAGCATAACAAGAAGTTGCCATTGATGCAAGTTTCTCTTTAATTGCTCCAAAGCTGGAGATAGGTTGTTTAAACTGTACCCTATTGTTTGCATATTCAGTAGAAATAGTTATCGATCTTCTTTGTCCATCTAAATTACCCGCACCTAATTTGATTCTTCCTACATTAAGAGCATTCATGGCAATTTTAAATCCACCATTTCTTTCACCCAGAAGATTTTCAACAGGAACAATTGTATCTGTAAAGAATACTTGTCTAGTTGAAGATGAATGAATTCCTAATTTCTTCTCTTCTTCTCCAAGTTTAATACCATTATTTGGGTCGTTGAGAACTATAAATGCTGTAATATTTTTATCATCTTCAATTCTTGCAAATACTATAAATAAATCAGCAAATCCGGCATTAGATATCCACATTTTTTGTCCATTAATTTTATAATGTTTACCATCATCACTTAGTTCTGCTTTTGTTTTACCAGAGTTTGCATCAGAACCTGCAGTTGGCTCAGTTAAACAATATGATCCAAACCATTCTCCAGATGTCAGCTTTGGTAAATATTTTTGTTTTTGATCTTCGTTTCCAAACAAGTAAATCGGAAGAATTGCTATACCTGTATGAGCACCGTAGGCAGTTGCTACAGATCCAGATACTCCAGAAACGTAGTCGACAGCAAGCATAGTTGAAACAAAGTCCATTCCCATACCGCCATATTTTTCTTCAAGAGATACTCCAAGTAAACCTAGTTCCCCAATCTTCTTCATTGCCTGTACAGTAAGGTCATAATTTTTTTCTTCATATTTCATTTTGTCAGGCCATATTTCTCTATCCATAAAATCAATTATGGTATCTTTCATCATTAACTGTTCTTCTGAAAAGTCCTCAGGAGTAAAAATTTCATCTGATAGTGATTCTTTTAAAATGAACTCACCACCTTTAAGTTTTGTTTTATTTTTTGTGGGCATATTTAAATTTTATTTAAAATTCGTTTTTTTAATTTTCTAACATTTATAAACACCTAAATTTTTACAATACTCACATTTATTAATATAAAGTAAAATATTGTAAATCAAACATTTATAATATAAAATAAACTATTTCTAACTAAATTAAAAAAATCAAATTAGGTTTTTGACAACCATTTATAGCTATTGTCAAATACTTTTATCCATGGAGAAAATTTATCGTCTCTATTTTCAGGATAATAAGCCCAGTTATGAGGGTAAATTGACCTTTCTAAATGTGGCATCATTACAAGATGTCTCCCATCATTTGAAACTAGCATTGCTGTATTGAAATCTGAACCATTAGGATTTGCTGGATATGAATCATAAAGAAATTTTCCTGCTATAGAATATTTATCTTCCGTGTATGGAAGATTAAACTTCCCTTCTCCATGTGCTGACCATACGCCTAGTTTACTTCCCTCCATTCCTTTTAACATAATTGAAGATGTATCTTTAATTTCAACAGATAAAAATATGCACTCAAATTTTCCAGACTCATTATGTAACATTTTAGGTTTATCAGAGTGATCTTTGTTAATTAACCCAAGTTCAATAAATAATTGACAACCATTGCATACTCCAAGGGATAGAGTGTCATCTCTATCAAAGAAATTTTCGAGTGCTTTTTTAGCAATCGGATTAAAAATAAATGAACCAGCCCATCCCTTAGCGGATCCAAGAACATCTGAATTAGAAAACCCTCCAACTGCAACCAAAAGTTGAATATCCTCTAGACTCTCTCTACCAGATATTATATCTGTCATGTGTATGTCTTTAACATTGAAACCTGCAGCACTCATCATAAATGCCATTTCTCTCTCAGAATTACTGCCTTTCTCTCTTAATACAGCAGCATTAATTTTATTTCTATTACTTGAGAGTAATGAGCCATTAAAATTTTTAGGGAACGAGAATTTAAGAGGCTGTTTTTTATAATTATTATACCTTTCACTGGATTTATTTTTTAGTGTCTGTTTTTTGTCAAAGTCCTTAGAAGTCGAATACCATATGTCCCTATATGTATATATATCAAAAGAGAATTCATCCTCATAGTTTAATATATTTAATTTTCCATCTAGATTTACTTTACCAATCCTATAACAATCTACACCTATGTCAAAGAATACTTTAGTTAAGTCTATTTCTGATTGAATTATTACTCCTGGATTTTCAGAAAAAAGCAATTTAATTGAATCTTTACAATCAACTTGATTAAGATTAATATTCATACCAACATTATTACTTGTAAAACACATCTCAAGTAATGAGGTAATTAATCCTCCAGATGAGATATCATGACCTGATATAATCTTGTCATCAATTATTAAATCTTGTATTAAATTAAATGAACTTTTAAATTTTTTATAATCTATAACAGTAGGTGATTCGGATCCAACTCTATTTAGAGTTTGGCCAAAAGATGATCCTCCTAATTTATAGTCATCTGAAGAAAGATTTATATAAAAAATCTCACCTTTTTCTTTACTTAGAACAGGTTTAATTACTTTTCTAATATCAATACAATGAGCAGATGCAGATACAATTACAGTACCAGGAGATTTTACTTTTTGTTCATCATATTTTTGAACCATTGATAGTGAATCTTTTCCAGTTGGAATATTTATACCTAATGATATTGCAAAATCTGAACATGCTTCTACAGCGTCATATAATCTCGAATCTTCACCTTCATTTCCACATGGCCACATCCAGTTTGCAGATAGAGAAACTGAATTTATTCTGTCTTTAAGAGGAGCCCATACAATATTTGTTAAAGATTCTGCTATAGAGTTTATACTTCCAACTTTTGCATCGATTAAACCAGAAACTGGAGAATGTCCGATTGATGATGCAATTCCATCATAACTAGTATAGTCTAATGCAACAACTCCACAGTTAGCAAGAGGAAGTTGAATCTCTCCAACAGTTTGTTGTTGAGCAATTCTTCCAGTTACACATCTATCAACTTTATTTGTAAGCCAATCTTTGCATGCAACAGCTTCTATTTTTAAAACATTTTCCAAGTACTCATTAAAGAGTTTGCTATCATATTCAATTTCCATGTAATTTGACTCAATTGATGAATCAATCATAATTTTTTTTGGCGCATCACCAAAAAGACTATCTAAATCAAGATTAATAGTCTCAATATCATTTGATCTATCTTTTACTCTAAATTTTTTATCAGCTGTAATTTTCCCAACCTTAAATATTGGAGCTCTTTCTCTATCAGCAATTTTTTTTACCAATTCATAATCTTTCTCTTTAATTATTATACCAATCCTCTCTTGAGATTCGTTACCAATTATTTCTTTATATGATAGAGAGGGGTCTCCAATAGGAAGTGAATCTAAATATATTTCACCTCCAATATCCTCAACTAACTCAGAAAAACAATTAAGATGTCCACCTGCTCCATGGTCATGAATAGATATTATTGGATTTTCGTCCATCTCAAATAAAGATCTAATCGTATTTGTCACTCTTTTCTGCATTTCAGGATTAGACCTTTGAACGGCATTTAATTCTATCGCATCATTATAACTTCCGGTATCTGTTGATGAAACAGAGGCCCCACCCATACCTATTCTATAATTATCTCCTCCAAGAAGTACTATTATATCCCCTTTTTCCGGGGTTCTTTTCATTGCCTGACTCAATTCTCCAAATCCAACACCACCTGCTAACATTATAACTTTATCAAAAGATTGCAAATCGTTGTTTTCATGATGTTCAAATGTAAATAAAGAACCAACTATTAGTGGTTGACCAAAACAATTACCAAAGTCAGAAGCACCATTAGATGCTTTTATTAAAATATCCAAAGGAGTTTGATACTTCCAAATTCTTTCTGGTATATTTTTTTCCCATAGTTTATTCTTATCTAATCTCGAATATGGAGTCATGTATACAGCAGATCCTACTAATGGTATGGAACCTGTTCCCCCTGCAGCACGATCTCTTATTTCTCCACCTGAACCTGTTGCTGCTCCATTATACGGTTCAACAGTTGTTGGAAAGTTATGTGTTTCTGCTTTCAGTGAGATTATACTATTTATTTCTTTATTTATGTAGAAGCTACTTTTATCAGAAAATTTAGGTTGAAATTGAACAATATTGGGACCTTTAATAAACGCTACATTATCAGAATATGCTGAAACAATACCATTTTTATTTGCCTTTGAAGTGTTTTTTATTAAACTAAATAAGCTCTCTTTTTTTTCTATGCCGTCAATTATAAATTTTCCATTAAATATTTTGTGTCTACAATGTTCAGAGTTTACCTGAGAAAATCCATAAACCTCAGAGTCACTTAAATATCTTCCTATTTTTTTTGATAATTTTTCTAAATATGATATTTCAAACTCGTCTAGTGCTAATCCTTGTTCATCATTGTAAGCTTTTATATTATCAATAATTATTTTTTTCTCTGGATTTAGAATACTAGCAAAAATTTTTTGATTTAATTCATCGTATTTCTGGTGAATCATTCTGTCGAATGATTTATTAATTATTACATTATCGAACTCCTCAATACGAACTAATGATTCAACTCCCATATTTTTTGTTATCTCAACTGCATTCGTACTCCAAGGAGAAATCATTGAAGACTTCGGTCCAATAAACTTTTCCTCAATTATATCTTTATTAATTATTGGCGAATTAAGTGCCCAGGATATTTTTTTTAAATTTTCAGCTGATAATTTTACAGAGGTTTCTACAGCAAACACTTTTGATTTTGAATCACCAAAAAATAATATCATTTCAGAATATTAAGCTGTAAATTTAGTTGATTTAAAATTACATTTGAAGTTCATTCATATTTTTATATGAAGAATTTGAGTTAATAAGTTCATCATGTGTTCCTTCTGCTACTATCCTGCCTTTGTCAATTAAAATTATTTTATCACATTTTTTAATTGTTGAAAACTTATGAGCAATTATTAGTGAAGTCTTATCCAACATTAACTTATCAATTGCATCTTGAATTTTCTTTTCAGATTCACTATCTAAAGAGGATGTAGCTTCATCTAAAATTAAAATGGATGGACTCTTAAGCATTGCACGAGCAATTGTTAGTCTTTGCTTCTGTCCACCTGAAAGCTTTCCTCCATAATCACCAATATTTGTATCATATTTTTCAATTTGTTGAATTATAAATTCGTGAGCATTCGCTTCTTTGGCAGCATTTACAATATCTTCGTCCATAGAGTCTAAATCTCCAATTCTTATATTATTCATAATTGTGTCGTTGAAAAGGATTGACTCTTGTGTAACAATAGATATATTCTTATAAAGAGAATCACGAGTAATTGAAGAGATTTCCATTCCATCTATGCTTATTGATCCAGAGTTAGAATTATAGAAGCCATTTAATAGGTTAGCAATAGTTGTTTTTCCACTTCCAGATGATCCAACCAAAGCAACACTCTCACCTTTCTTAATTGAGAAAGAAATATTATCTAATATTTTTATTTGTCCATATGAGAAATCAACATTTTTAAATTCTATTTTATCATTAAATGTTTCAAGTAATTGGTCTCTATTTGAATCATTGTCAGGTTGAAATTCAATTATTTCAAATACCCTTTCAGCTGCAGCATTTCCCTTTTTAATACTGTAAAAAGACTTACTTAAATTTTTAGCCGGAGTTAAAATATTATAAGCAAGACCCATAAATACAATAAAAGTTGTTCCAGAAATTGTTTCATTAATTAACACCATTTTACCTCCAAACCATAAAAGAACTCCAATAACTAAAATACCCATGAATTCACTAAATGGACCTGCTAAGTTTTTCCTGTTTATTACTTTATTCGAAAATTTATATAGCATTTGATTTATACTATTAAATTTTTGATTAAAATACGACTCCGAAAGAAAAGACTTAATAACTTTTTGTCCACTTATAGTCTCATCAATCATAGAAAGAAAATTACTTTGTTGTTGTTGAACCTCTTTAGAATCTTTTCTAAGTTTTTTTCCAATTATTGAAATTATAAATCCTGAGATCGGAATAAAAAGGATCACAAATAAAGTTAGCTCAGGACTTATTGTAAACATTACAATTAAGGTGAATAAAATTGTTAGTGGTTCTCTAACCATTAGCTCTAAAATAGAAAGATATGAAGTCTGAATTTCTAGTATATCTGCAGTAATCCTTGACATCAAATCACCTTTTTTCTTATTTAAGAAATATGAAATTGGCATTGAAATTACTCTTGAATATAGTTTACCTCGTAAGTTTTTAAGTAATCCATTTTTTACAAAAGTTATATTATAGAGTGCCAGGTAATTGAATAAATTTTTCATCAAAAAAAAGAAAATCACAATCCCAACAACTAAAATTAGAGTTGATGAAATATCAGTTTCTAATTGTCTTGATATATAATAGTTAAAGTAATCCTCTAAGTATTCTCTTATATTACTGATTCCAGAATACTCTGGTTCACTATACACGTCCTTTGTCTGTTTAAAAAGTACATCAAGCATTGGAATAAATGATACAAAAGCTAGAGCACTAAAAATTGCATAGAGTATATTAAATATAATATTCAATACTCCATAATAAGTATAATCTAGACCATATTTTAGAACCCTTGTAAAGTAATTCATCTAAAAAGTTTTCTCTTTGATTGAGTATTTATTTTTACTAATATTAAATTTAATTATTATCTCAGCTAAAAAACCAGCTATAAAAAATTGGGCACCTAATACTATTGTAATTAAGGCAATATAGAACTCAGGTTTTGATGTTATCAATCTTGAGGAAGTATCTATGAAAAGTTTATTATACCCAAGATAAATTGTAAACAAAATACCAACTGTAAACATTATGGTACCTAAAGTCCCAAAAAAATGCATTGGTCTCCTGCCAAATTTTTCAGTAAACCATAAAGTAATTATATCAAGGAACCCTCTTATAAATCTCTCATTACCAAATTTAGTTTTCCCATATTTTCTTGCTTGGTGTTTTACAACATGTTCACCTATTCTATTAAATCCTTTATTCTTTGCAAGTATTGGAATGAACCTATGCATATCTGCATATAAACTAATTGACTTAGCAACTTCATTTTTGTATACTTTTATACCACAGTTAAAGTCATTTAGATTAATTCCTGAAAAGACTCTTGCAACTAAGTTAAAAAAGTAAGAAGGGACTCTTTTAGTAATAAAAGAATCATGCCTTTTCTTCTTCCAACCAGAGATCAAATCAAGATCATTGTCTATTAGCTTTTTTACCATCAATGGTATTTCTTCAGGTGAGTCCTGAAGATCAGCATCCATCGTAGCAACATACTTTCCTTTTGCTTCTGAAAAACCAAGGCTTAAAGCTTGTGATTTTCCATAATTTCTATTAAAAGAAATTCCTTTACGATTTAAGTTACTAATAGTTATACTTTTAATAATATCCCATGATGAGTCATTACTGCCATCATCAACATATATAACCTCATAATCAAAATCTTCATATTTAAATGAAAGTGAAATCCAATCATCAAGTTCTTTTAGTGACTCAGATTCATTAAAAAGAGGTATGATGACAGAAACATCCATAAATTATATTAAGCAGGTTTATTTTTCTTCAGTGCTAATCCAGTAATTAATGAAATTATACTACCAAAAAATAAAGATGAAGCAATACCAAATACAGCAATCATTGAAGGTGAAAGAAAGAACTCGATACTTCCCTCAATTGCTTCAATCATCTCATCTGTTAGTTCAGGATTTTGCTCAATTGCCTGATCAATTGAATACTCCATTACTTTAGTCATTGTATCTGGGTCAAGAATTGTCATCTGAAGAATTCCATAGACAGTCCCGATAACTGATCCCAAAACACATATACCAAGTCCAATTTTAAAGCCTTGCCCTAAACTTATGAAACCCTCGTTTGCTTTTTTAAAAGCTAATTGTCCAAAAACAACTGCTCCAACTGTCAATACCAAGTTAACTATGCTTTGGAGAGAGCCTTGTTCAATATGCATATCCATTAGGAATAACATCAGTGAAAATGCCACTGTTATTCCTCCTAATAAAAGTCCATAATTTATTATTACTGATTTTATTGTTCCGTTAGTTTGAATCATTTCTTTTGTATTAATTGTGAAAAGCAAAATTAAGCAATTATAATGATAGGATATATGAAAAAAATTTTAAATTTGCACTCACTTTTAGGCTATGAAGAGTAATATACATCCTGAAAACTATAGATTAGTGGCATTTAAAGATATGTCCAATAACGATGTATTTATTACTAAATCGACTGTAGAAACTAAAGAAACCACAAAAATTGATGGTGTTGAGTATCCGCTCTTTAAATTAGAGATTTCAAGAACATCTCACCCTTATTATACTGGTAAGTCTAAGCTTGTAGATACTGCTGGTAGAGTTGATAAGTTTAGAAGTAAATATGCAAACTTTAATCAGCCTGCCACTAACGATGCATCTGCTGAAGAGACACCTGCTGAGGCATCTGCTGTTGAGGCACCTGCTGAAGAGGCACCTGCTGAAGAGGCTACTGCTGAGGCACCTGCTGAAGAGGCACCTGCTGAAGAGGCACCTGCTGAAGAGGCTACTGCCGAATCCTCTGAAGAAGAATCTGATTCATAATACCCCAAGTTTTGTCTTCAATAAACATATCTTCTAGGTCTAAAAGAAAGATTTCTTCTGTTGCTATTTATACTCTAGGTTGTAAATTAAACTTTTCTGAATCTTCATATATATCAAAATCCTTGAAAGAGAACGACTATGAGATTGTTGATTTTAAGGATTATGCAGATGCATATGTTATTAATACATGCTCTGTTACGGAAAATGCAGATAAAAAATTCAAGTATTATGTAAAGCAGGCACAAAAAATCAATCCAGACGCATTTATTGCTGCTATAGGTTGTTATGCACAATTAAAACCTAAGGAGCTACTTGATGTTGATGGAGTAGATATAGTCCTTGGCGCATCTGATAAGTTTAATTTATTGGATTATTTAAAAAACATTGATAATGATCTTTCTAATAAAGTTCATTCATGTAACATAAATGAGGTTGACTTATTTAAAGAAAGCTATTCATTAAATCACAGAACTAGGGCATTTCTTAAAGTACAGGATGGTTGTGACTACAAATGTAGCTTTTGTACAATCCCACTTGCAAGAGGTAAATCTAGAAGTGATACCATAGTTAATATTTTAAAAAATATAAAAAAAATTGACTCTCAGGAAATAAAAGAAATTGTGCTAACAGGCATTAATCTCGGTGATTATGGTAAAAATGACGAAGAAAATAATAAATGTAATTTTTATGATTTAATTAAAGAAATTGAAAATCTAGAAACAAATATTAGGTTTAGAATCTCATCAATTGAACCTAATTTACTTACTGATGAAATAATTGAATTTATAAGTAAAAGTGAAAAATTTGTTCCTCATTTTCATATTCCACTTCAAAGCGGAAGTGACTCTGTACTTAAACTCATGAGAAGAAGATATGATTCAAGTCTATACAAAAGTCGAATCAAAATGATTAAGGAATTAATGCCAGAGGCATCAATCGGAGTTGATGTGATTGTTGGTTTTCCTGGAGAAGACGATGATAAATTTTTAGATAGTATGAATTTTATAGAGTCACTTGATGTGTCATACCTTCATGTATTTACATATTCTGAAAGAGATAATACACATGCAATAACTTTACCTAAAATTGTCAATCCAAATACTAGATCTAAAAGGAGTAAGCTTTTGAGACTTCTTTCAAGTAGAAAAAAATCCGATTTCTATAAAAGTAACATTGGTACTGAACATAATGTTTTATTTGAGTCTGAAAATAAGAACGGATACATAGAAGGTTTCTCTGAAAACTATCTTCGTTTTAGAACAATTTGGGATCCAAAATTGGCGGGAACCATTAAACAAATGAAATTTAGTGAGATTGATCCAGAAGGATTTGCAATCTAGTTAAAGCTTTATTCCGACAGGTAATAAATGCTTAAAGGATTTATTTTTTCTGACAAAGCCTGCTATTCTTGGGGAGGTTGGCACAACTCTCAAATTTTTACTTTCAATAAATTCTAGAACTTTTACTATAAAGTCTTCCTCAAAGGATTTATCCTTAATAGTTTCAGGTATATGAATTTTGGTAAGAAAAATCTTCCTTTCTTGTTCTGCGTATTCTATTCTTGCTAATGAGTCTGATACTTTTACTTCAAACTGTCTTAAAAACTCATTATTTTCTAATGTTATTTCGCTCATAAACAAAAAAGTCGGACAGCAAAGATAAAAAAAATCTATTTACGATAAAAAAACCTATTACTAAATTCTTTTCATCTGCTCTTGCATTAACTTAATTTGAGCAGTTAGCATATTATGTTTATCAAATGTCTTTGCCTCTGTAAGTAATGATTGGGCTTCTCTTTTTCTTCTTTTTTGCATCATAATTCCTGCAAGACTAAGTTTAGCCATTGCAACATCATGACTCATATTTAATCCTAGCTTTAAGGCCTCGCGAAAATGTTTTTCAGCAATTGTCAGATTTTTCTGAGATTGAATTAACCCATGGAGGTAAAAGTAAAATCCTTGCTGTTTTTTTACCAAAGCAGATTTAGGATTTCTTATTAATTTGAGAATTCTTTCGGTTTTATCAAAATTTTGTTTCCTTAAACTTAAGAATGCAAATATTAAAACTTCATTTTTAAAATACAGTACAATCAGCAAGATTGATAGAATTATGAGAAATATTCCATTTCCAATAAATGTTTCAGTTATTTGAAATACTCCATACCCAAAAAGAGAAACTGACGCTATAAGCTTAATAATTTTTGGTATCATATATAATGCTAATTTACAATTTAAAAATATTTATATGAAGTTGAATAAAAAGATATTATATTTGCCAGCGATTAAATTACTAAAGTGAAAAGGACTTATCAACCATCTAAAAGAAAGAGAAGAAATAAGCATGGTTTCATGGAAAGAATGTCAACTGCTAATGGACGTAGAGTTTTAGCAAGTAGGAGGGCTAAAGGTAGGAAAAGATTATCCGTTTCAGATGAATCTCGTCATAAGAAATAATTTTTAATAACTTTTTTTAGATGGTGCTTTTACAGCACCTTTTTTTTATATTTTAGTGTGATTTTATGCCCAAGGATAAAAAAATTAAATCAATTCTTATAATTGGCTCAGGACCTATAATTATTGGTCAAGCATGTGAATTTGATTATTCTGGATCTCAAGCATTAAGATCTTTAAAGGAAGATGGAATTAAGACTATCTTAATTAATTCCAATCCCGCTACCATTATGACTGATCCTTCAATGGCAGATCATATATATTTAAAACCTCTTACAACAAAATCAATCATTGAAATATTAGAAATTCATAATGAAATTGACGCTGTATTACCAACAATGGGAGGTCAGACTGCTTTAAATCTGTGTATTGAGGCCCAAGAAAAAGAAATATGGTCAAGGTTTAATGTTAAAATCATTGGTGTTGATATTGATGCAATTGAAATTACAGAAGATAGAGAAAAGTTTAGGAATCTTATGAATGAAATTGATATTCCCGTTGCCCCTGCGGAAAGTGCTTCCTCTTTCTTAAAAGGTAAAGAAATTGCTCAAATATTTGGCTTTCCACTTGTAATTAGACCTTCTTTTACTTTAGGTGGAACAGGAGCATCAATAGTGTTTGAGGAAAATAAATTTAATGACTTACTAACAAGAGGATTAGAGTCATCTCCCATTCACGAAGTTCTAATTGACAAAGCTCTTATTGGTTGGAAAGAATATGAGTTAGAGTTATTAAGAGATAAAAACGATAATATCGTAATTATATGTACTATTGAAAATATGGATCCGATGGGGATCCATACTGGAGATTCTATTACTGTAGCACCCGCAATGACATTATCTGATACCACTTACCAACGAATGAGAGATATGGCTATAAAAATGATGAAAAGTATTGGAGACTTTGCTGGTGGTTGTAATGTTCAATTTGCTGTAAGTCCAGATGAAAATGAAGATATTATTGCTATTGAAATTAACCCTAGAGTTTCAAGATCATCTGCATTAGCTTCTAAAGCGTCAGGATATCCAATTGCTAAAATTGCAGCAAAATTAGCCCTAGGCTATACCTTAAATGAATTAAACAATCAAATTACAAAATCTACTTCAGCTTTGTTTGAACCAACACTTGACTATGTTATTGTAAAAATTCCAAGATGGAACTTTGATAAATTTGAAGGTTCTGACAGAACTCTTGGCCTACAAATGAAAGCAGTTGGCGAAGTAATGGGTATTGGAAGATCGTTTCAAGAGGCTCTTCATAAAGCAACTCAATCACTTGAAATTAAAAGAAATGGACTTGGAGCTGATGGAAAAGGTTATAAAGATTATAATACCATTATAAGTAAACTAACAAATGCTAGCTGGGATAGAGTATTTGTAATTTATGATGCAATACAAGCAGGTATTCCTTTAGATAGAATATATGATTTAACAAAAATTGATATGTGGTTCTTGAAACAGTATGAAGAACTAAATATCTTAGAACAGGTGATTTCTAAATTAGATATTGAAAAAATTGATTATGACTTGCTTCTTGAAGCAAAACAAAAAGGGTTTGCTGATAGACAAATTGCATATATGCTTGGATGTCTTGAAAGTGAAGTTTATAAAAAGAGAGATAAATTAGGTATTAATAGAGTTTACAAATTAGTTGACACTTGTGCTGCTGAATTTCCAGCACAAACCCCTTATTATTACTCTACTTTTGAAGAAAAAATAAAGACAAATGATAATAAAGAATTTTCTGAAAATGAAAGTACAGTCACTGATAAAAGAAAAATTATCGTTTTAGGTTCAGGGCCTAACCGTATTGGTCAAGGAATTGAATTTGATTATTGTTGCGTGCATGGTGTTCTTGCAGCTAGTGAGTGTGGTTACGAGACTATTATGATAAATTGTAATCCAGAAACTGTTTCAACAGATTTTGATATATCAGATAAACTTTACTTCGAGCCAGTATTTTGGGAACATATTTATGATATAATTAGGCATGAAAAACCTGAGGGAGTAATCGTACAATTGGGTGGACAAACTGCACTTAAATTGGCCGAAAAACTGGATCGTTACGATATCAAGATAATTGGAACAGAATTTAAGTCTCTTGATCTAGCTGAGGATAGAGGAAGTTTCTCCAATCTTCTTAAAGAAAATAATATACCATATCCTGATTTTGGTGTAGCTACAAGTGCAAAAGAAGCTGTAGAGTTATCAGATAAACTCAACTTTCCAATATTAGTCAGACCATCGTATGTTTTAGGTGGTCAAGGAATGAAAATTGTCATCAATAAGGAGGAGCTTGAGGAGCATGTTGTTGATTTATTATCAAAAATTCCAAACAATAAGCTATTGTTAGATCATTATTTGGATGGGGCAATAGAGGCTGAAGCTGATGCTATATGTGATGGAGAAGATGTTTATATCATAGGAATAATGGAGCATATTGAGCCATGTGGTATTCACTCAGGTGATTCAAATGCAACTCTACCTGTATTTAATCTTGGTGAGTTTACAGTTAAACAAATTAGAGATCATACAAAAAAAATTGCATTAGCTCTAAATACTGTAGGATTAATTAATATCCAGTTTGCAATTAAAGACGATAAAGTCTTTATAATTGAAGCAAATCCCAGAGCTTCTAGGACGGTACCATTTATCTCTAAAGCTTACAAAGAACCATATGTTAACTATGCTACAAAAGTAATGCTTGGTGAAAATAAACTAAAAGATTTTAAATTTTCTCCAAAGCTGCAAGGTTACGCTATAAAGCAACCTGTATTTTCTTTTAACAAATTCCCAGATGTAAATAAACAGCTAGGCCCCGAAATGAAAAGTACGGGTGAGAGTATTCTATTTATCAATGACTTGAATGATGATGATTTCTTCGAATTATATTCAAGAAGAAAGATGTATTTAACCAAATAAAACTAGTCAAAGTCTATTTCAATATCATCTATAATTAGGTACTGCTTCTTTAATTCTGAGAAATTGATAAGTTCTCTACCAAAACTTTCATTTAAATTTGATGATCGGGAAATTGATGTTATGTTACCTAAAATATGGTCAATTGCTGTTTTTAACAGCCTTTCATCAGGATCTCCTAATACTCCGAGATTATTTAATCTTTCTAATATTTCTATATCAGGTGTAAGTCCATTGTCAAAATCTGCAAAGCCTGCAGAATTCCCTGATTTTGTAACAATTGGTTGCATCGCATACTTATGGTCAGGATTAACATTACCATCATTATCGATATAGTCCTTAACAGTTATAGATCCTTGATTTTTACCGACAGTAACATCGCCAATTTGAATAACATCAATATATGCAGATAGATTATTAATTAATCCCTCACTTGCAGAAGCTGTTGATCCTGTGGTAAGTACATACAGTTTATTAAGATTTAAACTTTGAAAAACTTGGTCATCGTATGAAGCAAAAAATCGAGTACTGAAGTCTGTATCAGCATATGCAGCTGTAACTTTACTATTAAATACTCTTTCAGAATAAACTTCTCCATTAAATTGACCAGTAATTAGTGATGCCAATAACGTTTGAGTAGTTGAGCCACCTCCAGGATTATATCTTAAGTCAAGAACTAATTCATCAACATTATTATTTTTAAACTCGGCAAATAAATCCATCAATTCATAATTATGGTCTATTCCCTCTGATTCAACATATCCAACAAATTGATTGTACATAAGATATGCAATTTTTTTACCTCCTGTTTCAATTATATCATGAATATAAATAGGGTCTTGTACAAGCTTTGACTCATTTAGAGCATATGAATCACCAGTTGAATACATAGTTACACATCCGTTCGTATCAGTAAATTCAATTAATGATAATCCTACTGTGTATGATTTTGAGTCGCCAAATAATAAATTCCTATAGTTGTTTCGATTCATCCTAACATTATTAATCTCATTAAAGAACATCCCTCTTTCAATACCCTTAGCTTCTGCGTCAGAATCTTTTTGAACATATTTAACCCAACCGAATACATCTTCGTTATTACATTCTAGGAATAATCCAAATTCCATACCGTTTTCAGTCACTACACCGTCAAGACTTTGTTCTAAAACATCATAGTCATCCATAATCCAGCTAAATCTATCATCTGGATGTAACAATGACTCGAAAAAATCTTCGGGACCATACCTATTTAAAAAGTCAAAATAAGCATCTGCATCATTAGTCTTTGTATCAGCTAAATTTGGGACATTTTCTTGCCAATAGTACCAAAAATTTAATCCCTCCCAAATAAAATCATTTATATCAATCTTTAATTCATCTATTACCTCAGTTTGAGCATTATTATTATTATTATTATTATTAACTACTTCGTTAGTTTCAACCACTTCATCTGCATCCTTTGAACAGCCTGCAAGAAGTAAGATAAGTATTGTGTAAAATTTAATTTTTTTCATAATCAATTCCTGTATAGTTATATGGTGTTATTTTTTTTAATTCTAATTTAATATTATTATTTACGTCTAAATTATCAATAAATCTATGAATAGATTCTTTATCTAATTTAGAATTTTTTCTTGTAAGGTGTTTCATTATTTCATAAGGATCTTCAAATCCCTCCCTTCTTAAAATTGTTTGTATAGCCTCAGATATAACTATCCAATTATTTTCAATATCTGTATTTATTTTTTCTTGATTTACATAAATCTTATTCAGCCCTTTAATTATTGATTCAAAAGAAATCAGAGTATGGCTAAATGGAACACCCACATTTCTCAAAACTGTGCTGTCAGATAGGTCCCTTTGAAGCCTTGATCTTGTTAATTTATTTGAGAAAAAATCAAAAATTGAATTAGCAACTCCAATATTACCCTCTGCATTTTCAAAATCAATTGGATTTACTTTATGTGGCATTGCTGATGAACCTACTTCTTTATCAACAATTTTTTGATGAAAATAATCATGTGAAATATATGACCATATATCTTGGCACATATCTAGTAAAATATTGTTTATTCTCCTGCAGTTATCGCAAAGTGATGCAAATGAATCATAATGTTCAATCTGAGTAGTTGGATAGGAATAGTTTAAGCTAAGATTTTTTTCTACAAAATTCTTTGCAAATTTTTTCCAGTTAATATTTGGGTATGCAACTTTATGTGCATTAAAATTTCCAACTGCACCAGCAAATTTAGCAGAGTTTGGTATCTGCTTTAAACTTTTTAATTGTTCATTTATTCTAGTCCAAAAGACCATAAATTCTTTACCTAATTTTGTGGGTGATGCTGGTTGACCATGAGTTCTAGAAATAATGGTTATATTTTCATAATCATCTGCTCTAATTTCAATCAGGCTTAATAATTCATTTATCTTAACTAAGTATACATCATTAATAAATTCTTTTATTGATAGAGGTATAGCAGTATTATTTATATCTTGAGAAGTCAAACCAAAGTGGATAAATTCTTTAAATTCTGAAATGCCAAGTTCATCAAACCTTTGCCTTAAAAAATATTCTACAGCTTTAACATCATGATTTGTAACCTTTTCAATTTTCTTTATTTCGATTGCATCATCAATAGAGAAATCAAGATAGATTTTTTTTAAATCCTCAAACTTTTTTTGATTAAAACTTTTTAATTGAGGAATTTTTTCTTTACATAAAGCAATAAAGTATTCAATCTCAACTTTTAATCTGTAATAAATAAGTGCTTTTTCGCTAAAGTACTTTTTTAAACTTTTAGTTTTATCGAAATACCTGCCATCGATAGGTGATATAGAATTGAGATTATTTTCATTCATTTGGCAAATATAAGTTAACTGAGGAGTATATTAAAATTCAAGAAGCTTGTATTCATCATAACATTCATTAATAGCTTCCATTATCTGAAGGTCATTTGCCTTTTGAATAAATGTATCTGAAAAATTACAATTTCTTAAAATTTCATCAATATCAATTTTTTCAACTCCAAGCAATTGAACAAGTACTTCTCTATCAAATTTTGTTGATAATAAATTCTTTATTTCTTCGTCATTTCTCATAAGTCTTAATTTATCCATTTGAGAAGATTTTTTCCTAAATAAGTTATTTAAAAAATCAGCAGGATTAAATATTGCACCAATTACTTTAGATATTCCTGACCTAGACCTCCTGCCCGCCTCATATCCAAGATTTAAACCAATTATTCTATATCTAGCAGATGTATTGACGGGAGCATTTTTGACATCTATTTCAAGATAACCAGTAAGTTGATATGGTTTAATCACAATCTCTTCTAATGCAAAGGCTAGTTCAGTTAGTTCAATAGTATTATCCTTGAATCTAATTAGATCATTTGTGACAACTATTTTTAGAGGCTTATAACCTATGTAAGAAAAGTACAGTGTATCATTAACTTTTGCTTGGATTTCAAATTCTCCAGAAGAATTTGTGATAGTTCCTTTCACCTTAGTAAGGTTAATAACGTGGACGTTTTGAAGAACTGATTCAGAAGTCTCGCTTTGAACTTTACCCGTTACACTTTCGTTTGGAACTTGAGAGTATGCAATTGAAGAAATACAAAGAATTATAACTAAAAAAAACTTTTTCATTTGGCTAATTGCTAAATTAGAAAGAATAAATTATAATTAAGCATGAATTACTATGTAGATGTAATATTACCTCTCCCTTTAAAAGGAACTTTTACTTACCAAGTAACACATGATGAGTTTAAAAAATTAGAAATTGGATATAGAGTTGCTGTGAGTTTTGGAAAGAGAAAGATTTACACTGGTATAGTTCAAGAGCTTCACAATAAAAAACCTGAGTCATATGAGACTAAATCAATTGAATTTATTTATGATAACAACAAGCTTATCACACAAAAACAAATAGATTTTTGGAATTGGTTATCAAAATACTACTTCGTTCCTATTGGAGATATAATGAAAGCTGCTGTTCCTTCAACGTTTCTTCTAGAAAGCGATAGTCTCATAATAAAAAAAGAAATATCGGATGATGATTATGGTAAACTTTCTGATGATGAATTTTTGATATATGATGCTCTTGGTATACAAAATCTTAAGTTAAATGATATTTCTCAAATTATCAATAAGAAGAACCCGTACCCAATAATTCAAAAAATGATTAGTAGTGGATATGTTGAGATTAATTACGAGATAAAGGAAAAGTATTCGCCAAAACTTTTAAATGCAATTTTTCTTAATAGTTCATTATTTAGCCAAAAAAATATTGAAAAGTCGTTCAATCTTTTAAATAACTCTCCCAAGCAAAAGGAAATTTTATTGTTATTAATAAGTTTAATAAAAAACAAGGACTACATTATCCTAAAAGATTTTAAAAAGACAGCTAGATTTTCAGACACAACGATTAAAAGTTTAGAAAAAAAAGGATTGATAGCTATAAGAAAAATAAAAATTGATCGCAATAATATTTTAAATGATAAACCCAGATCGTCAAACTTATTATCTAAATTACAAAATGATGCTTTAAAAAAAATAAAGAAAAAACTTGAGAAAAAAGATATTCTTCTTCTTCATGGAGTCACATCATCAGGAAAAACAGAAATTTACATAAAGCTTATTGAGGACTATATTAAAAAAGGTCAACAGATCCTCTATTTATTGCCAGAAATTTCATTAACAACTCAGATAATTCAAAAACTAAAAAATTATTTTGGAAATAAGATATCTGTTTACCATTCTAGATATTCATTAAATGAGAGAACTGAAGTATGGGAGAATGTCAAAAAAAATAAAGAAAATTCTCAGATAGTCATAGGGGCAAGATCATCTATTTTTCTTCCATTCTATGATTTAGGTTTGATTATTGTTGACGAAGAGCATGAGGTTTCTTATAAACAACAAGAGCCTTCCCCTAGATATAACGCGAGGGACTCAGCTATCTACTTATCAAAAATTTATAAAACAAAAGTAATCTTAGGCTCTGCAACACCGTCAATTGAATCAGCATTTAATGCTAAAGATGGTAAGTATGGTTTAGTCGAAATATTTGAAAGGTATGGAAACATACAAATGCCACTTATTCGTACACTTGATATGAGAACTGAACCTAAGCATGAATTCAATTCTATTTTTTCTAAAAAGTTAGTTGATGAAATAAATAAATCTGTTGATGAAGGTGGACAGGTAATTCTATTCAGAAATAGGAGAGGGTATTCACCTCAATGGCAATGTAATTCATGTGGATATAATCATATGTGTGATAATTGTGATGTAAGTTTAACATATCATCTTCACTCAAATAAACTCAGATGTCATTACTGCGGATTTCAATCAAAAGCTTCTGTAAAATGTTCCTCATGTGGAATGGAAACAATGGGTCACAGAGGTGATGGAACTCAACAAATTGAAGAGGTTGTTAAGGAAATTTTTCCAAAATTCAGAATTAACAGAATGGATTGGGACACAACTAGGGGTAAATGGGATTTTGATACAATAATAAATTCATTTGCTGATAATGAAATTGATATATTAATTGGCACACAAATGATTACAAAAGGGCTTGATTTTAAAAATGTCAGTCTTGTTGGTGTTATAAATACAGATCATTTTTTAAACTTTCCTGATTTTAGAGCACATGAAAAAGCTTTTCAAGTTTTAACTCAAGTAGCTGGAAGATCTGGAAGGTCAGATAACACTGGTAAGGTCTTTCTACAAACTTATCAACCTGATCATCCAATTATTAAAAATGTATTAGATAATAATTATGAAAAAATGTATGATAAACAGATGATTGAAAGGAAAGATTATAAATATCCACCATTTGTAAGACTAATTAAGATAACAATGAAAGATAAGAGTTTTGATAAATTGAATAGTTCTTCAGATTGGCTTAATAAAGCAATTAGAGCAAACTTTAAGGGCTTAGTTCTAGGTCCAGTATACCCAGAAATTTCAAGAATTAAGAATAATTATCTTAAGGAGTTCCTGGTGAAACTCAAAGATTTAAACGATCTAAATATTTTTAGAAGTAAATTCCAATTAATAATGAGAAGCTTTGATTCTATTTCAAAGTTTAGAAGCGTTAAAATCATTATAGACGTTGACCCTAATTAGAGAATACTTTAGTAAAAATAAATTTGGCAGATATTATTTAAAAACCTAATTTTGCGGCCTAAGAAATTAAGATGAAAAACTACGAGACAGTATTTATTTTAAACCCTGCTCTTTCAGAAGAACAAGTTGAAAAAGCTGTAGACAAGTATGAGAAGTTTTTAAAATCAAATGGAGCTAAGATTGTTAGTAAGGAGATTTGGGGCTTAAAAAAATTAGCATATTCAATCCAAAATAAAAATAGTGGTTTTTACAATCTTATTGAATATGCTGCCCAAGCTGATGTTGTATCCTCGTTAGAGTTGGAGTTCTCAAGAGATGAGACTGTCATGAGATATTTAACAGTTACACTTGAGAAAGATGCAATTGAGTGGGCAGAAAAAAGAAGAAATAGAAAAACAAAAAAAGCTAGTTAATTATGGCGGGTATAGATGAACAATCAAAAATTAAAAATGAAGGAGAGATTAGATATCTATCCCCTCTTGATATAAGTACTTCAAAGGAAAAGAAGTATTGTATGTTTAGAAGATCAGGTATTAAGTATGTAGATTATAAAGATCCAGATTTCTTAAATAGATTTATTAATGAACAGGGAAAGATTTTGCCAAGACGTTTAACAGGTACTTCTCTTAAATACCAAAGAAAAGTTGCAACAGCAGTCAAAAGAGCAAGACATCTAGCTCTTTTACCATACGTTGGAGATTTATTAAAATAATTATGGAAATTATACTTAAAGAAAACGTCGCAAATGTTGGTTTTAAAGATGAATTAGTAACAGTCAAGGCTGGTTTTGGTAGAAACTTCCTTATTCCATCTGGAAAAGCAATTTTAGCTACAGAATCTGCAAAAAAAGTATTAGCTGAAAATCTTAAGCAAAAAGCCTTCAAGGAAAAGTCAATTATTGATGAGACAAATAAGATAGCTTCTAAAATTTCTAAACTCGATATCAAACTTTCAGTGAAGGTTGGTCCTGATGGTAAACTCTTTGGATCAATATCTAATGCTGATATTGCAAAGGCTCTAATAGATAAGAAAATTGAGGTTGAAAAAGAAAATATATCAATACCAGGTAAATCAATAAAAAGAATTGGAAAATATCAAGCATCCATAAGACTTCATAGAGAAGTTTCAACTCAATTAAATTTTGAGCTTCTACCTGAAAAGAAATAATTTCATAACTTTATTGTTTACTTGATTATCAATTAAATTTTTGATGTCTCAAAAACTTAGTACACCAAAGGGAACAAGAGATTTTTTTTCATTAGAATTAAAAAAGAGAAATTTCCTTTTAAATGTTTTAAGAGATAGCTTTGAATCATTCAATTTTCAAGAGATTCAAACACCTTCCATAGAAAACCTGTCTACTCTAATTAACAAATATGGAGATGAAGAAGATTCTCTGATGTTTAAAATTTTATCTTCAGGTGAAAAAATTAAAAAAGCAGATATTAATTCATTCAAGGATGGAAATTTGCATGGATTTGCAAACTCATTATCCGACAAAGCATTAAGGTATGATCTTACTGTTCCTCTATCAAGATTTGTAAAGCAAAATTTAAATGAAATTACTTTTCCATTTAAAAGATTCCAAACTCAATTAGTATGGAGAGCAGATAGACCCCAAAAAGGAAGATTTAGAGAGTTCCTTCAATGCGATGTTGATATAATTGGAGAAAAAAATTGTTTAAATGAAGTTGAGTGTATAAAAATATATGATTATGTTTTTGAAAAACTGGGACTTCCAAAATTAATTTTAAGAATAAATAACAGGGAAGTTTTGGAGGGTATATCTAGAATTATGAATATAGAAAATTTATCAGAAATTTCTTCGACACTCGATAAGTCTGATAAAATAGGAATTGATCAAGTTAAAGGTGAATTAGTGAAAAAGGGCATAAATTCTGAATCAATTGATAAACTTCTTTTCTTTTTAAATATAGATGGATCAAATCAGTATAAAATTGATAAAGTAAGAGAAGAGTTTAGTATTAATAAAATTTCAACAGATTCTATTGATTTGATAGAAAAAATAATTGACACTTGTAATCAATTTGAGTTAAAAAATATTGAGTTAAAATTTGATCTATCATTAGCTAGAGGGCTTGGGTATTATACCGGAACTATAGTTGAAGTCTCTGCTCCTAAAGAATTTAGTATAGGTTCTATTGGAGGAGGAGGTAGATATGATAACTTAGTCCAAGAGAATAATCCTAAGTTAAGCGGTTTTGGAATATCATTTGGTTTTGATAGAATTTTTTTAATTCTAGAAGAGCTTAACCTTTTTCCTAATTTATTAGATTCATCTAAGTCATTTCTTTTTCTAAATTTTGGTAATGATAAAATCTCCAATTTTATTAATTCTATAAATAAATTAAGAGAGGATGGCATTGTCTGTGAAATATATCCAAGCGATATTAAAATTAAAAAGCAATTGGACTATGCAAATAAAAAACAGATTGATTTTGTTGTAATTATTGGAGAAGATGAATTGAAGAAAGATATTTTTAAGGTTAAGGATATGTCAAAAGGTGATGAATCAACTTACTCTCAAATAAATTCTTTAGTAGAAAAAATAAAAGAAATTAGCTAAAATGATTATGCCATTTTCTGAATGGCCTCTCCAACAAACTAATAAATTTGGAATTCAATTTTTCATTCATATCTGTATCTACTCCATACTTTATTTTACCCTTATCCAATTCCATAAATGTGCCAAAGAGTCTGTCCCAAATTGAAAAAATATTGCCATAGTTAGAATCTGTATATGGTAATTTGAAATGATGGTGAACTTTGTGCATGTTAGGGGATACAATGATATAACTTAATAATTTATCTAATTTATCAGATATTTGAATATTTGCATGATTAAATTGTGAGGCCAAAACTGAAATGGATTGATATAAAAGGACTAATCCAATAGGAGCTCCAGAAATAAATATCCCAATAAATGTGAATACAAATCTTACTATGCTTTCAAGTGGATGATGTCTATTGGCAGTTGTTGTATCAACCTTATGATCAGTATGATGAACAATATGGATATACCAAAGTAATTTTACCTTATGCTGAACTAAATGTGGAAGGTATGCTCCGATTAAGTCTAAAACTAGAATCCCAATTATAACATTAATAATTAGATAGTTTGAATTAATTAAATGAATTATACCAAAGCTATTTTCAAATGTCCAGTCTGAGGCAAAAATTAATAAAAAAGCAAATAAAAAGTTAACAATTATAGTAGTAACAGTCAATAAAAAATTTGGAATTGAATGTATCCATTTTTTATAATTAAGAAATTTAAATGGAACAATACCTTCAATTATCCAAAAAAATGTAATCCCTGAAACAATTATAATTGCTCTATTTACTGATGAGATATTTTCAAAAATTAAAATAAAATTTTCCAAACTATTCAAATTTAATTATGTTATTGGAAGTGTCTATATCAGCAAGAAGTCCAGTCGGATTTATATCAATGGATTTGATTGACTCCATTTTACTTTTAATTTCAAATTCATACTTTTTGTAAGCCCATGACCAATCTTCTAGCTGTATCCATTTATCTGCATATTCTGGCTTACTCTTCTCACCTCTCATTAGAGATATAGGAATATAATAGAATTCTTCATTACCGTCTTTATATCTAACAAGAATTTCAAGTGGCATAGGCATTAGACCAATTCTTTCTAAAGTTATAACTGACTTTTTTTTCCTATTCTCAACACTTTTGATAGCATAATCGATTTGATTTGTAGTTTGTGTCCAATCAGTTAAATACCAGTTTAAAAGTATTCCAGATGATTGCTCTGCTACTCTTCTAAGATCATTTGGTAAGGGATGTGTAAATTTATATTTATCAAAATAATTTTTAATAGTTTTTTCAAACGCTTTTTCACCAATTATATAATTTAGCTGACTAAGAAAAACAAATCCTTTATCATATGCTGCATCTTCATATGCTCTGTTATATTTAAATCTATTTGCATTTGTAGCAAGCGGCATTTCCTGTCCTGAGGTTGCAAGAGAAATATAGTCTTGATAAGGTCTTTCAGTAAATATTGGATGAAAGTCAATATTAAATACATGACTTTCAGCAAGTTCACCAAAATATGAGGCAGATCCTTCATCCATCCAAGCATGATTCATTTCATTAGTAGCTAAAACTCCTTGAAACCATGCATGAGCTAGTTCATGTGATGTAACACTGATAAGAGGTATTAATTCTTCACCGTAATTTAATAATGTTAACATTGAATACTCCATTCCACCATCTCCACCTTGAACAACAGAATACTGTTTATAGGGGTATTCACCAATATAATTATTAAAAAAATCCATTAGTTCGGCAGTTACGGGTTGAAGTGTTTTCCAATTTGCTATTATTTTTGGGTCATTTTTGTAATAAAAATTAAGTTTTACCCCATTTGGACCTGGATAAATATCATGGATATATTCTGAGTCTGCAGCCCATGTAAAGTCATGAACTTTAGGTGCTTTAAAGTTCCAAACCCTTTTTTTACCAGATAGATAACCTAATTTATTGTTATTAGGATCTGTTTCTTGTATGTAACCAGAGGCAGCAACGATAAAGTCTTTGTCAATTTTTATCGTGACATCAAAATCACCCCAAACTCCGTGAAATTCTCTACCAGTATAAGGTGCAGTATTCCAACCTTCGTAATCGTACTCAGATATTTTTGGATACCATTGAGCCATAGAATACTTTACACCCATTGGAGAATCTCTTCCGGCTCTTCGTATAGTTATTGGGATTTGTCCATTAAAATTCATGGTAAATAAAGATGATTCTCCAGGAAGAATTGGATTTGTTAATGTTACTTCGAGAATAGTGTCGGAGACAAAAGAGTCGATATTAAGCCCGTCTTGTTTTAAATTATTAACCTTTAATTGGCCATATTCGTGAGGTTCTAAATCTTTAATATTAACATCAAATCTTCGATTATTATCATCACCATTATTTAATCTCTCTGCCATATCACTTTCTGGTCTAAATGCATTAAAATATAAGTGAAAGAATACTTTATTCAATGTATCTGGAGAGTTGTTAGTATATAAAACCTCTTGGCTACCTTTAAATGTATTTTTCTTAACGTCTACATCAATATATATTTTGTAGTTAGCATTTTGTTGCCAACTATTTTGGCCATTAATTGATAAGGTAAATACTAGAGCAAAGAATAAAAATTTATAATTATACATTCGTACAATTTTTTCAAATATAATTAAATACTAACATTACAAATGTTAAAGAATTCAAAATCAATATATTTATAAAAAAATAGTGATGAAAAAAATTGTAATATTTAGTTTATTGTTAACATGGACTTTGTCCTCTCAAGATTATTATTATTCAAAATATGCTCCATTTAATGAGAGTATAAAGACTCCAGAGGAATTTCTTGGATATCCAATTGGCGAAATGCATACAAGGCATGACTTAATAGTATCATATATGCAGTACTTATCGAATATTTCTAAAAAAGCTCAAATTTTTTATTATGGAAATACATATGAAAAGAGAAAACTATTAATTCTTGCAATATCATCACCGGAAAAAATTTCTAATCTAGAAGAAATTCGGGACGAACATATTTCTTACATAGATCCAGACCATCCGAATTATAATAATCAAGCTAAACCTGAAGATTTTCCTGTAATTATAAATTTAGGATACGGTGTGCATGGAAATGAACCTTCGAGTTCAGAGGCAGCTCTTCTTACAGCATATACCTTAGTAAGTTCTGAGTCAGATGAAATTAAAAATTATTTATCTCAGTCTATTATTCTATTAGATCCAACAATTAATCCAGATGGAAGAGATAGACATACACATTGGGCTAATACTTATAAAGGATCTCCTATTGTTGCAGATCCTCAGGATGCAGAACATAATGAGTACTGGCCAGGAGGAAGAACTAATCACTATTGGTTTGATTTAAATAGAGACTGGTATCTTGGAATCCATCCAGAAAGTAGAGGTAAACTCAAATGGTATCATTCATGGCAGCCTAATGTTACAACAGACTTCCATGAAATGGGATCAAACAGTACATATTTTTTTGTTCCATTTAAGCCAAATGGATCTTTTGAACCAGTAATTCCAAAAGAGAATTATGATTATTTTAATTTTTTATTTGGCTCATACTATGCCAAAGCCTTAGATGAGATAGGGACCCTATATTTTACAAGAGAAGTATATGATAGAACATACCCAGGATATGGATCTTCTTATCCAGATTATTTGGGTGGAATAGGAATACTATTTGAACAAGCAAGTTCAAGAGGGCATATACAGGAAACTCAGTTTGGAGAAATTACTTTTCCTTTCACAATAAGAAATCAATACATATCTGGAATGACTACTGTAATGGCCTCCGTTGAAAATAAAGAATCACTTAAAGACTATCAAGGAAAGTTTTTTAAATCTGCGATGACTGAGGCAAACCAAAAGAAAGTCAAAGGATATATATTTAATCTAGGAAAGGATAAAAATAAAACCAAAGCATTTATTGATAAGTTAAAAATACACAACATAAATATTCTTAGAGATGGAAAAAAATTTTATGTGCCCACTGCACAAAAAAATTATAGGTTGGTTCGAACTTTTTTTGAGACTCAAGAAAAATACAGAGATAGTGTCTTCTATGATGCTTCAGCCTGGTCTATGGCAAATATTTATGACATTGACTACTCCTCATCAAATAAAAACTTTACAGGTGATGAAGTAAATAGCATAGATGATCTTTTTGAAGTCAATAAATTTCCTAAATCAAATTATGCATATATAATAGACTCACAGGACTACAACATTCCTGCAATTATTTATAATCTTTTAGATAATGAAATATTTACATCATCTGCATTTAAGCCACTTACAATTAGAACATCTGATGGAATTAAAGATTTTAATTATGGATCTATTATAATTCCATTATCTATACAAAAGAAATTAAACTCAGATGAACTTTATAAAAAAATGCAAAAGATTCAAAAAAAGTATAATGTAGACATATACTCAGTCGAAAGTGGTTTAAGTTCGTCTGGAGTTGATTTAGGAAGTAGGAATGTTTTACCACTAAATAAACCCAGAGCAATGATGCTTATTGGAACGGGAGTAAGGGCATATGAAGCAGGAGAAGTTTGGCACTTATTAGATCAAAGAGTTGGTATGCCAATCTCAAAAATACCACTGAGAAACCTTGATAATGTATCAATGGATAAATATAATGTACTTGTATTGGTATCAGGAAACTATAAGCTATCTAATAATCAAATTGAAAAAATAAAAAAATGGGCTGAGAGTGGTAATACAATTATTAGTATTGGTTCAGGTTCCAAATTTTTAATTGATAACAAAATAGTTGATGAGAGTATTGTTGAAAAGAAAGAATCCAATGTAATTAGTTACCTTGATTATGGAGATGCAGCAGAGAACAGGGGTAAGGAACAAGTTGGTGGAGTTATACTAAAATCTAAAATTGATTTAACTCATCCACTATCTTTTGGATATTCAGATAATTCGCTACCGGTATATAAAAACAACTCAATCTGGTTAAAACCATCAATTAATGAATATTCATCTGTAGTAAGATATTCAGAAAATGCTCTAATAGATGGATTTCTTTCTGAGAGTAATAAAAAAATACTTAGTGAATCAGTTTCTTTGGTTGTCTCAAAAATAGGAAATGGGATTGCTGTAATGTTTTCTGATAATCCAAATTTTAGAGGAGCCTGGTATGGAACTAATAGACTTTTTTTAAATGCAATTTTTCTAGGAGATAGAATTTATATCCCTTAATGAAATGGGTTAAAGACATAGGGCCTGGAGTATTAATTGCAGCAGCATTTATCGGACCTGGAACTGTGACTTTATGCACCATTGCAGGTGTATCTTATGGCTATTCTTTAATTTGGGCTATAATTTTATCAATTTTTGCCACAATATTTTTACAAGAATTGTCTCTTCGTATAGGATTAGCTACAAAGATGAATGTTGCAGAAGTAATAAGGAAATCTGTTAAGTCAGTTTTTTTAAATAGGTTTTTGCTGATTTTAATAGTATCATCTATTTTAATCGGAAATGCTGCATATGAAGCAGGAAATATTACAGGTGCATCTCTTGGTATATCAGGAATAATTAATTATGAGGCAATTAATAATATACCTCTTTTTATAGGAATAATTGCTTTTGTAATTCTTTACCAAGGTAACTACAAGATCATAGAAAGATTCTTAATTATTTTGGTTTTACTAATGAGTCTCTCATTTTTTCTTACTGCAATAATTACAAGACCTGATATAAGTGCTCTTCTTGCTGGTATATTTACACCTAAGGTTAATGAAAAAAGTATATTAATTGTCCTTGGATTGATAGGGACAACTGTAGTTCCCTACAATATATTTTTACACTCATCACTTGTAATTGAAAAATGGGGTTCAATAAAAAAGCTTAAAACAGCAAGAATTGAGAGTTTCATATCAATTTTTCTGGGAGGTATCGTATCTCTATCAATAATTGTTACTGCAGCATCTGTAAATACTCAAGATGTTGACAGTATCATTGATTTGGCTAAGGGTTTAGAACCTTTATACGGTAAATTTGCGATTTATTTTCTAGGAATTGGGCTTTTTGCATCAGGTATAACATCTTCAATTACTGCCCCTTTGGCAGCATCGTACGTAGCAAAAAGTTGTTTTGGTTGGAAAGGATCAATGAAAAGTACAAAATTTAGACTAGTTTGGATATTAGTTTTACTATTTGGAGTTATTGTATCAATGATTGATATCAATCCGATCGAAATAATAAAGTTTGCTCAGTTTTCTAACAGTTTACTTCTTCCAATAATTGCAATTATTCTTTTGTGGATAGTAAATAATAATAGAATCACTGGAAGTCAATATAGTTACAATTATCAGAATATCTTTGGAGCTATTATTATAATAATAAGTATTGTCTTAGGAGCTAGAGGAATTATTTCAATTTTCTAATGATTAATATTAACTGTGATCTAGGTGAGGGGTTAAATAATGAGCATATATTAATGCCCTTAATAAACTCATGTAATATTGCATGCGGAGGACATGCAGGTGATTCTCAAAGTATGATTGAATGTGTTGAAATTTCAATAAGAAATAATGTTAACATAGGAGCACATCCCTCTTACCCTGATAAAGAAAATTTTGGAAGGAAGAAAATTGATATTTCAAGATCTGAACTTCATGATAGTATATTAAATCAGATTGAAAATCTAAATTCAATTGCATCATCATACGGAATAAAACTTCATCATATTAAAGCACATGGAGCATTGTACAATCAGATGTTTAAGGATAAGGATTTATCAAATTTTTATTTAGATACATTAAATAATTTTAAAGATAAATGTTATGTATATGTTCCTTTTAATTCTGAAATTGAAAAGTCTGCTTTAAGAAAAGGATTTAAAATTATGTATGAAGCCTTTGGTGATAGAAGATACAATGATGATTTATCTTTAGTATCTAGAGAAAGAATAGATGCTCTAATTAATACTCCAAATTTAGTTATTGATCAAATTACTAATATTAAAGATTTAAAAAAGATCAAATCTATCAATGGCATATATAAATCAATAAAGGCAGATACTATCTGTATTCATTCTGATACGGATAATTCAATTGAAATACTTAGGAAGATTAATGAGGTTTTTAAAAATAAAGAATAATGCAATTTTTTAATTTAAATGAAAATACATTTTTGATTACCTGGAATCAAAATCTTGATTCAAATTTAACAAACCTTCTCACATCGTATCGAAATATAATTATTTCTATTTGTGGAGATGATATCCAAGATTGTGTTCAATCTATAAAATCTCTTTTAGTTATAACTCATAATAATGGATCCTCAATAAAAGAGATAATTGAAAAAATTAAAATGATAGATCCTAAGAAAATCAATATTAAAAACAAAAAGATCAAAGTATGGAAAATTCCTATTTGTTATGATCTAGAATTTGCTCCTGATATTAAAGCTGTATCTGATTTAAATAATATCTCAATTCAAGATTTGATTGAAATTCATTTATCTAAAACATATGATGTTTTATCAATGGGATTTTTACCTGGATTTATGTATTTAGGTAAAACTGATAATAGAATCCATTGTGAGAGAAAAGTAAAACCTTCTTTAAATATTAAAAAAGGTTCAATCGGACTTGCACTTAATCAGACTTGTATTTACCCCACTGAAAGCCCAGGTGGTTGGAATATAATTGGTATTACACCTATTGAATTATTTAATCTTCAGTCTAATTCCCCATGTTTTAGTAAACCTGGAGACAAAATTCAATTCGTAGAAATATCTAAATCCCAATATGTGTCTTCTTTAAAAAATCCAGATAAACCAGATTTTATTGAGTTATGATAAAAGTTATTTCAAAAGGTCTCTATACAACAATTCAAGACAAAGGAAGATTTGGATATAGAAATATAGGAGTTCCATCCTCAGGGTATATGGACAGTGAAAGTGCTGAAACTGCAAATCTGATTATCAATAACCCTAAAGATAATCCCTTAATTGAGGTAACACTTATTGGACCAACCTTAGAGTTTGAAAAATCAGCAGTTATATGTATTACAGGAGGAGAATTTAGTCCCACACTAAATGATATTAAAATTAGTTCATATTCGGCTATTGAGGTTAATAAAGGAGATATACTTAAAATAAATAATTCTTCAATTGGCTCAAGATGCTATATATCTATCCAAGGAACTATTATTTCTGATACAATTCTTGGAAGTAAATCATTTTATCATCAGATAACTAATTCTAATATAATTGAAGATGGGGATATATTTTTATTTAAAAAGAATATAAGAACACTAGAACAAAAATATACTCACAAAAAATTTGAATTAAATAAAACTATAAATGTTTTCAGAGGTCCAGAATTTGAATTTTTGAGTAAGGAATCCATTAAGACTCTATTTAATGAGGAATTTTCAATTGGGATTAATAATAGAATGGCATATAATTTATTAGAGAAAATTCAGGATGGAGTTAATTCAATAATATCTTCTGGAGTTATTCCTGGAACAGTTCAACTAACTCCATCAGGCAATATAATAATTCTTCACAGAGACTCTCAGACAACAGGAGGGTACCCCAGAATTCTTCAGTTAAATGAAAAATCTTTAAATGATTTAGCACAACTAAGAACAGGAGATAATATAAGATTCAAATTACTGAATTAGTAAAAAGATTAAAGCTATTTAGTTGGAATGATGTACTTCATAGGATCAAAATCCCATAAATATGGTAGAATAAAGTATACAAAAATAGTTAGTAAAATAATCGAGAGAATATTCATCCAGATTCCAACTCGAACCATATCAGGAATTCTTAGGTATCCAGATCCAAAAACAACAGCATTTGGTGGAGTAGCAACAGGTAGCATAAATGCACATGAAGCAGCTACAGTAGCAGAAACCATTAAAATAAATGGATGAACATCAATTGTCATAGCCATAGGATATAGAACTGGTAATAACATTGCAGTAGTTGCTAGATTAGAAGTTATTTCAGTTAAGAAATTGACAGATGCAATTAAGATAAATACTAATAGGATGAGTGAAACACCATCTAACAATGTCATTTGAGTTCCAATCCATAATGCTAATCCACTATCTTTAAAGCCAGCAGCTAGAGCCATTCCACCTCCAAATAGTAATAATATACCCCATGGAAGTTTTACTGCTTCATCCCAATTTAATAGTCTTCTCTTTCTATTCTTTGTAGGCAAAAGAAAAATAATAACAGCACTAATCATTGCAATGATTGTATCATCAATAACCGGCACTATAATTTTTAATAAGTTATCTCTTGTAACCCAAGCGAATGCAGTTAAAGCAAACACTATTGCTACTAATTTCTCCTCATATGAAATTTTACCCAGCTTATTTAATTGTCTTAATATTTCCTCTCTACCTCCTGGAAAAGCTTTCTGTTTAAAACTAAATGCAAAACTTGTTAAATACTTCCAGCATAAAAACAATAGTATTATTGAAATAGGAAGACCAAACTTAAACCATTGAGCAAAAGTTATCTCATATCCAAATGATTCTTGAACCACTCCAGCTAAAACTAAATTAGGTGGTGTTCCAATTAAGGTCGCAACACCTCCAATTGAAGCACTATATGCTATACCTAGCATCAAAGCTTTACCAAATATCTTATTTTCATTTTTATCAGTATCTGGATTATCTTTTAATTGGGAAACAATTGCAAGAGCAATAGGTAGCATCATAACAGCAGTCGCAGTATTAGATATCCACATTGACATGAAGGCTGTTGCTATCATAAAACCTAAAATAATGTTAATTACACTAGTCCCAATAATATTAATTATGTTAAGAGCTATTCTTTTATGCAAGTTCCATTTCTGTATAGCAATTGCAATTATAAATCCACCAACGTATAAAAAAACATATTTATGTCCAAAAGATGCTGTAGTTTCAGATAATTCAAGCCCACCAGTCAGAGGGAATAATACAATAGGTATAAGAGCTGTAACAGCAATAGGAATTGCCTCAGTTATCCACCAAATTGCAATCCAAATTGTAGATGCTAAGACTGCGTTAGCTTGTGGACTTAAGCCTTCAGGATGAAAATATAACAACACTAAAGTGAATGCTAAAGGACCTGAAATTAAGCCAATACTTTTTGAATTAAACTTCATAAACAGCCCTAAAAATAATCTATTTTAATTTAATTAATCACTAGATAAAAATTAAATTATTGTGATAAATAAATATCATAATAATTTTCATGGGATAAAGTTGATCTTTATATTGTGGGTTAAATTATGATCAAATACATCAAAATTACACTCTTATGTTTTGCTTTTAATTCTATTTGTATTGCACAAAGTAGTTTAGATGTTTCAAAACTTAAAGATCTTGAAATCTATCTTAACGAAGAAATTAGGAATAATAAAGCAGCTGGAATTGAAGCTTTAATTTATCATAAAGGTGAAATTGTTTGGCATGAAGCATATGGATACAGTAGTTTACAAGATAATCTTCCACTTGAGAAAAATAGTATTTACTATATTCAATCAATGACTAAACCTATTATGAGTGTAGCAATAATGCAGCTAATAGAAAAAGGAAAATTGAGATTAGATGATAATGCATCGAAGTATTATCCTCCTTTAAAAAAGCTAGAAGTAATTGAAGATATAAATACAGGAATTTATGGTCCAACAGTTGATGTAAAATATCCAATAACTATCAGACAACTTCTTACACATACTGCTGGTCTTTCACATGGGCTAGAAGAAAATATTTTTGATCAACAACTTTTTAAGTTAATGTATAATGACCTATTTGATCCTGCTGAATATGATATACTTGAAGAGAGGGTAGAGAAGCTTATGCAAGTTCCATTAATTGGCCAGCCCGGAGAACAGTGGTACTATAGTGCTGCTCCAGATATTTTGGCCTTAATTTTACAAAAAATAACCGGACAATCTATCAATGAATACCTTAGAGAAAACATCTTTGACCCACTATTAATGTTTGACACAGGGTATAATGTTAAAAAAAATCAACAACAAAGGATAATGCAAGTCCACTTCAACATCGAAGATGGGAGTATGGTCAATAGTCATGTACAAGTTCCACCATCAGGAAATACTGTTTATGGAGGAACTCACGGGTTATTCTCATCTACTGAAGATTTTCTCAAATTCTGTAAAATGATTTTAAATAAAGGAACTTTAAACAGTCAAAGAATTTTATCAAAAAATACAGTAGAAATGATGACAAAAAATCAAATTGGTAAACTCATTGGTCCAAGCAGAGGGTTTGGGTTTGGATTTGGAGTTTTATATGATACAACTAAAGATGTTAGTCCTGCAAATAATGGTCAAATATATTGGGGAGGGTATTTTAAAACACATTTTTTTATCGATCCTAAAGAAGAACTCATTGGGATAATAATGACCCAAAAGGTTCCAAGTAACGAAGACTATATTATTGCAATTACTCAAGCAGTTTATGGGGCTATGGATTAAGTATAAAAAACCCCGAAAGTATATACTATCAGGGTTCTTTTGCGGAGAAAGAGGGATTCGAACCCCCGGAGGTGTGACCCTCAACAGTTTTCAAGACTGCCGCATTCGACCACTCTGCCATTTCTCCAATGGAGTTGCAAATATACATGATTTTGAGAATAAAAAAATTATTAAAACTTTACCTAAATAAAAAAGAATTATCTTGTTAAAAGTATCATGTTTTTAGATATAAATTCAATTTTAATTTTAGTTGGAATTGGTCTTTTCGCAGGTGTTGTAAATACACTTGCCGGAGGTGGATCGTTGGTTACTCTCCCTGTTTTAATTCTTTTTTTAGGTCTAGATGAGGCTACTGCTAACGGTACAAATAGGCTTATGGTTATAACTGCAGCTCTTGTAGCAAGTTATGGTTACAGAAGTAAAGGAGTTACTACTCACCCGTGGGGTTTATATTTTGGAATTATAGCAACATTTGGAGCAATAATTGGGGCTAAAATAGCAATTGATATTGATGGTAATACCTTTAAAAGATTCCTTGCCATTATTATGATATCTGTTGGATTAATTATTGTATTTAGATCCAAATCAATAGCATCTTTAGATCTTCCTGAAAGGCTATCAGGAAAATATCTTTTAGGAGCACTGATAGGGTTCTTTTTTATTGGTGTATATGGTGGTTTTCTTCAGGCTGGTGTAGGAATTGTTATAATGCTTTTGTTAACTCAAATAAATAGAATGAATTTACTTAGAACAAATTCTGTTAAAGCCTTTTCAGTATTTATATATTCAATTGCTGCAGTATTAATTTTTGCTTTAGACGGAAAGATTCTTTGGATGGTTGGTTTTTGGATGGTTCTTGGATCTGTTGTTGGTGCTTGGCTGTCAAGTAGGTGGTCAGTAAAAAAAGGTGATAAGGTAATTAGGGTAACACTTTTGCTAATGGTATCATATATGGCTGTTAAACTTTGGTTTGATACCTTTAATACTTAGTATAATTATCAATACTCAGTCCATAACCAGATAAACCAATTCTAGCCTCCTGTCTTGAATTAGTTAGTAAATTAATTTTAGAAATTCCAATCTCATGAAGTATTTGAGCTCCTATACCAAAATCTCTAAAATCGACCTTAGGTTTATTTGCTGGTTCAATTAAAGAAATTAATTTATCTAAAATATTTTTTGGTGATTGAGTTTGATTAATAAAAATAATTGCACCCTTCCCTTCTTTATTTATTTTCTCAAAAATTTCATCATATTTAATCTCATTTGTTCCTTTTAAAATTTTAGTAACGTCACTATCATTCATAGATGAGTTAACCCTAGTTAGAATAGTTTCATTTGATTTCCAATTGCCAAGAGTTAAGGCAATATGAACCTGGTTATTATTTGTCTGTTTAAATGCTCTTAATCTGTAACTACCAAAACTGGTTTTAATATTTTTATCAAAAATTTTATCAATTAGACTATCATTTTTCATTCTGTATGCAATTAAGTCTTCTATTGAGGCAATTTTAAGATTAAACTTTTTAGCTACCTCATAAAGTTGAGGAAGCCTTGACATTGTTCCATCATCATTCATTATTTCAACAATTACACCTGCTGGTTTAAATCCAGATAATCTGGCAAAATCAATTGCAGCTTCGGTGTGCCCCGTTCTTCTTAAAACACCACCATTTTTTGCTATTAAAGGAAATACATGACCTGGTCTTTGAAGATCATCAGGTTTAGTTTTACTGTCAACTAGTGCTTTAACAGTTTTAGCTCTATCAGATGCAGATATGCCAGAAGTAACACCATTCCCTTTTAAATCAACAGAAACAGTAAAGGCTGTCTCAAGAGGGTCAGTATTATTTGGAACCATTTTTTCAAGGTTAAGTTTTGAGCATAAATTTTCCGACATAGGCACACAGATTAAACCTCTTCCGTGTTTAGCCATAAAATTAATCTTCTCTGAGTCAATTGTTTCAGCAGCAGTAATAAAATCACCTTCATTTTCTCTATTTTCGTCGTCTACAACTATAATTATTTCTCCATTTTTAAAGGATTTGATGGCATCTTCTATTTTATCTAAATTAATTTTATTCATCTCTTGCGATAATTTTGAATAGTTGAAATTATTCTATCAAATAAATTAAAATTAAATTCCCTATCCATAGATACTATCTTTGTTAGATATAAAGCAAAAGGTGCGATAACAATTGTTGATATCCAGCTTCCTAAAAAGGGACTTAATGAATTATCTTCCGCAGCATTTTTTCCAAATACACCAATGTAATGATATGTTAAAAAAATAACTATCGATAAAACTAATGGTAATCCAAGTCCTCCTTTTCTAATAATTGCTCCAAGTGATGCACCAATTAAAAATAAAAATATACATGCGAATACAAGGCTATATCTTTCATTCATAGTTAGCTTGTGAATATTAATTAGTTTTTGTTGAAGAAAGAAAGTTTTCTTTTTGTTGTTCAATTGTCTTAAATATATATCAGCTTCATTATCTGCTCTTGAGAGTATGCTATTTAATTCATATGATTGTGGATCATCTAAAATATTAAGGAATGAAGTATTTCCATCTATTTCAAGTTCATCAACCTGATCTGGTCTTATATTAGGAAGTTTTCTCATTGTATGACCATTTAAAAAACTTTCACTAAACGTAAGCTTATCTTCCTGAAATTGCTTAATAAGTGTATCTGAACTTCTCCTCAATTGATCTACCTTTTGCATTTTATAAGTTGACTTGTAGTTTTCTTCATCCAAATCGATATTATTAAAATCTGAAATGTCAATATTTAGTATATACTCATCAAAAGAAGCCCTACTGTGAGGATATTTTTGTTGATCAGAGGCAGAGTTGCCAACTAAGTCCTCGTATCTGTTTCCATTTTTTAAAACTAACTGAAGAAAATTATCATTATTGTTCCTAACTTCACCTGACTCAGCCTTTATAACTAGTCTATTTATTTCATCATCTGATATTGAATGAAGAATTATATCTTCCAAATATTGTTCATTATCGCCGTATTTCCTTGAAACCTTGATATTTAAATTACCTATGTCATTAAATATTCCCTCTCGTATACTTAATGTTGGTTTTAGCTTAGCTAGATTTTTCCTCAGATTATATGATTTTACCTCACCAAAAGTTGCAACATGATTAGAAAAATAAAATGATCCAACTCCTAGAAATACATGGAATATAAATAATGTAATCATACTTCTAACAATCGAAATACCATTTGATTTCATTGCAATAAATTCATAGTTTTCAGATAAAGTTCCATAAGTTGTTAAAGAAGCTAGTAATATTGATAATGGAAGAACTAATGGAACAAGTTTAGGAGAGAAATAAATAAAAAATTTACCAATTGTAATTATGTCAAGACCTTTACCTGCTAATTCATCTATATATAGCCAAAAAGTTTGAATAATGAAGATTAAAAAACATATCGCAAAAACACCAATAAATCGTGTCAGATAAAACTTTAATATGTATTTGTCTAATATTTTCAATCTTCTATTAAAATATAATCTTTAAATTTTTCTTTATCAAATTTAAATAAAGAACCTGTAAGAGGTATATTGAAATTATAACTTAATGTTAAAAAAGTACTTAAAACTAAATTATCTCTGTTTAATAAATCAATTTGTTTAATTGATAGCATATTTGAATCAATAATAATCTTATAGATGATATCATCTTGAATTTTACTTATAGCACTTACAATTATTGATTTATTATCTCCATTGTCTATGTCGATATCAAAATCATCTTTAAAAAAATTAAATAGTTGTACAGGAGAAAAATTAAAAAAAGTATTTGATTCAGAGGTTACTATAATTTCTTTATTTTCATGAATAATTGTATAAAGCATAGAACCATCATAAATTTGGTCTATTACTTCAGTATCAATAAAATACTTTTTACCCTCAACATATAATCTTCCGTTTGTTGGGAACAAATCATTTTCATTCTTGGTGTTAATTGTAAAGTTATATAATGCATTTTCCAAGTTTAAAGTATTTTCCATTACTTTCCTTAGTATTTCAATTCCAGAATTTTGTCCTTTTACAATTGAAAAACTTAGTAAACAAATTATTAAAAAAAACTTAAGGTTAATTTTTGATTTCACTTAATAAGCTTTCTAAAGAATTTAAATCTGTAATTAAAACCTGTCGTGGTTTACTTCCCTCAAATGGTCCGACTATGCCTGCATCTTCCATTTGATCTATTAATCTTCCAGCTCTATTGTATCCGAGCTTTAATTTTCTTTGAAGTAGGGATGCAGACCCTTGCTGATTACTTACAATTACCCTTGCAGCTTCGTCAAACATTGAATCTCTATCCTCTAAAGATATGTTTGAAGAATCTTTACCATCCTCTTTTGAAAATTCTGGTAAAATATATGCTGAGGTATAACCTGTTTGAGAACCAATATAATCTGATAATTTTTCAACCTCTGAAGTATCGATAAAACCACATTGAATCCTAGTTAATTCGTTAGACTGTGAATATAAAAGATCACCTCTTCCAATTAATTGCTCAGCTCCACCAGTATCTAAAATTGTCCTCGAATCAATTTTAGAGGTTACCCTAAATGCTATCCTTGCAGGGAAATTAGCTTTAATCAACCCTGTTATTACATTTACCGAGGGTCTTTGAGTTGCAATAATTAAATGAATTCCAACTGCTCTTGACAATTGTGCAAGTCTTGCAAGAGGTGTTTCAACCTCTTTTCCAGCAGTCATAATCAAATCAGCAAATTCATCAATAACTAAAACTATATATGGTAAAAATGTATGACCATTTTCAGGATTTAGCTTTCTAGAAATAAACTTATCATTATATTCTTTGATATTTCTTGTCATTGCATCCTTAAGCAACTCATACCTTTTGTCCATTTCTACACATAAAGAATTAAGTGTATTGATTACTTTATCATTATCAATTATAATAGCGTCATCAGAATCAGATAATTTTGCTAAATAATGTCTTTCAATTTTATTAAAAATTGATAGTTCAATTTTTTTTGGATCAACCAAAACAAACTTAACCTCTGCAGGATGTTTCTTATATATCATTGATGTCAAAATTGCATTAATTCCAACAGATTTTCCTTGTCCGGTGGCACCTGCCATTAGCAAGTGTGGCATTTTTGTTAGATCAACTACAAAAGTCTCATTACTGATAGTTTTTCCTAGTGTAATTGGAAGCTCCATATCGGACTCAATGAATTTTTTTGAGGATAAAAGAGACTTCATCGATACAATTGATTTCTTCTTATTTGGAACCTCAATACCAATGGTCCCTTTTCCTGGAATTGGAGCAATTATTCTTATTCCAAGAGCAGATAGAGATAATGCTATGTCATCTTCTAAATTTTTAATCTTTGATATACGAACTCCAGCATCTGGAACAATTTCATATAGAGTTACTGTAGGTCCTATTGTGGCTTTAATTTGTTTTATTCCAATATTATAGTTTTTTAAGGTGTCAACAATTCGATTCTTATTTGATTCTAACTCTTCTTGATCTATTTTTATTGTTCCATCTCCATAATCTTTAAGAAGATCAACACTGGGATTCTTAAAACTCCTTAGTTCAAGAGTAGGATCAAATTTTATAGAATCAACATTTGAAAAATCAACATTTTTTGTTGATATTTCTTCCTCATTTATTTTCTCGACCTCAATTGATATATTATCAGTGCCAACATTATTATTGGGTTCGGTTTCGTCTAAAATTAAATTATCATTTTGTTTATCTTCATCAATATTTTCAATGATATCATCCTTTTCAATCTCTAACTCTGAATCAAGAATCTTTTGCTCTTTAGCTTTAAAAAAGTTATTAATTAAACTAAGAGTACCTGAAGGTGTTACATTAAATAATATAGCAATAGATATTATAAACGAAAATATAAGTATTAGTAATATTCCAATCCTTCCTATGTAAGACTCTAAAAACAGATTAACTTCAAATCCAACAAGGCCTGATTGAACAGGGAAATAATTTTTTAAATAACCACTTAGGATTGTGATCCAGATTAATAACATTAAAAGCCAATTGATCTTTCCAAAAAGATCAAAGATTTTTTTATTAAATAAAGTATAATAAGATGATACAAGTAAAATTATCGGAAAAACAAAGCTGGAAAATCCAAAAAGTTTATAAATAAATAGGTGACTTATGTATGCTCCTGTTTTACCAAGAATATTTTCAACTTCAATATCTCTATCGAAAATCATATCAACATTACTTTGGTCAACTTTCCAATTAAAAATGTAGGAGATAAATGAGGCAAACAATACTAGAGATGAAAATAATAGAATATATCCAAATACAACTTTAAACTTACTCTTATTAGCTTTTTTCTTGCTATTCATACAAGTTTTGTATTTAACAAAAATACAAATATGAGTTTAGATAATTAGTTTTTGGTAGCTAAAGTCCTAATTTTTATTCTAAATGCTGCGAATAATAAAGTCATAAATGGACTTATCCAATTAAATATTGCATATATAAAATACTCACCTACACTAACTCCTAAAACAGATGAGTGATAAGCACCACAGGAATTCCATGGAATTAAAGCTGAAGTAACAGTAGCTGAATCTTCTAAAGTCCTACTAAGATTCTCTGGTGCAAGATCTTTATCCTGATATGCTTTTTCAAACATTTTACCAGAGACAACTATAGATAGATATTGGTCAGAGGCAGTTAAATTTAGTGCTAGACATGAAGCAACAGTACTTGCGAATAATTTAAAAATATTATCAGCCCAATTTAGTAATGCTTTACTTATTGATTTAATTGCTCCAATTGCATCCATCGACCCTCCAAAAATCATTGTACCTAAAACTAAAAAAATAGTATTTAACATTCCAATCATTCCTCCAGTTGAAAAAAGTTCATTTAAAATTTCACTATCAGTAGTTATAGATACATTGCTTGTAATAGTGTCTATTACTACTTTGTATGAAGTAATTATAGAGCTATTTGAGGAATCTGAAAGCTCATTAATTATTTGAGGTTGAAATAAAATTGAAAATAATCCTCCTAAAAGTGTTCCTACAGTAAGTGCTATTATTGGAGGGGTCTTTTTTACAATCATAATTAATACAATAATTGGAACGATAAAAAGCACTAACGAAATATTAAATGTATTTTCAATTGACTCAATTAAAAATGAATTATCAGTTGGGCCGTTAGATGTCTGATATATACCAAGTATAATAAAAACTATTAAAGTAATTGAGATACTCGGAATTGTTGTATGTGTCAAATATCTAATGTGTTTGAATAAATCTACTTTTGAAACTGCAGCAGCTAGGTTCGTAGTATCACTAAGGGGAGACAATTTATCTCCAAAATAAGCACCAGCAATTACTGCTCCACCCACCATTCCTGCAGGAATTCCTAGGGCTTTTCCAATACCTACAAGGGCAATTCCTACTGTTGCTGATGTTGTCCAGCTACTACCAGTTGCAACTGAAATAATTGAGCATATAACTATACATGCTGGTAAAAATATATTGGGATCAAGAATTTTTAATCCATAGTATACCATTGAAGGAATAATTCCACTAATCATCCATGTACCAGCTAGAGCTCCTACCCATAATAATATAATTAGTGCTGGTGTGACAGACTTAATACTATTTGATATGCTATTAATAACATCTTTGTAAGAAACATTATATCGATTGCCAATTAAAGCTGCAAAAGCTCCGCTAAGTATGAGAATAAATTGACTTGAACCGGCTAAAGGATCTGCATCATAAATAAATACGTTAGCATAAAGGTTAAATGATAACAAGGTTACCAAAAAGATTAGAGGTAAAATTGCAATTTGCAGAGGTAAAATTCTTCTGTTTTTTTCTTCCAATGTAGATAATATCATACAATTTCAGAATTTTTTTTTAGATGCAAAATATTATTAAGCAGTTATTTGACTAAACTTTAATTATTTTTACGGAGTGGAACATAAAATTGAAAAAATCTTAAAAGAGAAGATTAAAGCTTTTGAAAAATGTAATTTTTTAATTGCAGTAAGCGGAGGAGTTGATAGCATGGTTCTTGCAGATCTTTTTCTAAAAAATAATTTAAATTTTTCTATAGCACACTGTAACTTTAAATTAAGATCAAATGAGAGTGATACAGATCATGATTTTGTAAAAAAGTGGAGTTTAAAGCATAAAATTCATTGTCACAGTAATGAATTTAATACAGTGGAATTTTGTAAAAAGAATAAAATGGGTATTCAGGAGGGGGCAAGAAAACTAAGGTATGATTGGTTTGACGAACTTTTATCTAAGTATGATTTTGATTATTTAGTTACAGCTCACCATTTAGATGACCAAATAGAGACTTATCTTATAAACTCTTCAAGAGGATCAGGAATTAAAGGATTATTAGGTATTGTATCAAGCACAAAAAAAATTTTTAGGCCACTACTTGATGTTTTAAAAATTGATATTTTGAACTATGCAAAATTTAATTCTGTAGAGTATAGAGAAGATTCATCAAATTCTAGTGATGATTATCAAAGGAATATGATAAGAAACTCTATTCTTCCAAGATTTAAGGAATTTGATGATAATGTTATGTTAAAGTTCAAAACAACAATCAATAACCTACACTCAACTAAGATATTTGTAGATAATATAATAGAGGATACAAAAAATGAGCTCTTTAAAATTGATTCAAAATCAATAAAAGTTAATATTGAAATGCTTATGCAAAAGAAACCGTTAGAGTTTTATGTACACAATCTATTTTATGAATTTGGCTTTAACTATAAAGAAGTTATTAAAATATTTAATTCAGATTCAGGTAAACTCATTTTGTCAACCACCCACAGTATGACAAAGCTAAAAGGTGATTTAATAATCAAGAAAAATGACTAGAAATATACTCTTTAGCTTTATATCAATTTTCTCTTTAAACGCTCAGGATATTGAACCGGTTAAGTGGGATTATGATGTAAATAAAATTAATGATAATGAATATAATATCTCTTTTAGTGCATCAATATTAAATGGATGGAAATTATATTCTCAATTTTCTCCTGATGAAGGTGCTCTACCAACTTCATTTAGCTTCATTAATAATATTTCTAAATTTGAAGCAGACGAATTATTCAATGAGGATAATTACATAGTTGGCTTTGATAATGTCTTTAAAATGGACCTATATTATTATGAAAATGAAGCCAATTTCAATCAAAATGTAAAGTTATTAGATAAAGATTTAAATCAAATTAAAGTCGAAATTGATTATTCATCATGTGATGATGAACTATGTATCTTCAGAAATGAAACTTTTAACGTAGTTCTTGATAATAGTATTAAGACTACTGAGTCTGAAAATGTGACCTTAGAGGATATAAGGAAGTACAATGCACTTGAACTTGATTTAGACAAATCGAATTATGATTCTGTAAACTTTATTGAAAAATCAAATTATTTTGAAATATTCATATTTGGTTTAATTGCGGGCTTTTTAGCATTATTGACACCTTGTGTATTCCCTATGATACCATTAACTGTATCTTATTTTATTGATGAATCCAAACTTAAATATAGTGGGGCAATCTCAGCATCACTTTATGGTGGATTCATAATTCTAATTTATATTTTATTAAGTATTCCTTTTCATGTTTTTGATAGTTTAAATCCAAACATATTAAATACAATATCTACAAATGTCTATGTAAATATTACATTCTTTATTGTATTCGTTTTATTTGCAATTTCATTTTTTGGATATTTTGATATAGTCATTCCAAGTAATATTATATCTGGTTCCGAGAAGAAATCAGAAAAAGGTGGAGTTATTGGAATTTTTTTCATGTCACTTACACTGGCTCTAGTCTCATTCTCATGTACTGGACCAATCTTAGGATCTTTATTAGCTGGTTCACTGTCATCTGCTCAATCTGGTGCGATGCAACTTACATATGGTATGTTTGGGTTTGGAGTTGCACTTGCATTACCTTTTACTTTACTCGCTTTTTATCCAAAATATTTATCTCTAATTCCAAAATCAGGTATTTGGCTAAAGAACTTAAAAGTTTGTCTTGGTTTTATTGAACTTGCTCTAGCCTTTAAATTTCTTTCAAACGCAGACCTAGTTGAGGGTTGGGGTATTTTAAAGCGTGAAACGTTTATCATAATCTGGGTTATAATCTTTCTATCTATGTCACTCTATCTATTTGGATCTTATTTTGGTAAATTAAAGTTTAATTATAAAAGCATCTCAGGATGGTTGTTTTTGTTGTTTTCAATCTTCTTACTAAGTGGGTTATATGATAGTAAAAATGTTAGACTCTTAAGTGGTATTCTTCCACCTGAGTTTTATTCTATTGAAGAAAAACAGAGCGAATGTCCTCTTGGGCTAAATTGTTTTAAAAATTATGATGAAGGAAAAGAGTATGCTGTTAAGAATGATAAAATTATGTTATTGGACTTTACAGGTTGGGCTTGTGCCAACTGTAGACGAATGGAGGAAAATGTATGGTCAAAGCCTAAAATATACGACTTGTTAGATAATAATTATGTAATAATTTCCCTTTACGTAGATGATAGAACTAAGCTTTCAGATATTGAGAAATTTAAATACATTAATAAATCGGGAAAAATTCAATATATAAATAATGTTGGAAGGAGATGGTCTCTTTTTCAGCAAATAAATTTTAATAATGCTTCTCAACCATACTATGTAGCTATGCTTCCTTCTGGTAAAATTTTATCAGAACCAATTCAGTTTACATCCGATAAAAAGTTTCAAAATTGGCTTGAAACCTCAATTGAAGAATCTAAGTTATGATAAACTAGACTTATCTTTTATAGTATACTTTTTCAAAAGGAATTCTAAACCTTTCTCCATAAACACCTTCTTCTAGTCTTATGCCACATCCGATTATCATATTAATTTCTGATTTTGAGTTGAGATTTAGAATTTTTTTTACTTTAAGAGAGTCAAACCCCTCCATAGGGCACGTATCATAACTAAATGCTGCCATACTTATCATAAAATTTTGAGAGGCTAAAGCAGCGCTTTTATGAGCAATAACCCTTGAATCAGATCTATTAAGTTGTCTGTACATAACTCTAAAAAATCCAACTATGTGTGCAAATAAGTATTTTGACAGACTAAGGATACCAAAAAAATCTTTGTAAACGAAAGGAACAACTTTTTTGTAATATCTCTGTGTTAATTTAAATTGCTTATCAGATAGGGAATCTTTTTTTAATTTGAAAAAATCTAAATTATCATTTGCTCTATTTTTCCACAAATCTTTTCTTACTACAGTTACAACAATTTGTTTTGCTGTTTTTGCAGCAGGTTGATTAAAACAACACTCTGAAATTTTGCTTAATAAAGTTTTATCAGTTATGTGATAAAATTCCCATAGTTGAAGATTTGAGCTAGTAGGGGCTAGAGTGGCATTTATTATACACTTCTTGACAATATTAATATCAAGATCTTTTTTTGGGTTAAATTTTCTTATTGATCTTCTATATTCAATTGCATCAGTGACAGTTTTCTCCATCTTATATTTTATCAAGCATTTTTCTTATAAAATTGAAAGATTTTGGATATGGACCATATCTAAAAGGGAGATCTATCATGCTTTTTTTTCTCAATACAGGTTTTAAATGTGAAAAAGTATCAAAGCTAAATTTACCTCTATATGCTCCCATCCCGCTATCACCAATACCTCCAAATGGAAGATTTGGATTAATATAATGTATTAGAGTATCGTTGACTACACATCCCCCAAATTTATTATTTTCTATTAGGTTATCAATAAACGTTTGATTTTTAGAAAAAATATAAAAAGCAAGTGGGGTAGGGTTATTGTCAATGATATCTTTAATTTCGCTTTCATTCTCGTATGATAAAATTGGAAGGATTGGTCCAAAAATTTCTTCATTCATTATTTCAGAATTCATGTCTGGATCAATAATAATTGTTGGTTCAATATACAATCTATCTGAACTAATTTTACCGCCAAACTCAACTTTCTGATTTTTGAGAACATTTTTAATTCTGTTAAGATTATCTATATTAATAATTCTACCATAACTTTCAGAGTCTATTGGTGAATTGCCAAAAGTTTTTATAATATTCTCTTTAATAGCTGAAACAAGGTTTGATTTAATGTGTTGATTAACAACAATATAATCAGGGGCTATGCATGTTTGACCACAATTAACAAATTTTCCTGAAACAATTCTTTTAGCAACTTTGTCAATATTTACTCCTGAGTCAACTATACATGGACTTTTTCCTCCAAGTTCTAATGTTATTGGTGTTAAATTTTTTGCAGCTTTTTCTGCAATAATTTTTCCTATTCTTGTACTACCAGTAAAAAATATATAATTCCATTTTTTATCTAATAAATATTTTGCAACATTTGCATCACCCTCAACAACAGTTGCAATATTCATTGGGAAAACAGAATCAATTAATTCTTTGAGAACTCTAGATGTAGATGGAGCAAGTTCAGATGGTTTTATTACAACGGCATTTCCAGCAGCAATAGCACCTATTAAAGGTGTAAGAGACAACTGGAATGGATAATTCCATGGAGTTATAATCAAAACATTTCCATATGGCTCAGGTATTAAATAATTCTGTGAGGGAAAATTTAAAATTGATCCTTTTACTCTTTTCTTTTTTGACCAATTTTTTAGTTTTCTTATGAATAATTTAATTTCTTTTTTAACTAGAAGTATTTCAGTTAAGAAAGATTCAAATTCATGTTTGTTCAAATCTTCTTTCAGTGCTCTATAAATCTTTGATTCATTATGCTTGATAGCAAGCAATAATGAGTTTAAGATATTAACTCTATTACTGATAGAATTAGAATTTTCTTTAACAAATTTTACTTGAGACTCAATTACTGTATCAAGATCTTTATAATCCATAATTATTTCAAATCTAATTATTTAAAATCAATATTATAATTTATAATTTGGGTATACGAAAATTTTCATTATAAAACATTGATATTAAGATAGTTATTATTGATTATTTATTTTTGAATATAATTTAAGATAATAATTGTACTAAAAAACATCATTCTATGGTGATAATTTTAAATGTTTTTAAGAATATGTACAATAAATATAGCAGATTAGTAACAAAGGATGATTCACAACCAGCTGCTCAAGCTATGCTTCATGCTATTGGCTTAAATGATGAAGATTTTGATAAACCTTTTATTGGAATTGCAAGTACGGGTTACGAAGGAAATCCATGTAATATGCACCTTAATGATTTATCATTAAAAATTAAGGATAGTATTACTGCTTCAAATTATGTTGGATTAATTTTTAATACTATTGGTGTTAGTGATGGAATTTCTATGGGAACTTTTGGAATGAGATATTCACTCCCCTCTAGAGATATTATTGCAGATTCAATGGAAACTGTTGTTCAAGCAATGTCATACGATGGCTTAATCACTGTTGTTGGATGTGATAAAAATATGCCTGGAGCCTTAATGGCTATGTTAAGGCTTGATAGACCAAGTATTCTAGTTTATGGAGGAACAATTGACTCTGGATGTTATAATAATAAAGAGTTGGACGTTGTCTCAGCATTTGAAGCATGGGGAGAGAAAGTTTCTGGAAAAATAGACGAGAGCGAGTATAAAAATGTAATAAAAAATGCTTGCCCAGGTGCTGGAGCCTGTGGAGGTATGTATACTGCAAATACCATGGCTTCTGCTATTGAAGCCTTAGGCATGTCACTTCCTTATAACTCATCTAATCCTGCAATAAGTAATGAAAAAATAAATGAATGTAGCGAGATAGGTAAATCAATTAAAAATCTGGTTGAGAATGATATTAAACCTTCTGATATTGTTACAAAGAAATCTCTTGAAAATGCTTTAAGATTAGTTACTGTTCTCGGGGGATCAACTAATGCAGTACTTCATTTTCTAGCAATATCTAGAGCAGCAAACATAGACTTATCAATTGATTATTTTCAAGAAATAAGTGATTCAACTCCTTATTTAGCAAATCTCAAACCTAGCGGTAAATATCTAATGAAAGACCTACATAAAATAGGTGGTGTTCCTTATGTATTAAAGTATATGCTTGAAAATAAAATGCTTCATGGGGATTGCCTTACTGTGACAGGGAATACATTAGAAGAAAATTTATCAAAAATTGAGTCTTTTGATACAAGTTCAAATGATCTTATTTTTCCAATTTCAAACCCAATAAAAAATACTGGTCACATTCAGATCTTAAAGGGAAATCTAGCTGAAGAGGGTTGTGTTGCAAAAATAACAGGCAAAGAGGGTTTAACATTTTCAGGTCCAGCTAAGGTTTTTAATAGTGAGTTTGAATGTCTTTCTGCTATTAAGAATTCCGAGGTGTTAAAGGGGGATGTTGTAGTCATAAGGTATGAAGGGCCTAAAGGAGGTCCTGGAATGCCTGAGATGTTAAAACCTACATCAGCTATAATGGGTGCTGGATTAGGTAAAGAAGTCGCTCTAATTACTGATGGTAGATTCTCTGGAGGAACTCATGGGTTTGTGGTTGGTCACATTGTACCAGAGGCATTTGAGGGTGGAACAATTGCAATAGTAGAAAATGGAGATATAATTACTATTGATTCAGAAAAAAATAAGATTTTTGTTGATATTTCTGATAAAGAAATTATGAGGAGAAAAGAAAAATGGAATCAACCAGATTTAAAAATTAAAAAAGGAATTCTTTATAAATATTTAAAATCAGTTTCTAATGCATCTAATGGATGTGTAACTGATGAATAATTATTATGAAAAATAAAAAAATTAGTGGTGCTGAAGCTGTAATCCATTGTTTATTAAATGAGGGAGTAGATCTTGTATGGGGATATCCAGGAGGCGCAATAATGCCTGTATACGATGAATTCTATAAATTCCAAGATAAGTTAAAACATGTACTTGCAAGACATGAGCAAGGTGCTATTCATGCAGCTCAAGGATATGCAAGATCTTCTGGTAGAGTTGGAGTTGCAATTGCAACCTCTGGTCCAGGTGCAACTAATCTTGTTACTGGTATTGCAGATGCTCAAATAGATTCAACACCAGTTGTTTGTATTACTGGACAAGTACCATCACATCTTTTAGGCTCTGATGCTTTTCAAGAAACTGACATTATTGGGATCTCAATGCCCGTTACTAAATGGAATTATCAGATAACTAAACCATCAGAAATACCTGAGATCTTTGCAAAAGCTTTTTACATTGCAAAATCTGGAAGACCAGGTCCTGTATTGATTGATATAACAAAAGATGCACAATTTGAGTTTTGTGAATATGCTTATAAAAAATGTGACGGAATTAGAAGTTACTTCCCATATCCTGTGATAAATAATGACTCAGTAGATAGTGCGGTAGCACTTATTAATAAAGCTAAAAAGCCATTTATTGTTTGGGGTCAGGGTGTAATCTTAGGAAAAGCGGAAGAAGAATTTAAAAATTTTGTTGAAAAAAGTGGAATTCCTGCAGCATGGACAATTCTTGGTTTATCTGCTTTACCAACCTCACACGAATTAAATGTTGGTATGGTAGGTATGCATGGAAATTATGGTCCAAACATTCTGACAAATAAATGTGATCTTTTAATTGCGATTGGAATGAGATTTGATGATCGTGTTACAGGTAATCCAAGTACATATGCATCTCAGGCTAAAATTATCCATCTTGAAATTGATCCTGCAGAGGTTGATAAGAATATAAAAGTTGATGTTCCGGTAATTGGTAACTGTAAGGAATCTCTTAAGATGATTACTGATAAAATTGATAAAAGATCTCACAAAAAATGGATTTCAAAATTTGATGATTTAATGAAAATTGAGTTTGATAAGGTAATTAAATCTGATTTAAGTCCAAACAAAAAAGGATTAACCATGGGAGAGTCAATTATTGCTATAAATGAGTATACAAAAGGAGATGCAATAATTGTTACTGATGTTGGACAACATCAGATGGTTGCATGTAGATATGCAAATTTTATCAGATCAAAGAGTAATATTACATCGGGTGGTCTTGGGACTATGGGATTTGCTCTACCTGCTGCAATGGGAGCTAAGATGGGGGCTATGGATAGAGAAGTTGTTGCAGTAATTGGTGATGGTGGTTATCAAATGACTATCCAGGAGCTTGGAACAATTTTCCAACTTCAAATTCCTGTTAAAATTGTCATCTTAAATAATGATTTTCTGGGAATGGTTAGGCAATGGCAACAACTATTTTTTGACAAAAGGTATGCATCTACAGAAATGATAAATCCTGATTTTGTCGCTATTGCTAAGGGTTACTATATTGATTCTGATAGAGTAGAGAAAAGAAAAGATTTAAAATCTGCTGTTAAAAAGATGATTAGTTCAAAAAAACCATATGTTCTTGAAATTTGTGTGGAGAAAGAAGATAATGTATTCCCAATGATTCCCTCTGGAGCCTCTGTATCAGATATTAGACTTGATTAAAAATGGAAAAAAGAAAAAATTTTACTGTTTCTGTTTATACTGAAAATAATGTTGGACTTCTTCATAGAATTTCAGCAATTTTTCTGAAGAGACATATAAACATAGAAAGTTTTACAACATCAGAATCTGAAATAAAAAATGTATATCGATTTATTATAGTTGTGAAAATGACAAAATCTGGTATTGAAAGGGTAATCAAGCAAATTGAGAAACAAGTTGAAGTAATAAAAGCTTTTTATCACAGAGATGATGAAACAATATTTCAAGAATCTGCTCTATACAAAATGAAGTCGTCTTCATTGTTTGAGGAGAGACACATACAAAATATTATTAAAGATTCAAATGCAAGAATTGTAACTGTTAACCCAGAATTTTTTGTGATTGAAAAAACTGGATTTAGAGATGACACTGAAAAGCTGTATAAGGACCTTGCGCCTTTTGGTCTTCTTCAATTTACTAGATCTGGAAGAATTGCAGTGAGTAAAGAAAAGATGGGAATCTCAGAAATTTTAAATACTTTTAAAAACCAAAATTAAAAAAATGAAAAATTATTTCAACACCTTATCTTTTAGAGAGAAATTAATGCAATTAGGAAAATGTAGATTTATGAGCTCATCAGAGTTTGGTAATGGAGTAAATTTTCTCAAGAATAAAAAAATAGCTATTGTCGGTTGTGGTGCTCAAGGTCTTCATCAAGGTCTTAATATGAGGGATTCTGGTCTTGATATTTCATATGCTTTAAGACAGTCATCAATTGACTCCAAAAGACAGTCATTTGTTAATGCAACTTCTAATAATTTCAATGTTGGTAATTTCGAGGAAATAATACCAAATTCTGATTTGGTTATTAATCTTACTCCAGATAAAAATCATACTCCAGTCGTTGAACTGCTTATGCCATTAATGAAAAAGAATTCTATTTTGTCCTACTCACATGGCTTTAATATAGTTGAGGAGGGTATAAAAATTAGAAAAGATATTACGGTTATAATGGTTGCACCTAAATCTCCAGGTTCTGAGGTTAGGGAAGAGTATTTAAGAGGTTTTGGAGTTCCAACTCTTATTGCTGTTCATCCAGAAAATGACCTTAATGGAATAGGTTTTGATGCAGCTAAAGCATATGCTGTCTCTCTTGGCTCTAATAAAGCAGGGGTACTAGAATCATCTTTTGTTGCTGAGGTCAAATCTGATTTAATGGGTGAACAAACAATATTATGTGGAATGCTTCAAACAGGCTCAATATTATGTTTTAATAGAATGAAAGAACTAGGAATTGATCCAAACTACTCTGCAAAGCTTATCCAACATGGATGGGAAACTATTACGGAATCACTTAAACATGGGGGAATAACTAATATGATGGATAGACTGTCAAATCCTGGAAAAGTTAAAGTATTTGAATTATCTGAAGAATTAAAATTAATATTGGCTCCATTGTTCATTAAGCATATGGATAATGTTTTATCTGGTAGTTTTTCTGAGACTATGATGAAAGATTGGAAAAATGATGATAAAGAGCTTTTAAGCTGGAGAGAGCAAACAAGTAAAACTGATTTTGAAATGACAGAGCCTACTTCAGATGAAATTTCAGAACAAGAATACTTTAATAATGGACTCTTAATGATAGCAATCGTTAAAGCAGGTGTAGAGTTAGCCTACGAGACAATGGTTGAAGCAGGAATAAAAGAAGAATCTGCATATTATGAGTCTTTACATGAGCTCCCTTTAATAGCCAACTTAATATCTAGAAAAAAATTATATGAGATGAATAGTATAATTTCAGATACTGCTGAATACGGATGTTATTTGTTTAACAACGAGGCAATACCTCTTCTCTCTAAATTTTTTGATAAAGTAGAAACTGATATAATTGGTTCGGATTCAATTAGTAATAGTACAGACTCTGTTGATAATATAAAATTAATTGAGATTAACGAAACAATCAGATACCACTCAATTGAAATAATTGGTGATGAACTTAGGCAGTATATGACTTCAATGAAAACCGCCATATAAATGCAGCCCATAGATTTAAAAGGAGTTAGGCAAGCTTCTGAAAATCTTCAAGGTGTCTCAATTTTAACTCCTTTGGTTATTAATGAGAGACTTTCAAATGATTTAAATTGTAAAATTTACTTAAAACGAGAAGATCTCCAGCAAGTTAGATCTTTTAAAATCCGTGGAGCTTTTAATAAAATTAGATCTATTAACTCTGACTATCTAAAAGATAAAATTTTAGTTTGTGCAAGTGCTGGTAATCATGCTCAGGGTTTTGCTTATTCTTGTAATAAGCTAAAAATTTATGGAAAGGTTTATATGCCTGTTACAACTCCAAAACAAAAGATAGAAAGGGTTAAAATATTTGGAGGTGAATATGTTGATATTATATTAACCGGAGATAATTTTGACGATGCCCAGCATGAGGCTCAAAAGCAAAATACTGATAAAAATTTATTTGTTCATGCATTTGATGATGTAAAGGTTATTGAAGGCCAGGGAACCGTAGGTCTTGAGATTTTAGATCAAGTTGATAAGTATTTTGACTATTTAATTGTCCCAGTTGGAGGAGGAGGCTTAATCTCTGGAATAATTACAGTTTTCAAAGAATTATCTCCTAAAACAAAGATAATTGGTGTAGAGGCTGAGGGTGCTCCTGCAATGAGTAAATCAATAAAAGATGGTAAAATAATTGAATTAAAAACAATTGATAACTTCGTTGATGGAGTTTCAATAAAAAAAATAGGTAAGATTCCTTTTGAAATTTGTAAAAATTATCTAGATGAAATGTTATTAGTGCCAGAGGGTAAGATTTGTCAAACAATATTGGATCTTTACAATAAGGATGGAATAGTTGTTGAACCTGCAGGTGCAATTGGAGTATCTGCAATCGAATTAAATAGTAAAAAGTTTGAAAATAAAAATGTTGGTGTATTGATTTGTGGAGGAAATAATGATTTTACAAGGATGGCAGAAATAAGAGAGAGGGCATTATTTTATTCTAACCTTAAACACTATTTTATTGTTAAGTTTCCTCAAAGGGCAGGAGCACTTAAAGAATTTGTGAACAGTGTGCTTGGTAAAAATGATGATATCACTTTCTTTGAATATATGAAGAAGAATAATAGAGAAAATGGGACTGCAATAATTGGTATTGAGTTAAAATTTTCTAAAGATTTAGATGATTTAATGAAAAAGATGAAAGAAAATGGTTTCTTTGGAGAGTATTTAAACGAAAAACCAGAAACTCTTCGTTTTTTAATTTAGAATATATGTCAACAAAAACTATCACAGTAGATCAACTAAACTGCAGAGAATATCTTGTAGATGGAAAACTAAAAAAATGGGAGGGAGATACCTCTGAAGTTTACTCAACTATAAGTTCTGACCCAAATAAACCCTATGCTCAGACTCTACTGGGTTCAATACCAGATATGGACTCAGAATCTGCCTTAGAAGCTTTAGAGTCAGCTAAAAAGGCATTTAATAGAGGTCAAGGTAAATGGCCGACCATGAAGGTTAGAGACAGACTTAAGTGCATGAAAAGATTTGCTGACAAAATTCAGGAACACAGAGATGATGTAGTAAACCTTTTAATGTGGGAGATAGGAAAAAACAAGAAAGACTCTGAAAAAGAGTTTGATAGAACAGTAGACTATATCTATGATACAATCATTGAATATAAGAACATTGATAGATCTTCTGCTAGATTTGAAAAAGACTCAGGAATTCATGCTCATATTAGAAGGGGCCCCTTAGGTGTAGTCTTATGTCTTGGACCATATAATTATCCACTTAATGAAACTTTCTGTTTATTAATACCTGCGATTCTAATGGGTAATACAACCATTTTTAAACCAGCAAAGCACGGTGTTCTTTTAATTGCCCCCCTATTAAATGCTTTTAAAGAATGTTTCCCTCCGGGGGTAGTTAATATTTTATTTGGAAGGGGAAGAAAGATATGTCCTCCTATAATGAAAACAGGTTTTGTTGATGTACTTGCACTTATTGGTCATAGTTCATCTGCAGTTGCTCTTCAAGATCAACATCCTAATAAAAATAGACTCAGACTTGTTTTAGGACTTGAGGCGAAAAATCCTGGTATTATATTACCAGATGCTGACCTTGACTTAACAATTCAAGAATGTATCTCTGGTTGTCTTTCATATAATGGACAAAGATGTACGGCACTAAAAGTTTTATATGTTCATGAATCAATAGTAGATAAATTTAACATGAAGTTTGCAAAAGCAGTTGACAATTTAAAATTTGGAATGCCATGGGAAGAAGACTCTTTTTTAACACCTTTACCTGAACCATCTAAACCTCAATATATAAGAGATCTAATTGATGATGCAGTATCTAAAGGTGCGTCTATAGTCAATAAAAAAGGTGGTCAAGTCACTGAAAACTATTGTTTCCCTGCTATACTATACCCTGTAACTCAAAATATGAGGGTTTATGAGGAAGAACAATTTGGACCTGTCATACCTGTAATTTCATTCAGAGATATAGATGAGCCTCTTGACGATATGGCAAAATCGGAATATGGTCAACAAGTAAGTCTTTTTGGAAGTAATACAAAGCAACTAGGACCACTTATTGATACTCTTGCAAATCTTGTTTGTAGAGTAAACCTAAATAGCTCTTGTCAAAGAGGACCAGATATATATCCTTTTACAGGAAGAAAAAACTCAGCAGTCAGTACTTTGAGTGTGCATGATGCCTTAAGAGCCTTTTCTATAAGAACCTTTGTAGCTTCAAAAGATAATATTCATAACAACAGGATACTTAAAAAACTTTTAGAATCAAATGATTCTAATTTTATCTCTACTGACTATATACTCTAATTTTTTTCAATAAAATCTACTATATAGTCACCAACTTGATCTGTTGAGTATGAATTTTTGACTGAACTTAGGTCAGGAGTCACATAATTATTTTTAAGAGAATCTTCAACTGCTCTATTGATTATTTTGGATTCTTCTTTTAGGTTAAATGTATATTCAAGCATCATCGAGAGTGATAAAATTGAAGCAATAGGATTTGCAATATTTTTTCCTGCTGCTTCTGGATAAGACCCATGAATAGGTTCATACAATGCGTTATTAGAACCAACTGAAGCAGATGGCATAAGCCCCATTGATCCAGAAATGACTGAGGCCTCGTCTGTCAGAATATCACCAAATAGATTTGAAGTAATCAAAACATCATATGAATTTGGCCATTGAACTAGTCTCATAGCAACAGCATCTACAAATTCATATGATACCTCTATGTCCGGAAATTCTTTTTCCATACTTTGAACTGTTTCTCTCCATAGTCTTGATGTTTCAAGAACATTTGCTTTATCAACACAACATAATTTATTAGTTCTTTTCTGTGCATATTCAAACCCTATCTTTGCAATTCTAATAATTTCATCTCTACTATATTCACATGTATCAAATGCAAAATTATCATTATCCTTTCTGCCTCTTTCTCCAAAATAAATACCTCCGGTTAATTCTCTAACAAAAAGGATATCAGTTCCAGATATTCTCTCTTCTTTTATTGGTGACATGTCTAATAGAGATTTGAATACCTTTGTAGGTCTCAGGTTTGCATAAAGTCCGAGCTTTTTTCGCATTTTCAGTAAGCCTTGCTCAGGTCTTACTTTAGCTTTTGGGTCATTATCATACTTTGGATCCCCAATTGCTCCAAAAAGAATTGCATCTGAGTTTAGACATACTTGATGAGTTTGATCTGGATAAGGATCTCCATATTTATCAATAGCAACGGCTCCAACTAATCCACTCTCTAATTCAATTTTATGATTAAATTTTCTACCTAAAGCTTTAAGTACTTTTAATGATTGCTGAGTAACCTCAGGTCCAATTCCATCTCCAGATAATACAGCTATTTTTAAAATCATAATTATTAAGTATTTAGCATTTTTTCAGTTGCTTTGATAGCAGACACAGTTTGATCTGTATCAAGCCCTCTTGTTTTAAATTTTTTTGATCCACTATCCCAAGTAATAGTGGTTTCACAGAATGCGTCTGAATCACTACCTGGAGGAATACGAACAGCATAGTCAATTAACTTAGGAAGTTTCTTTTTTCTCTTAGAATATATTTTTTTCAATGCATTCATAAATGCATCAAATTGGCCATCACCTGAGCAATTTTCTTGATAAAGTTTATCATCAATAATTAATGAAAGAGAGGCAGATGGTCTAAGTGTCTTAGCATGAGTTAAAACATAAGATTCAATAATTATATTTTTCTTTTTTGTTGGATATTCAAGTACATCACTAATAATATAGGGTAGATCTTCAATTGTAACTTTCTCTTTTTTATCTCCTAATTCAATTACTTTAGATGTTACCATGCTTAATTCATCATCACTAAGTTTAATGCCTAATTCATCTAGATTCTTTTTTATATTAGCTTTGCCAGAAGTTTTTCCTAGAGCATATTTTCTTTTTCTTCCAAATCTACTTGGATTTAAGTTATTGAAGTATAAATCTTTTTTGTTATCGCCATCAGCATGAACGCCTGCTGTTTGAGTAAATACATTTTCACCAACAATTGGTTTATTAGTTGAAACACTTTGTCCAGAAAATGTTGAAATTAAATTACTTGCTTTAAATAAGTTTTTCTCTTCAATATTTATATTATACTCAGGTAAAAAATCTTTAATTGCTGCGACAGCACTTGATAAAGGAGTATTACCAGCTCTCTCTCCCATTCCATTAATTGTAAGGTGAAGACCATCACAACCAGCTCTAATAGCTTCTAAAGAGTTTCCAACACTTAAATCATAGTCATTATGTCCGTGAAAGTCTATATGGAAATTAGGATATCTACTCTTTACTTCCCTTATAAATTCATACGTTTCATAATGTGTTAATATTCCAAGTGTGTCAGGAAGTAAGACTCTTTTTATGTTTTTTGTTTTTAAAAAATCTAAATAATCGATAACGTAATCTTTACTATTCTTCATTCCATTACTCCAATCTTCAAGATATACATTAGTGGTTATTAAACTCTTTTCTGCAATATCAATAGTTCTTGATATGTCACTAAAATGTTGGTCAGGGGTTTTCTTTAACTGGTGTTTTAGATGATTTAAGGAACCCTTAGTTAAGAGGTTTTGAACTTTACATCCCGAATTTAATAGCCACTCGATAGATTTTCCTTCATCTATAAATGTTAAAACTTCAATACTATTTATCTTATTATTTTTTTCTGCCCAGCTAGATATTTCCTTAACTGAGTTAAGTTCTCCCTCAGATACTCTTGCAGAGGCAACTTCTATTCGATCTATTTTCAGATCATCCAACAAAAGCTTGGCTATTGTAAGTTTCTCTTTAGGTGAATATGATACTCCTGAGGTCTGTTCTCCATCCCTCAGAGTAGTATCCATTATTTCAATGTATTTGGACATTAGTATGGAGAATTATTGGCAAATTTAGATATTTCTTGCTTTTTATTTATAAGGTAATCTATATCATCAAAACCATTTGACATGTTACTCTTTTTGTAAGAGCTAATATTAAATTTTTCAGACTTTCCGGTTTCAATAATCTTAAATTCTTGAATTTCTAGGTTTATCTCAAAATTACTTTTTGGATCTGTATCAATTTGGAAAAAAATATCTATTAAAAATTCCTCAGAAACTTGAACAGGGAGAACACCAATATTCAAACAGTTATTTTTAAATATATCAGCAAAAAAACTTGATACCACAGCTCTGAACCCGTAATCATATATTGCCCAAACTGCATGCTCTCTTGAAGATCCACATCCAAAATTTTTGCCTGCAACAAGTATCTTTCCATTGTAGATTTTATTGTTTAAAGGAAATGAATCAATAGTAGTGTCATCGGGATTATATCTCCAATCCTTAAAAAGATTTTCACCAAACCCTTTTCTTTCAGTTGCTTTCAAAAATCTTGCTGGGATTATTTGATCTGTATCTACATTATCGATATTAAGTGGAACAGCTGAGGTGTTTAGAATGTTAAATTTATCGTAAGCCATTTTAAATAATTTCTCTTGGATCAGTTATTTTTCCAGTAATAGCAGTAGCAGCAGCGACCAAGGGGCTTGCAAGTAAAGTTCTAGCACCAGGTCCTTGTCTTCCTTCAAAATTTCTATTTGTGGTACTTACTGCATATTTTCCCTTGGGTATTTTGTCATCATTCATTGCCAGACATGCAGAACAACCAGGTTCTCTTAATTGAAAACCGGAATCTGTCAAGATATCTAAGATACCTTCATCTTTAATGCTTTTTAATACTTTATGTGATCCAGGTACAAGCCAAGCATTAACATCATCAGATTTTCTTCTACCTTTTATTAAGCTGGCAAATGTTCTAAAATCTTCAATTCTCCCGTTTGTGCAGCTTCCAAGGAAGACATAGTCAATTTTTTTACCAATCATCATTTCACCTTCCTTAAACTCCATATAATCGAGTGCCTTTTGATATGATGATTCCGAGTCTGAACCGGAACCTGGAATTGATTTAGAAATTGGAATAGCCATACCTGGATTAGTCCCATAAGTAATCATAGGTTCAATATCACTTGCATTAAAGTTAAATTCTTTATCAAAAATTGCATCATTATCAGTCTTTAAAGATTTCCAATATGATAGGGCTTTTTCCCAACCATTTCCTTTAGGGGCATATTCTCTACTTTTTATGTATTCAAATGTTTTCTCATCTGGGGCAATCATTCCACCTCTTGCACCCATTTCAATACTAAGATTACAAACTGTCATTCTGCCCTCCATACTCATATTTTTAAAAACTTCTCCTGAATATTCGACAAAATATCCAGTTGCACCAGAGGAAGAAAGTCTTGATATAATATATATAGCAACATCCTTGGGTGTAACATGAGAATTTAGAGATCCATCAATGTTTATTCTCATTTTTAAAGGCTTTTGTTGCATTATAGACTGACATGCAAGAACCATTTCAACTTCAGAAGTTCCTATACCAAATGCAATAGCTCCAAATGCACCATGAGTAGATGTATGAGAGTCTCCACATACAATTGTTAGGCCTGGCTGAGTAATGCCATTTTCTGGACCAATAACATGAACAATACCGTTCTTATTGTGGCCAAGCCCCCAAAAATCTATACCATGATCCTTACAGTTTTTTTCAAGAGTTTTAACTTGCATAGCTGATAGCTTATCCTTAATTGGTAGATGCTGATTTAAAGTTGGTGTATTATGATCAGCAGTTGCAAAAGTTTTATTAGGAAACATTACTTTAAGGCCTCTGTTTTTTAGTCCAACAAATGCAACTGGACTTGTAACCTCATGAATAAAGTGTCTATCAATAAAAAGTACATCTGGACCATCTTTTATTTTTTCAATTACATGTGAGTCCCAAACTTTGTCAAAGAGTGTTTTAGCCATACTTAATTTTTTTATTTTTAAGAATTATTGGGAAATCAACATCTGTTACTTCTTTCTTTTTATCTGCCAATGTTAAGAATTCATCATATACTTCATCTAGTTCATTTTTTGTAAGATTAACTCCAAATTCTTTCATTCTAAACGCTAATGCAGCTCTTCCACTCCTGGCGGTTAATACTATTGAAGATTTATCTACACCAACATCAAGTGGATCAATAATTTCATATGTTTCTCTTTTCTTGATAACACCATCTTGATGAATTCCAGAGCTATGAGCAAATGCATTTGATCCTACAATTGCCTTATTTGGTTGAACAGGCATTCCCATTAATTCTGATACTTTTTGACTTGTTTCATTAAGAAGCTTTGAATTAATGTTAGTATCTAGATTTAAATCAGAGTGTTGTCTTAAAATCATTACGACTTCCTCTAAGGAAGTATTTCCTGCTCTCTCTCCAATACCATTGATTGTGCATTCAATCTGCCTTGCACCATTGAGAACACCATGTATAGAGTTTGCAGTAGCTAGACCAAGGTCATTATGACAATGACATGAAACTGTAACATTTTCAATACCGTTAACATTATTAATTAAAAACTTAATTTTATCCCCATATTCATTTGGAAGGCAGTAGCCAGTTGTATCTGGTATATTTAATACAGTAGCACCAGATTTAATTACTTCCTCGCATACTTTTGCAAGAAATTCATTTTCTGTTCTACCTGCATCTTCAGCATAAAATTCAACATCATCTACATATTTCCTTGCATGAGCTACCGATTTTTTTGCTGAATCTATGATAGAGTCCTTATTTGAATTAAACTTATATTTAATATGAACTTCAGATGTGCCTATTCCAGTATGAATCCTTGGATTCTTTGCACTTTTTAATGATTCTGCAGCAATATCAATATCCTTTTCATTTGCTCTACTCAGGGCACAAACAGATGCATTTTTTATAATTTTTGATATTTCAACTACAGATTTAAAATCACCAGGGCTTGAAATTGGAAATCCAGCTTCAATTATATCAACACCTAGTAAATCAAGTTTTTCAGCTAGGATAAGTTTACTTTTAGTGTCAAGCTTACATCCTGGAACTTGTTCGCCATCTCTAAGTGTTGTATCAAAAATTTTAACTTGATTTTTCATTACTTACTAAATTATTACTTAAAATGATGATACTTAAAAAAAAGTATATTAATTTTACAATGCCAGAAAACAATATTAACTATATAAATTATTGATAATCAACATTTAAGATAAAATATTTATACAATGACTAATGATTTAAAAGATAACCTTTTTGTACTTATAAAATCCTTAACAAAGTCTGAGAAAAGACAATTTAAGCTTTATGTAGGTAGAATGGATTCTAATGAAGACTCGAAATTCCTTAATTTATTTAACCTACTTGATAAAATAAAATTATACGATGAAAAGATCATACTTGAAAGTAAAATTGTATCAAAGCAACAACTTTCAAATCTCAAAGCACATTTATATAAGCAAATTTTAATAAGTCTTAGGTTAAATCCTCAACATAAAAATGTTAAACTTCATATTAGAGGTCAAATTGATTTTGCAACAATTCTATATCAAAAGGGCCTATACAAGCAAAGCCTTAAAATTTTAGATAAAGTAAAATCTTATGCATTAAAATATGATGAAAATACCTCTGCTTATGAGATTGTTGAATTCGAAAAATTAATTGAATCTTTATATGTAACAAGAAGTCTTAGTAACAGGACTGATGAATTAGTTTCTCAAACAAATCATTTAAAACAGTTAAATGATATTTCAAGTTCTTTATCTAATATATCTCTTCAGTTATATGAAAAGTTGATTAAGGCGGGATATGCAAAGAGTGATTCAGAATCTAAAGAAATTAAGTCTGTTTTTAAAAGAAAAATTAAGGACTTTAACCCGAAAAAATTAGGATTTAGAGAAAAACTAATATACTATCAGTCTTGGGTATGGTACTCTCTTTTAGTTCAAGACTTCCTTTCAACTTACAAATACGCATCAAAATGGATAAACACATTTAACAATAATCCAGAGATGATAAAAATACACCCTGTATATTATTTAAAGGGTTATAACTTTCTGTTGGAGGCACTTTCATTAATAAAGCACCCTTCTAAGTTTAAAAATTGTCTAAATGATATGATAGAAGTTGTTGAGAATAGTGAATTTCCTGTAAATCAAAATTTAAATGCATTAATATTTTTATATAAATACAACAATCTTTTTAATCTTCATGTACTTGAGGGGACTTTTAAAGAGTCAATCAAAGTTGTTCCTGAGGTATTAGATGGTATTGAAAAAAATAAAAATTTTATTGATCATCATCATGTTATGCTTTTATATTATAAGATTGCTTGTATGTATTTTACTGTTGATGAATTCGATAAATGTATAAAGTATACTAATTTAATTATGAGTAATAAAAATATTAAGATGAGAGAAGACCTTCAATGTTTTACAAGGATTCTAAACTTAATTGCGCACTGGGAAGCAGGGTTAGATTTTCATTTGGATAAAATTATAAGGGAAACCTATAGTTACTTAGATAAACTTAATGACTTACATGAGGTTCAAAAGACAATTTTAAAATATTTAAATGGATTGGAGAATATTTACCCTGGAGAAATTAAAAACTTTCTGAGAAATCTTTATAATGAGTTAAAAAAATATGAAGATGATCCATATGAAAAAAGAGCTTTCCTATATCTAGATATAATTTCATGGCTTGAAAGTAAAATAAAAAGGAAACCTTTACAATTTATTATTAAAGAGAAGGCTATATTGATTAATAGGAGAGAGAAGCAGACCATAAGCCTGTCAAAGGAGTCTTTGCCTCTATAACTATTTTTTTTTCAGATACAGGATGAGTAAATTCAACTTCTTTTGAGTGTAAATAAATTCCACCATCTTTATTTGATCTTTTAGACCCATATTTTAAATCTCCTAAAACTGGATATCCAATTTTTGAAAAACTGCATCTAATTTGATGGTGGCGTCCAGTTATTAATTCAACTTCAACTAGACTATAATTATCCAAGTTTTTAAGTTTTTTAAATAATAGACTGCCATATTTAGAGTTTTTTACCTCCTCATCCCACAAGTAAGATTTGTTTTGTTTTTTATTTTTTTTAAACCAGCCTTTAATTTCTCCATAGTTAGAACGAAATTTATTTGAAATAATTAACCAGTATATCTTTTTTATTTCTCTATTTCTTAATTTTTTGTTCATTCGTGATAAAGCCTTACTTGTCTTTGCAAAGATTACTATGCCCGAGGTGGGCCTGTCAATTCTATTAACTAAACCTAGAAAAACATTACCTTTTTTATTATACTTCTTTTTCAAATAATCTTTAACTATTTCAATTAAAGATAAATCTCCCGTGATGTCTCCTTGAACAAGAACACCTGTCTTTTTATTGATAATTATCAGATGATTGTCTTCGTAAAGTATTTCAGATTCTATTAAATTCAAGTTAGTATTGCTCTTCTTTGTTAGGGAAATCTCCACTTTTAATATCAGTAGAATATTTTTTAACAGCTTTACTAATTAAAGTATCTAAATCAAGATATCTTCTTAAGAATCTGGGACTAAAATCCTTATTCATTCCAAGCATATCCTGTAAAACAAGAACCTGACCATCTACATGATTTCCAGCACCTATTCCTATAATTGGAACGTTTAATTTTGAGAAAACTTTTTTAGAAAGCAGATTTGGTATTTTCTCAAGTAAAACAGAGAAGCAACCAATTTCCTCAAGCATTACAGCATCATTTAACAGAGTAGATGCCTCATCTTTGTCCTTTGCTCTTACTTCATATGTCCCAAACTTATATATTGACTGTGGGGTTAAACCTAAATGACCCATTACTGGAATTCCAGCTTGAATAATTCTCTCAATTGATTCCTTCGCCTGATAACCCCCCTCTAATTTAACTGCATGAGCACCTGATTCCTTCATAATTTTAATAGCAGATTTCAATGCCTCTTTAGAATCTGCTTGATATGTACCAAAAGGTAGATCAACTATAACAAGAGCTCGTTTTACAGCTCTTACCACAGAGCTTGCGTGATAAATCATCTGATCTAAAGTAATTGGTAGTGTTGTTTCATGGCCAGCCATTACATTTGAAGCAGAATCTCCAACTAAAATTATGTCTATGCCAGCCTCATCAATTATTTTAGCAAAACTGAAATCATAAGCCGTTAGCATAGAGATTTTTTCAGATTTATTTTTCATCTGATTAAGAACTTTAATTGTTACTCTAGATTGATTTTGATTAGTCATTATAACATTTTCCACAAAAATAGTATAAATATATTTACCTGTATTATGACATAATGTCATACTATTCAAATTGGCATAATCGTTGACTGTATTATTTAAAATTAAATATTATGAGTAAAATAATTGGAATTGACTTAGGTACTACAAATTCATGTGTTTCTGTAATGGAAGGTAATGAACCTGTTGTAATACCCAACGCTGAAGGAAAAAGAACTACACCATCTGTAATTGCTTTTGTTGAAGATGGTGAAATTAAAGTTGGAGACCCTGCTAAAAGACAGGCTGTTACCAACCCTGAAAAAACTATTGCATCTGTAAAAAGGTTTATGGGTAATAAATTTAGTGAATCATCAAAAGATGTTAAAACTGTAGCATACAAAGTTGTGAAAGGGGACAACGATACTCCAAGAGTTGATATAGATGGAAGACTATATTCACCACAAGAATTATCTGCAATGGTACTTCAAAAAATGAAAAAAACTGCAGAAGACTATCTAGGTTCAACCGTAAGTGAAGCAGTTGTAACAGTCCCAGCCTATTTTAACGACTCACAAAGACAAGCTACAAAAGAAGCTGGTGAAATTGCAGGACTTAAAGTTCAAAGAATTATAAATGAGCCAACTGCTGCCGCATTAGCATATGGAATGGATAAAGGAGGTTCAGATAAAAAAATTGCTGTATATGATCTAGGAGGAGGAACATTTGATATATCAATTTTAGAACTTGGTGATGGTGTATTTGAGGTACTTTCAACAAATGGAGATACACACTTGGGTGGTGATGATTTTGATCAGGTTATTATTGATTTTCTAGCTGAAGAATTCAAAAAAAATGAGCAAATTGATTTAAGAGAAGATTCTATGGCTCTTCAGAGATTAAAAGAAGCTGCAGAAAAGGCAAAAATAGAACTTTCTTCTTCAACTCAAACGGAAATAAATTTACCTTATGTAACTGCTACTTCATCGGGTCCTAAGCACTTAGTAACTACATTAACTAGAGCGAAGTTTGAGCAACTTTCAGATGAATTAGTTAAAAGATCAATGGAGCCTGTAAAGAAGGCCCTGAAAGATGCTAGTCTTACCAAGAAAGACATAGATGAAGTTATTCTAGTTGGAGGTTCAACAAGAATTCCAATAATTCAAAAAGAGGTAGAATCGTTATTTGGCAAAAAGCCTTCTAAGGGAGTTAATCCTGATGAAGTTGTTGCTGTAGGTGCAGCTATCCAGGGAGGTGTTCTTTCTGGTGATGTAGAGGATGTTCTTCTACTTGATGTTACGCCATTGTCACTAGGTATAGAAACTATGGGGAATGTTATGACTAAGCTAATTGAGTCAAACACGACTATACCGACAAAGAAATCACAAGTATTTTCAACCGCAGCTGATAATCAACCATCAGTAGAAATACATGTATTACAGGGTGAAAGACCAATGGCTAAAGACAATAAAACAATTGGTAGGTTTCACTTGGACGGAATTCCACCATCTCCCAGAGGTGTCCCACAAATTGAAGTGACTTTTGATATTGATGCTAATGGAATAATTAATGTAAGCGCATTAGATAAAGCGACTAATAAATCTCAAGATATTAGAATTGAAGCTTCTTCAGGACTTACAGAGGAAGAAATTGAAAAAATGAAAAAAGATGCTGAGGCAAATGCGGAGGCAGATCAAAAAGCAAAAGATGAGGTTGATAAACTAAATAGTGCTGATCAAATGATTTTTCAGACAGAGAAGCAACTTAAGGATTTTGGTGATAAATTATCAGATGACAAAAAGAAGCCAATTGAATCTGCCCTTGAAGATCTAAAAAAGGCATATGAGTCAAAAGACCTGGAAAAAATTGATGAGAAACTAAACTCTATTAACGAAGCATGGAAAAATGCCTCAGAAGAGATGTATAAGGCACAAGCGGAGAATGGGAGTGGACAGCCTGGCTCAGATCCAAATTCTGATAATCAAAATACTGCTTCTGATTCAAAGGGTGACGATGTTCAGGATGTTGACTTTGAAGAGGTAAAAGAAGAATAGATTTTGATTGATAAAAAATTAAAGAAATTTATTCTCAAGGAGGCAAATGATAGATGTAGCGGTACACTTGTTTCTACACTAGGTATTAAGTTTACAGATGTTGGTGAAACCTTTCTGGTTGCAGAAATGAAGGTTACCCCTAAACTTCATCAACCAGCTGGTGTACTTCACGGTGGTGCGACTGCTGCATTAGCAGAAACTGTTGGTAGCTCTGCTGCTGCTATTTTTTCAAAAAAAGATAATCAAATGTTAAGAGGAGTTGAATTATCTATTAATCATGTAAGAGGCATCAGTGAGGGAATTGTAATTGCTAAAGCTGAGCCAATCCATATGGGTAGAACAATGCAACTTTGGAAAATATCCATTAAAAATAAAGATGGAAAGGATATTTCATTTGCAAAACTAACTACGTTAACAATTAATAAGTAAAACTTAAAAAAAAACTTTCATATTAAATTGTCAAAATGTAAATTTGGCTCTTTAAAAATAGCTATATGAAAAGTGTAATAATATGTGATATGGAGGGTTTAATCACAAACATGAATGATGGTGCTGTAAAAATGTTCGGTTATCCTTCCAAAGAGTTAGTTGGCATCAAAAGAGTATCAATTTTTTCTCCTGGAGAAATAGTCCTTCAAAATGTTCTTGGTTGGTTAAAGGATGCAAACCAAACAGGTGAGCATATAACTAAAACTAATTTTATTAGAAAAGATGGTTCAACATTTGCAGCAAAGATTAAAATAACTCCAAACTTTGGTAATGGAAAGAATAATCCTCAAACAGGATACTGCGGTATTACTGAGTTAATTGATGAAGAAGTTAATATACCAATTAGTTTTGTTACCAAAATAATAAAAGGTGTTGCTATTACTAGAGTTGGTTTTGCTTCAGCCTCATTATTTCCTGTATTTGCTATTGGTTGTTATTATGCGGGAATTGGAGACAATTTATTCAGTCCTTTATCACTTGCTCTAACCACTTTTGGTATTTTATTTTTTCATTTATTTTCAAACTTATATAATGATTATTTTGATGTTAAGCATGGAACAGATGAAGCTAATACAGAATATTTTAATGCTGGAATGGATTCAACAATTCTCCAAGGTGCACAATTATCTGGAGGTAGTAGGGCAGTAGAACTTGGTTTAATAACACTAAATGGTACAAGAAGTCTTGCTAATATTATGTTCATACTAGGTTTATTTACTGCTGCTGGTATATTGTATACAAGTTATCTAAATACTGGTACAACATCTAATGCATATTATGCAGCAATAATTGCATTAATCGGAGTGCTTGTTGGATATTTTTATACAGCAAAACCAGTCAGGCTTTCTTCTAGATATGGGTTGGGAGAACTTTCAATCTTTCTTTCATTCGGACCATTATTAACTTTAGGTACTGGATTTGCTATTGCAAATGAAACAATTCAATTATTTTCAACTGAATTTTATAATCTTATCCTACTTGGTGTTCCAATTGGACTATTAACAACCAATATTCTTTTTATTAATCAATATCCAGATTATTCATCAGATAAAAAAGTTGGTAAGAATCATTTAGTTGTTTTGTTGGGTAAGAGACTCTCAAGGTGGATATATGCTATTAACCTTGCCGTTACTGTAGGTTCCCTTTATTATATATCAGAAAATGTTGTAAATAATACCCAAGCATCATTATTTCTTTACATACTAATACCTGTATCTATGATTTACTCCTATTTTCTTATTACTGGATTATTCAAATACTACAATGAAAGATCACTAATCAAGTATAATATTCATACCATATATTTTCATATGCTATTTTCATTTATATATATGATTATTTTAGCTAATTTTCAATAGTGTTTTTGTGGGATAAGTCATATAACTTAAAAAACTTTTGGTACTATATTTTAGGATCATTTATAATTATTCTATTTAGTACGTTTGGTCAAATTCCATTAATGTTTTATTTGCCATCTGAGATACCTAGTCCAGATTCAAACCCAATGGATATTTTAAAGGGAATACCATCTAACCTTAGACTTTTCTTATTACTTATTAGTTTTGCAATTACCGTCCCTGGTATATGGTTAACAGTAACAAAACTTCATGATCTTCCTTTTATTTCAGTTATAACTGGTAGAAAAAAAATCGATTTTGAAAGAATTTTATACTCTTTTATGATATGGGGTACTGCTATTTCCTCCCTCGTGTTCTTAGATTATTCTTTAAACCCAGATGATTATCAAGTTAACTTTAAGATAAAGGAATTTATTATTTTATTTATAATTGCTATTTCACTTATCCCTATTCAAATTAGTGTTGAAGAGATTGTATTTAGAGGATATTTGATGCAAGGCTTTGGTAATTGGTTTAACAGTAGATTTATGGCTCTATTCCTTTCATCTACTGTATTTGGATTACTGCATTTTTCAAATCCTGAAATTGATGCTTTAGGAAATAAATTTATAGTTCAGTATATCACTGCAGGATTTATACTAGGTATAATCGCCTTAATGGATGATGGTCTTGAGTTATCTCTTGGTCTACATGCTGCTCAAAATCTAATAGCTGTTCTTATTTTGACTGCTGATTGGACTGTTCTTCAAACAGAGTCTATTTTAAAATATACAGCTGATCCTGAAATAAGGACAGTTGATTTGTTAATTTCCCTATCACTTTGTTTAATTGTTCTAATTGTTTTTGCAAGAAAATACTCTTGGACTAATTGGAAAGAAAAACTATTTTCTAAAATTAGATAATTTTAATTCCATCTTTATATCACTCCTTTTGTATGGTGCATCTGGGTTATCAATTTCATTAAATCCAAACTTTTTGTATAAGTGAATTGAATTTTTTAGAACAGTATTTGAATAAAGTATAATTGATTTAAAGTTCTTATCAATTGAATAATCAATTATATATTGTATTAACTGATGACCTATTCCATTTCCTCTTAGATCTTTTTTTACAGCCATTTTATTCAATTCATATATTCCATTTTCTTTTAAAATTAATGCCATGGTTCCTACAACTTGAGAATTATTTAGTGCAAAAAATATATAACCACCTTTATCGATGATCTCTGATTTACAATTTCTAAGAACCTGTTCATCATATTCTTCAACATAAAAAAACTCATTAAGCCAATCGTAATTAAGTTCATAAAAATACTTGGAATATTTATTAGAGTAAGAAACTATTTCAACCTTCATTATTTGTCATCCTTTCAGGAATTACATATTTGTCAAATTCCTTTTCTGATAAATAATTTAGTTTTATGCATGCTTGTTTTAAGCTAATATCCTCGTCATATGCTTTATTTGCAATTTCCGCAGCTTTGTAGTAACCAATTTTAGAATTTAAAGCTGTAACAAGCATTAAAGAATCAGTTAAGAATTTTTTTATTTTCTTTTTATCAGCTTCCAGACCATCAATACATTTTTTTGAGAAGCTTAAACATGCGTCCCCTAGTAATTTTGAAGATTCGATAATATTATATGCAAAAAGTGGTTTAAATACATTTAACTCAAGTTGACCATTAGCTCCAGCAAAACTTACAGCCATATCATTACCAATTATTTGAGCACAAACCATTGAAATTGCTTCACATTGTGTAGGATTAACTTTTCCAGGCATTATAGAACTTCCTGGTTCATTAGCAGGTATTATTAATTCACCTAGTCCGGACCTAGGGCCTGAGCCCATTAATCTTATATCATTTGATATTTTATATATTGCTGTTGCAGCTGTTTTAATAGCAGCATGCATCTCTACTACAGAATCATGAGATGCAATTCCTTCAAATTTATTAGGAGACTCTTTGAATTTTATACCAGAATTCTTTGAAATATAATTAATAATCTTTTTTGAATATCCCTTGGGAGAGTTTAATCCAGTTCCAACAGCTGTTCCACCAATAGGTAACTCAGATAAGTGATCGATAGCATTTTCAATAGATTTAATACCATTATTAACTTGAGTTACATAACCCGAGAATTCCTGTCCCAAAGTAATAGGGGTAGCATCCATTAGATGAGTTCTACCGATTTTAACAATCTTATCAAATTCCTTTGATTTTTTTCTCAAACTGTCACTTAAGATTTTCAGATTAACTAAAGTATTATTTTTAATTATTTTCATAGCAGCAATATTAATTGCAGTAGGAAATGTATCATTAGAAGATTGTGAAAGATTAACGTGGTCATTTGGAGATAATGTTTTTTCAGACTTACCGAGTTCTTTGCCCTCTATAATATGGGCTCTATTTGAAATTACCTCATTAACATTCATATTAGTTTGTGTCCCAGATCCTGTCTGCCAAATAACTAGTGGGAATTGATCATTATGTTTGTTAGAAATGATTTCATCACATACAGTTTGAATGAGTTTTGATTTTTCTTTTGATAAAACTCCAAGTTCCTCATTTGTAGCAGCTGCAGATTTTTTTATTATAGCATATGAGTGAATTATCTCGATAGGCATAGATGCAGAATTACCAATTTTAAAATTTCCTCTAGATCTTTCTGTTTGAGCTCCCCAGAGCGAGTTTTTCGGAACTTTGACGTCTCCTAGTGTGTCTTTTTCTATTCTATAGTCCATGATACTTTGTAATTTACTTAAAAAAAATTACTTTTGTTTAGCATATACAAATATATGGAGTTTCAACAATACCTCGGTTTTTTGGCTTTTTTAGCAATATTCACAATGGGCTTTTGGCTGATGATTTTTTTAGCAATTGTAGCACCATATTGGGCTTCTTCATACGTATTTCAAAAGATAAAAGATTTTATAAATAATAAGCTAAAATCTTAGTTATTAAATATAGGCTCGCTGCTTCCTCCCTGATCAAAATCACCTTGACTTCTTCTCATATTCCTTTTTCTTTTTCTTTGTTGATATTTATTATCATTAAATATGTAGTTGAAAGTTAGAATATATGTTGGTTCTCTCCACATACCTTCACCTTCAGTTCTAAATGTATCTCTAAAGTTCTCATATTTCCATATACTTGTGTTAAATAAATCACTAGCTTTAAGGGAAATTGTTCCCTTTCTTTTAAGAATAGATTTTTGTATTGCACCAGTAACAAAACCAAACGCTTTTCTCTTCGAAAAAGCATTTTCACTTGGACCTCTTATAAATCCAAAAAATTGAATACTGTAATTTTTTGGTAATCTAATGAAACCATTAAATCTAGTGCTCCAATTTATATCATCAGAATCGAAGTTTTGATCTTCATAGCTTCCTCTAGTTGAAGAACTATTGATTGTAAAGCTTGTATTAAGTCTTACGCTTCTAGATGGCGTATATGTAAGACTTAACTCTGATCCTATACTTTTATTACTTGAGAGATTAATTGGATATGATTCAAGAACAGGAACTTGAAGTATTGCATTATCTGATTCTACATCTCTAATAAGATCAACAATTTCTCCGGTTTCCTCAGTAATCCTTTCAATGTTCCCATTAGATTGTTTGAAGAAAATAGATGTATTAAGTGTAAATTTTTTGAATCTTTTTAAATAATCAATTTCAAATGCCGACGTAAATGTTGGGTCAAGAAAAGGATTTCCTCTTCTAAAACTTGTAACAGAATTTCTTCTTGCAAAAGGATTTACATCCCATCCTCTAGGCCTCCTAACCCTTTTGCTATAACCAAAAGTTAGAGATTGAATATTAGAAAACTGATATGCTAAATTAACAGTTGGAAAAATATCAGAGTATTTTTTAATTTCAAATTGGTTAGTGGTTTTTTGATTAATTTCTTGTCTTGAATTCTCATATCTTAAGCCTAATAAAAAGGAAAATTTATCAATTTTTTTTCCAAATTGACTATATATTGAATTCACTCTCTCTTTATAGTTAAATACATTAGATAGTTCTTTGTCAGATGTATATACAGCATTGTTTAAAAAAGATACATCATAATCTGTTTCTCTTTCAAGAAAATTACCCCTATATCCTATTTCAAATTCTGTATTTTTATCAATAGGTTGAATATAATCTACTTGAGCTAGAAATCTCTTTTGATAATCAAGAGTAGATACCTTTTCAAATTCAGGACTAGATACAATAGGGAAGGTTGAGAAATCTTCTATATCTTCAAATCTATCATCCTCACTTTCTTCATATGAAATTCTAGCACTAAGAGTCTGTCCATCGGTATCATAGTCTTTGTAAAAATCTAGTGCATATTCAAATGATTCGTCAATTTCAACTTCATCTCTCAATCTTTTATTTATTGACGAAATTGATTGACCAGTTATATCTCTTACTATATTGGTCGTTGGACTATCTTCATCACTTTTTTTTAAAAAACCACTCAAAGTCAATGAAGTCTTATCATCAAAATAATATTCTGCACCAAGATTAAAAAAAACATTACTTCTATAATCATTCCAATCATTTGTTTCTTCAATATTCAAATCTTGTTTGAAATATTCTGTACTTGAGAAGAAACTTCCTGAATTTTTCGTATCACTAACATTTACAGTTGTAAAAAAGTTAACCTTTTCATTCCTCACATTTAATGTTCCATTTAAGCCAAGGTTCTTTGGTATTCCTGAATTAAGATTTATATTACCATTAAAACCTAGAAGATTTTGTTTCTTTAAAATAATATTAAGGATACCTGCAGTTCCTTCAGCAGAGTATCTTGCAGATGGAGATGTTACAACTTCAACTTTCTCAATTGATTCAGAAGGAAGAGATCTAAGACCTTGAGGTCCTGATAAACCTGTTAAAGCAGAGGGTTTCCCATTTATAAGTATTCTTACATTGCTGTTTCCTCTTAAAGAAACATTTCCATCAAAATCTACATCAATTGAAGGGATATTTGCTAAAACATCAGATACACTCCCGCCTTTTACAGTTATATCTTGACCAACGTTATATATTTTTTTATCAAGTCTAATTTCAACTTGAGTACTTTCAGCTCTGACTTCAACTTCATCTAGTATTGATATATCAAGATTTAGAGGAATAGTTTTCAAATCAGTATTACCTCTTATTAATAGATTTTCATTTCTATAAGAGACAAAAGATATGTAGTCAATACTCAAATCATAAATGCCTGGATTTAGCTTTATTGAAAAATTACCATTATCATCAGATATTCCACCAAAAACTTTTTCTTGATTTCTTTTGTCTTTTAGGGTAATAGTAGCATATTCTAATCTTTCACTTGTTTCTGAATCAATCACTGTTCCAGTAAGAACAAATTGGATATTTTGAACCTGTTGATAGTTATTTGTGTCTTTTTCTTGAGAAAATGTTGAGACAGAGATTGATAGTAAGATTAGAAAAATTAATTTTTTCATGAGGTTTTTGTTTGGTTTGGCAAATATATCTTAATAACCATAGAACTTCACCTAAGGTTTTGTTAAAAAAGTTTAATCATTTCTTTTGAAGCAGGATTCTTTAATATTTTAATTAAAGAACCTTCTTTCAATCTATACTTTTATTCTTTGACCTAGAAAAAAATAAAAAGTTTAAGTAAGAGTTGGGAAATTTATTTAACTGATTTGATTATAGCTTCAAAAGCACCTGGATTATTCATTGCTAAATCTGCTAAAACTTTTCTATTTATAGAAATATTATTCGATTTAAGTTTAAACATTAACTCATTGTATGACAATCCATGTTGATGAGCTGCAGCATTTATCCTCATTATCCAAAGAGATCTGAAATTTCTCTTTTTTGTTTTTCTATCTCTATAAGCATATAATAATGCTTTTTCTACCGCATTTTTTGCAACAGTCCAGACATTCTTTCTTCTGCCGAAATATCCTTTTGCTTGTTTTAGTATTTTTTTTCTTCTAGCTCTTGAAGCTACTGAGTTAACTGATCTTGGCATAACTATTTATTTTAATCTTAACTGTCTTTTAATGTTATTCTCATCGCTTTCATGTACTAAGCCAAAATGAGTAAGCCTGAGCTTTCTTTTTTTTGACTTCTTAGTCAAAATATGATTTTTAAAAGCGTGTTTTCTTTTGATTTTACCGGAACCAGTAACTTTAAACCTCTTCTTTGCACTGGACTTAGTTTTCATTTTTGGCATAATTCCTTTTTTTAGTTCTTTTTTGGTGTTATATACATAATCATTCTTTTTCCTTCAAGCTCTGGCATTTGTTCAACTTTACCTATTTCTTCAAGATCCTGAGCTAATCTGAGAAGCAATATTTGTCCTTGTTCCTTAAAAATTATAGACCTTCCCTTAAAAAAAACAAATGCTTTCAACTTAGCACCCTCCTTTAAAAATTTCTCTGCATGTTTCTTTTTAAACTGATAATCATGTTCATCTGTTTGAGGGCCAAACCTTATTTCTTTTACTACAATTTTTGTAGCTTTTGATTTAAGTGCTTTATCCCTCTTTTTTTGCTCATATAAAAACTTCTTGTATTCAAGAATCTTACATACAGGGGGGGAGGCTTTTGGAGAAATTTCAACTAAGTCTAACTCAAGATTTCTTGCTATTCTAAGTGCTTCATTAGTTGAGTAGATTCCAACTTCAACATTATCACCCACAAGTCTAACTTCATGAGCTGTTATTTTCGAGTTGATTTTATGAGGATCTTCTTTTATTTCTCTTCTAAATCTCCTATTCGATCTTTTTCTTCTTATAGCTATAACAATTATTTTAAATTAATATTAAATTTTGGGATACAATCTGAAATCTCTTTCTTGATTATATCTATAAATTTTTCAATCTTCATTTCACCTAGATCATCTCCATGATGTCTTCTGATAGATATTGTGTCATTTTTAACTTCATTATCACCTACAACGATCATAAAAGGTATCTTCTTTATCTCAGACTCTCTAATTTTCTTTCCAACTGTCTCATTTCTATCATCTAAGTGCGCGCGAATTTCGTGATTTTCTAAGATATTTAAAACTTTTTGACCATAATTTTTAAAGTTCTCGCTTACGATTAATATCTCTACCTGAGTACTTGTAAGCCATAATGGAAATACCCCACCAGTATGTTCAATTAAAATTGCTACAAATCTTTCCATACTCCCAAAAGGAGCTCTATGTATCATAACCGGTCTTAGATCTTCATTATTACTTCCTTTATATGTCAAATCAAATCTTTCAGGTAGATTATAATCAACCTGAATAGTACCTAATTGCCATTTCCTTCCAAGAGCATCTTTAACCATAAAATCAAGTTTTGGTCCATAAAATGCTGCTTCACCATATTCTACGTTATAATCAAGTCCTTTTTCTTTTGCACAGTCAAGTATAGCTTTCTCTGATATTTCCCAATTTTTATCTGAACCAATGTACTTATCTGGATTGTCGGGATCTCTTAATGATACTTGAGCTGAAAAGTCATTAAACCCTAAAGAGTTAAAAACATAAAGAACTAAATCAATTGTATTCTTGAATTCTGATTCAACCTGATCTGGTGTACAAAATATATGAGCATCATCAACAGTAAAGCCTCTAACTCTACTCAGACCATGCAATTCTCCACTTTGTTCATACCTGTATACAGTTCCAAATTCTGCAAGTCTTAAAGGAAGATCTCTATAACTTTGAGGTTTAGCATTATAAATTTCACAATGATGTGGACAATTCATTGGTCTCAAAAGGAATGTCTCAGTCTCATTAGGAGTAGAAATTGGCTGAAAGCTGTCTGCACCGTACTTTTCGTAATGTCCAGATGTTTCATACAACTCTTTTGCCCCAATGTGAGAGGACATTACTTTTTTATAACCTGCTCTTTTTTGTGCATCTTCAAGAAAATTTTGTAATCGATCTCTAAGTTCTGTTCCATTTGGTAACCAAAGAGGTAGTCCATGACCAACCCTGTTAGAAAAAGTAAATAATTCTAATTCCTTACCAATCTTTCTGTGATCTCTTTCCCTAGCCTTATCAAGGAGCTCAAGATATTCGGTTAGTAATTTTTGTTTGGGGAATGATATACCATAAACTCTTGTTAGCTGGTTGTTTTTTTCATCTCCTCTCCAATATGCACCTGCAACATTTAAAAGTTTTACAGCTTTAACTGAGCCAGTTGATGGAATATGTCCTCCTTTACATAAATCTGTGAAATCAGAGTGATCGCAGAATGTAATAGATCCATCATCAAGTCCTTGAATTAATTCAATTTTGTACTCATTACTCTCTGAATTATAGAAATCTAATGCATCTTTTTTTGTTACAGATTTTATTTTAAAACGATGGTCTTCTCTTGCTATTTCTAAAAATTTTGATTCAACTCTTTCAAAGTCTTTTTCAGAAAAAACATCATCACCAAAATCAACATCATAATAGAACCCATTTTCAATTGATGGACCTATTGTTAGTTTAGATTTAGGATAAAATAATTTGATTGTTTGAGCTAAAATATGAGCAGAGGAGTGCCAAAAAGCTTGTTTCCCCTCATCATCATCCCATGTAAAAAGTCTGATTTCTCCATCTTCATTTAATAATGATTCTGTCTCCACTATCTCATCATTATATGATGCTGATATAACTTTTCTTGCTAATCCTTCACTTATACTTTTAGCTACATCAATAACTTTTGTTCCTTTTTCAAACTTTTTTACTGATTTATCTGGAAAAATAACTTTAATCATAATATACTAACAACTTTCAAAAATAATTCAATTTAATTTATTCTTTGGTCCTAAAGTCCCGTTTAAGATATTACTTATCCCCCTGTAACCAACATAAATAGCTAAAACTAGAAGAATTACACCTATAATTAATACTACAAAAAAGAAGGGATGATCCTGATTGTTAAATGCTTGAGAGACAAGTACAGGTCCAATGAAACAAAGAGAAATACCTGAGAAAACTTGAATAAATCCTTTTTTTAAGTATTTATTCATTTGTGTAGTTATCAATAGCCAAACGAATACTTTTATATTTTAGAATTAATTCATCAGCTTTATCTTTATCTACGCCTAATTCTTCCATCAGAATTCTTCTAGCTCGTTTGTTAAGCTTAGCGTTAGACATCTGCATATCTATCATCTTGTTTCCTCTTACGTGACCATCTAAAATCATTGATATAGTAGAAATCATATTCAAAATCAACTTTTGAGCAGTTCCAGCTTTAAGCCTAGAGCTTCCTGTTAAAAATTCTGGTCCAACTATGACCTCAATTTTAAAATCTGAAAACTTAGATAATGGGGAGTTTTCATTGCATACAATACATGCAGTCGAAATATTATTTTCTTGACAATCTTTAAGGCCTCCAACAACATATGGTGTAGTGCCAGAAGCAGCAATTCCTATTACAAAATCGTTAGAATTAACATTGTGTTCAGATAAATCTTTCCATGCTTGATTAGTATCATCTTCAGCAATTTCAATTGAGCTATATAAGGCAGGTATTCCACCTGCAACTAGTCCGACTACTTTTTCAGGAGGGGTTCCGAATGTAGGTGGACACTCAGATGCATCAAGAACACCTAATCTTCCGCTGGTTCCAGCACCAATATAAAATAATCTTCCACCTTTTTTTATTTTGGGAGCAATAGCTTCAATAACTTCAGAAACTCTTGGTAAAACCTTATTAACTGCGTTTAATGCATTCTTGTCTTCCTGATGCATTGCATTTACAAGTTCAATTACAGACTTTTTCTCTAAATCCTTATGATTTGATTCTTGTTCTGTTATTTTAATAAAATCCATTATTAAATTTCTAATTTTTTTTCTAAGTTAATTTTTAATTGATCTAAAAATTCCTGTGTAGTAAGAAAATTAGATTCTACCAAATCATCTCTAAATACTAGTAAAGCAAGGTCCTTAGTCATTTTTCCATCTTCAACTGTCTCAATACAAACTTCCTCTAAAGTTTTGCAAAAACTAATAAGTTTTTCATTATCGTCAAGTTTACCTCTATGCATTAATCCTCTAGTCCAAGCAAATATAGATGCAATTGGATTAGTAGAAGTTTGTTCACCTTTTTGATGTCTTCTAAAGTGTCTTGTAACCGTACCGTGAGCAGCTTCTGCTTCTAATGTTTTGCCATCAGGAGTTACTAAAGTAGATGTCATTAATCCAAGCGAACCGAAACCTTGGGCAACTACATCAGATTGAACATCACCATCATAATTCTTACAAGCCCATACAAACCCACCTTTCCATTTGATTGCGGCAGCTACCATATCATCAATTAGTCTATGCTCGTAGGTAATATTCTCCATTTCAAACTTTTCTTTGAACTCGTTTTCATATACTTCCTGAAAAATATCCTTAAATCTACCATCGTAAGCTTTAAGAATTGTATTTTTTGTTGATAAATAAAGAGGCCATCTCTTTGTAAGCGCCATATTCATGCACGATCTAGCAAATCCATATATTGAAGAGTCAATATTATACATTGACATAGCAATTCCATCTTCTTCAAAGTTGTAGATTTCCCATGTCTTTGATTCTCCACCATCTTTAGGAGTAAATTTCATTTCAAGTTTTCCAGGTCCATGAGTAGTAACGTCAGTTGCTCTATACTGATCACCAAAGGCATGTCTCCCAATACATATTGGTCTTGACCATCCTTGAACATATCTTGGAATTGATCTGCAAATAATAGGCTCTCTAAAAACAGTACCTCCAACAATATTTCTAATAGTTCCATTTGGAGATTTATACATTCTTGACAGTGAAAATTCTTCAACCCTTTGCTCATCTGGGGTTATTGTAGCACATTTTATGCCAACATTATACTTTTTTATAGCATTAGCAGCATCTATTGTAATCTGATCATCAGTTTTATCTCTTGATGTAATACCTAAATCAAAATAAACTATGTCAAGGTCTAGGTAGTCAAGAATAAGCTTCTCTTTTATAAATTTCCAGATAATTCTCGCCATTTCATCCCCATCTATCTCAACAATTGGATTGGCTACTTTGATTTTTGACATTAGTTTAGACTTCTTTGATTCTAGCTTTCTTACCTCTTAATTCTCTGAAGTAATAAATTCTTGATTGTCTAACTTTACCTTTTTTGTTAACCTCAATTTTCTTTAAAGCTGGCATATTAATAGGAAAAATTCTCTCAATGCCAACTGTACCAGACATCTTTCTTATTGTAAAAGTTTTTGACTGACCTCTTCCTTTTATTTGAATAACTACACCTTTAAAAGATTGTGTTCTAACTTTTTCACCTTCTCTGATTTCATAAAATACAGAGATTGTATCACCAGATGAAAATGAAGGAAAGTCGTTTTTATTTATTAGTTTTTCTTGAACTAAATTTATTACAGAATCCATCGAAACAATTTATATATAATTTGATGTTAATCAAATTCGTGCAAAAATAAGTCTTTTTATTCATTATCAAAAAGATTTGGCCTAAGTAATTTTGTTCTTTCTATAGATTTTTGATCATTCCATTTTTGTATTTCACTTTGATTTCCAGATAAAAGAACTTTTGGTACCTCAAAACCTTTATAAACTTCGGGTCTTGTATATACTGGGGCTGCCAATAAATTATCCTGGAATGTATCTGAAAGTGCAGATGATTCATCACCAATGATACCAGGTAATAACCTAATTATTGAATCACAAAGAACAGCGGCCGGAAGTTCTCCCCCTGAAACGACATAATTTCCAATAGAAATCTCTTTTGTCACAATATGTTCTCTGACTCTATGGTCAATACCTTTATAATGTCCACATATAACTATAATGTTTTTTAGGGTTGACAGGTAATTTGATTCTTTTTGATTCAATAATTCTCCATCTGGGGTTAAGTAAATTATTTCATCGTATTTGTTCTTTTTCTTTAAAAATTCAATGCATTTATCAATAGGTTCAATTTTTATAACCATACCTGGGAATCCGCCATAAGGGTAGTCGTCAACTTTTCTTGAATTATCTGCATAATCTCTTAAGTTGTGTGTAATAATTTTAACCTTCTTAGAGTCAATAGCCTTTTTTATTATGGAAAAGGAGTTTAAACTATCAAATACATCAGGGAATAACGAAAGAACATCTATTCTCATTAATTAGAATCTTTCTTAAGAGTTACTGATACAGTAATTAGTTGTTTATCTCTAATGTATTTTACACTAACTTTATCTCCAGGTCTTTTGGATGATAGATAGCCTGATAAATCAGAGAATCTATTAATATTGACATCATCAATAGATTTTATTATGTCTCCTTTTTGAAGTCCAGCATTATCAGCTCCAAATCCAGGCTCAATAACATCAATATAGAAGCCTTCCGTTTCATCAATTTTAAGCTGTTTAGAATAAGAAGATCTTAAGGCAACTCCTCTAACACCAAGAAGCCCCTTCTGAACATCACCATACTCTAAAATATCTTCGAAAATCTTTCTAACTGTGTTACTAGGAACTGCGAATGAATAGCCAACATATCCCCCAGTCATAGACTGAATAAGGGTATTTATCCCAATTAATTCACCCTGAATATTTACAAGGGCACCCCCGCTATTCCCAAAATTAACTGCAGCGTCTGTCTGAATAAATGACTGATTTTTTTGATCAAATTCGTTCAAATCTCTAGACTTTGAGCTAATAATACCAGCAGTTACTGTAGAATTTAAGTTATAGGGATTACCTACAGCTAGCACCCATTCTCCAATTAGGGTTGAATCTGAATCACCAAAAAAAGATATAATCAAGATTTGAATCCGTATCTATCTTCAAAACTGCTATGTCATTAACTTCATCAAATCCAATTATTTCAGCTTCATACTCTCGATTATCATTAGTTGTAACAATAACTTCTGTAGAGTTTTCGATAACATGATAGTTTGTTATTATATATCCATCAGGTGAAATAATTACACCAGAGCCTGTTCCAACTTTTTTTCTTGAATCATCTCCATAAAAAAATTGTAAAGCCCAGGAATCGCTGTCCTTTACAATACTAGTATTTTTAACATGTACAACTGCATCAATTGATTTATTTGCAGCAAAAGTTAAATCTGGTAATGAAGATTTTAAAATTTTATTTGAATTAAGGTTGGCTGGAATTGATATCTTAGGATAGTCTTTATCAAAAAATCCCGAAGTTAGTTTAGATTCAATTTTATTTTCAATCCTATTATCAATTCTATTATTTATAGTTAAAACTAATAGAAAAAAAACAATAAGTGATATTGTAATTTTTGAATATAAATTCATTATAATTTTTCAGTAAAAATAAGATAATAAAATTTTAATAATTATATTTTAACTATAGTTTAACTAGAAAAAGATGAAATTAAGACTCAGAGCATTAGAACCTTCAGATCTTGAAATAATGTATGATACAGAAAATGATAAATCGTTGTGGGTATACTCAAATACCTCATCACCTTTTTCAAAACATACTTTAAAAAAATTTATTGAAAATTCTCACCTTGATATCATTGAGCATAAGCAAGTTAGACTTGTTATTTATGATAAATTAAATTCATATGGTTTCATAGATCTTTTTGATTATGATCATGTAAGTAGAAGGGCTGGAGTAGGAATTATTATATTTGAAAAGTTTAGATCTAAAGGAATTGGTTCTTTATCATTAAAATTAATTGAACAACATGTTTTAAACCATGTGCCAATGCATCAGTTATATGCTAATATCTCTTCAAACAATATTGACAGTATTTCATTATTCAAAAAAAATGGCTATAATGAAGTTGGTGTAAAAAAAGACTGGATTTTTTATAACAATAAATTTTATGATGAGCTTTTATTCCAAAAAATATTAAATAAATGAAGTTTTTAAAAATTTTAATACCAATTTCAATTTTATCATTAGTATTCATTTTCGACTACTATAATAAATATTACAAGCCAAATACATCCTTTGACGATGAAAGCATCTTTTTGTATGTGATCAAGGATGATAGTTTAGCATTTAGAGATTCCATTTCAAAATATATCAAATCCGAAAAAACTTTTTATAAAGTTGCAAGAAGACTCAAATACTTAGAAAATAAAAAAACAGGAAGATTTAAAATAAATAAAGATTTAGGAAACAATGATATAGTTAACTCATTAAAATTTAACAATACTCCAGTAAATGTAACTTTCAATAATCAAGAGAGAATTGAGGATTTAGCTGGAAGAGTATCAAAGCAAATATATGAAGATAGCTTATCATTAATATCAGCATTTAAAGATCAAGAATTTCTAAAAAAAAATGGTCTAAATGAAAAAAATGTCCTTTCAATTTTTATTCCAAATTCATATAATATTTATTGGAATACTAACTCTGAGGATTTTAGAGATAGAATGTTAGAGGAGTATAAAAAATTCTGGAATAAAGAAAGGACAAAAAAGGCTGAAGAACTTGGTTTAAGTAAATTGGATATAATCTCTCTTGCATCTATAGTTCAAATTGAAAGTAGAAGAAATGATGAGCGTCCCAGAGTAGCAGGATTATACATTAACAGAATCAAAAAGAATATGAGACTTCAAGCAGATCCGACTGTAATCTATACAATAAAAGATTACTACAAAAACTTTGATACTATTATTAGGAGAGTTCTTTATCGTGATCTTAAGTTGGATTCAGATTATAATACATATAGAATCAAAGGTATTCCTCCAGGACCAATAACAATGCCTGACATCTCAGCAATTGATGCAGTTTTGTATTATGAAAAAAATAATTATCTCTTTATGGTTGCTGATCCAAGTAACAGGGGGTATCACCTTTTTGCTAGTAATCTATCCCAGCATAATAAGAATAAAAGAGCTTACATTCGTTGGATCAACAGTAGAGGTATATATAGATGAGACTAGTTTGAGAGTTTTTGATTTAGATCCTCTACATATTTTCTAAATTGCTTGTCAGTAAAGCTAAGATTATCAACTGTCTTACAAGCATGGAGAACTGTTGCATGATCTCTTCTTCCAATTTGTGAACCTATACTTGCCAATGATGCTTTAGTAAACTTTTTAGCAAAATACATTGCAATTTGTCTGGCTTGAACAATGTGTCTTCTCCTAGTCTTAGATTGAAGTGTCTGAATATCCATTTGGAAATAATCAGATACAACTTTTTGTATATAGTCAATCGAGACTTCTCTTCTATTGTTCTTAACAAACTTATTGATAACTTCTTTAGCTAAATCAACAGTTATTTCAGCTTTGTTAAAAGAAGATTGGGCAATCAATGATATAATAGCTCCCTCAAGTTCTCTAACATTAGAGTTTATATTTTTTGCAACAAATTCTATTACTTCATCTTGAATTTCAACTCCATCTCTAAAAAGTTTATTTTTAAGTATTGATACCCTAGTCTCAAAATTAGGATTTTGTAATTCTGCTGACAGACCCCATTTAAATCTAGATAAAAGTCTTTGTTCTATGTCTTGCATGTCAATAGGTGCCTTATCTGATGTTATAATAACTTGTTTGCCATTCTGATGAAGGTGGTTAAATATATGAAAGAAAACATCTTGAGTACCAGATTTACCTGAGAGAAACTGTACATCATCAACAATCAAAATATCAATTAGTTGATAGAAATGAATAAAATCATTCCTTGTATTCTTTTTGACAGAGTCAACATACTGTTGAGTAAATTTTTCTGCAGAAATATAAAGAACTGTCTTATCTGGGTACTTTTGTTTTATATCAACACCAATAGCATGTGCAAGATGTGTTTTACCAAGTCCAACACCCCCATATATGAGTAATGGATTAAATGATGTACCTCCAGGTTTATTTGAGACAGCAATTCCTGCTGATCTTGCAAGCCTATTAGAATCTCCCTCTAAAAAGTTTTCAAAAGTATAATTAGGGTTTAATTGAGATTCAATTTCTAAATTCCTAATTCCTGGAATTACAAATGGATTTTTTAACTCACTTGCAAAAGAGCTAAATGGAGACTCAATAGACTGAGGCTTAATTCCACTAGTTGATGAACTTGGGATACTCTCAGTAAATGGCATTTTGTTACCATAAGTATTTTCCATTTTGATTACATATACAAGTCTTGCATTAGATCCTAACTCCTTAGTAAGAGCAATTCTTAAAATCTTAACGTAATGTTCCTCAAGCCATTCATAAAAAAATTTACTTGGAACTTGTATACTTAAAACATCTTCAGATAGTTTTATAGGTATTACTGGTTCAAACCAAGTTTTGTATGCTTGTGGTTGAATATTATCTTTAATAAATTCAAGACAGTTATTCCATACAGAGGAGGGAGTTTGACTCATTTTTTTCTTGGCTATAAGTTAATTGAATATATTTACCTTTTAATTGATTTAAGTTTAAACAAATATTAATTAAAAAAAATAAAAAAAAAATAAGTTTACCTATTGATTATTAATTTTTTTTTATTTAAAATCACATGACTTAAACTTGTAGGAAAAATATTAAATTCCTTCACATAGAAAAAAATGAAATATAAAACGGATTCAATAAAAGTTAGATATTGTGAAACTGATCAAATGGGTATTGTACATCACAGTAACTATTTAAAATTTTTTGAACTTGCTAGAATTGAATGGCTCGAAAAATTAAAAATGCCTTATCAAAAAATTGAAGAAAATGGTATAATACTCCCTGTTGTAAAATGTGAAGTAAAGTTTTTAAAATCACTTTTTTTTGGAGATTCATTCAACATAGAAGTGATTTGTAAAAAAAAACCAACCGCGACAATAGTTTTTTTTTATAAAGTTTTTAACCAATATAATGATCTTACAACAGAAGGTTCCACAACTTTAGCATTTTTAAATTCTAAAACAATGAAGCCTCAAAGATGTCCAAAAATAATTAGTGATTTATTTTAGTGCTTGAAAATTTCATAAAATTTGTCATCTTCGATATATGTGAATTTTGATTTTTCAACTTCATAATTTGGTGCAAGAAGCCCTCCTTTAAGATTTTTATTTGACTTAAAAATTCTTATACAATCCCATTTATCATTATCTAAGAATTTCTGTATAGTATATGCTCCACCTTCTACAATTACTGATTGAATTCCTTTTTTATATAGTGATTCTAGAATTGAGTCAAGGTCAAACTGATTTATAACTTGATTATTATTTTTTAATTCTAAATTTTTTGTTTTTGAGAATATAATTGTTTCGGATTCAGTGGATAATACTTTTGAATTATTTGGAATTCTATTATTCGGATCTAGGACTATTCTTATTGGATTTTTTCCATCAACCAACCTAGTGGTTAATTCTGGATCATCATCAATCACTGTTTGAACACCAACTAAGATTGAGTGTTCTTGACTTCTAAAATAGTGTGACATTTTTTTAGATTGTTCATTTGAAATCCAAAATATATCTTGTTCATTTCGATCAGATTTCCTTGGACTTATAAAGCCATCTTTAGATTCCGCCCATTTTAATATAACATATGGTCTCCTTTGATTATGAAATGTGAAAAATCTTTTATTTAACTTATCACATTTATCTTTCATAATACCATGTTCTACATTACATCCACTTGAAATCAGAGTATTTATTCCTCCACCCTTTACAAGGCTGTTTGGATCTCTGGATCCAATTATAACATTCTTAATCCCTTTGTCAATTATTAGCTTCGTGCAAGGCGGAGTTTTTCCAAAATGATTACAAGGCTCGAGATTAACATATAAAGTTGACATACTTAGTAAGTCTTGATTAATTACACTATTAATCGCATTAACCTCGGCATGATTAGACCCATATGCCTCGTGATAACCCTCACCAATTATCTTATTATTGTGAACAATTATACATCCAACCATTGGATTTGGGTATGTATTTCTAATTCCCCTAGTTGCTAATTCAATACATCTTTTCATGTATTTAATGTGTATGTCCATAATTTGTTTAAAAATTAGAATTGTAAATTTAAGTTAAAAAGGTCATTATGTTAATAAGATCTATTAATGAGAGTGATAACAAAAGTATTTCAAGAATTCTAAAGGAAGTTCTTGTTGAAATGGAAATACCAAAAAAAGGTTCTGCATATGAAGACCCAGAGCTTGACAAAATGTTTGAAGCTTATCAAAATCCAAGATCTGTATATTATATAATTGAGCATAAAAATAAAATCCTAGGTGGAGCTGGAATATCTGAACTTAAAGAAAGCAATAGTGATATATGTGAGCTTCAAAAAATGTATTTTCATAAGTCTATTCGTGGAAAAGGTCTTGGAGATAGAATGATTGATAAATGTTTAACATTTGCAATAAAATCAAATTTTACTAAATGTTATATTGAAACTATGCCTAACATGATTAGTGCTCAAAAATTATATTTAAAAAAAGGATTTGAATATATTGACAAACCAATCGGTAATACAGGTCATACTGCCTGTCCTGTATGGATGCTTAAAGATTTAAAATGAATATAATTGAATTTAGAGATTTTTTTAGATCTGAATTAGAAAAAACCAATAAAGAATCTGATTATATTTTTAAAATATTACTTAAAGAGCTATGTAATATTGATCCTTTAAAAATTGCCATAGATCCAAATTTTAGGATAAAACCAGAAAATGAGATCCTTTTAAGATCAAGTCTTACAAATATCATTAGAAATTATCCTTTAGATTACATAATAAATAAGAAAAGTTTTTTTGGTTATGACTTTTATGTAGATGAAAATGTGTTAATACCAAGACCAGAAACAGAAGAATTAGTCCAATGGGTAATTGACGATAATAATTCAAATGACAGAAAAAAACTAATTGATTTGGGAGCTGGATCAGGATGTATTGGAATATCAATTTCTAAAACAATAAGTCTTGACATAACATTAGCAGATATATCAAAAGAAGCTCTCCGTGTATGTAGTATTAATAAGGATATCCTTGATTCAAATGTAAAAATAATAGAGTATGATATGAACACTGAATTTACTAACAATGAATTCTTTGATATTATTATCTCAAACCCTCCTTATCTTGATTATTCAAAAAAAGATGAAATAGATGAGAATGTAAATTTTGAACCTCATATTGCTCTATTTGCGCCAGAAGATGATCCACTTCATTTTTATAAACAAATACTCGTTTTTGCAAATAAAAACTTGAAAAAAGGAGGCCAGATATACCTTGAAATAAATCCTGATTTTATTAAAGAATTTAATAGTTTATTAACCGAATTTAAGCTAAATGATGTTAACTTTAGAGTGGATTTTAGAGGGAAAAAAAGACTTGTTAAGCTGTCATTTTAAATGGAAAATATTAAACAAAAAATACAGGAATTAAGAGATCTAATTAACCAACACAACTATTATTATTACGATTTAGATAAAAATATCATATCTGATACTGAATATGATAGGCTTTTGGCAGAATTAGTAGGACTTGAAAATAATTACCCACAATTTAAGGATGAAAATTCACCAACAAATAGAGTTGGTGGGGGTTTATCTGACAAATTTGATTCAGAACCTCATATTTTCCCTATGTATTCGTTAGATAATACGTATACCACTGAGGAACTTGAAGCTTGGTATAATCGGGTAGTTAAAAATATTGGAACAGCAGACTTTGAATTTTGTTGTGAGCTTAAATACGATGGCGCATCTGTTAATTTATTGTATGAAGAAGGTAAACTTGTAAGAGGGTTGACAAGAGGCGATGGATCAAATGGAGATAATATCACGAAAAATTTAAAGACAATATCTTCAATACCTATTAAATTATCTGAAACTTTTAAAAAAAATAAATTTGAGATTAGAGGTGAAATAATTATTCCCTTAGATTATTTTGATAAGCTTAATAAAAAAAGAAAAGATAATGGTGAACAAGCATTTATGAATCCACGAAATACTGCATCTGGAAGTATTAAAATGCTCGATTCCAATGAAGTTGCAAGAAGACCTTTGGAATGTTATTTATACTCTATTGTTTCTGATGATATAGCTATTGAAAATCATTCTGAACTTTTAAATCTTGCCAGAGAAATGGGTTTTAATGTGCCGAATTATGAAAGAGTAGTTAATAGTATTGAAGGAGTAAAAGAATATATTAAATATTGGGAGAAAAATAGAGACAATTTACCATTTGAGATTGATGGAATAGTTATTAAGATAAATAAGATTGATTATCAGACCCAACTAGGATTCACCTCAAAGTTTCCAAGATGGGCAATATCTTATAAGTATAAGGCTGAAAATCTTGCTACTAGATTAAAATCAATTTCATTTAATGTAGGTAGGACTGGTGCTGTTACACCAGTTGCAAATCTTGAACCAGTTTTAATTTCTGGTTCAACTGTTAAGAGAGCCTCTCTTCATAGTTATGATCAGATGCTTAAATTAAAATTAAGGGTTAATGATTTTGTATTTGTTGAAAAAGGTGGAGAGATAATTCCAAAAATTACAGGTATAGATAAGGAAAGAAGGGGTAGTCCAGGGGATGAAATAATCTTTCCAGAAATTTGTCCTGAGTGTAATAGTAAACTAGAAAAACTAGAGTCTGAAGCTAATTATTTTTGTACAAATTATACAGATTGTAGACCTCAAGCCATTGGTAGAATTCAACATTTTGTATCAAGAAAAGCAATGAATATTGATGGACTGGGAGATGAAACAATAAGACTTTTTTATGATTTAGGATTTTTAAGAGATATAGCCGATATATATAATCTTAATTATGATGAAATTTCTAAAATTGAAGGTTATGGAGAAAAATCAGTAGATAATCTTAGGGCAGGTATTGAAGAATCAAAATTAAATCCTTTCCAAAAAGTTTTATTTGCCATAGGTATAAGATATGTTGGCGAGTCTGCATCAAAAAAAATAATTAAAAATGTTGATTCAATAGACAAATTAGCTAATATGGATATTGAATCTTTATCTTCTATTGATGAAATTGGAGATAAAACAGCTAAGAGTATAGCTGATTTTTTTAGAGATATTAATAATATCCAAATAATAAATAAGCTTAAATCTTTCGGTTTAAATTTTTATCAAAAAGATAATGACATTCAATCAGCAAAATTGAATGGTAAAATATTTGTTATCTCGGGTGTCTTTGAATCTCATAGTAGAGATGAGATTAAGAATATAATAGAATTAAACGGTGGAAAAGTTAGTTCATCTGTTAGCAAAAAGACTAATTATCTAGTTGCAGGTAACAATATTGGACCATCAAAATTAAATACTGCTAATGAACTTGGTGTATCTATTATTAATGAAGTTAATTTAATAGATCTTATTTCATAAACTTATATTAAATTTGCCAAACAATAAATCTATATGTTTAGAATTTTCATAATAGTGTTTCTGTCATCAATACTTCTATCTTGTAATGAATATCAGAAATTACTTAATAGTACAGATAACGACACGGATAAGTATAATGCAGCTGAGAAATACTATAATGATGGTGAATTTAGAAGAGCAAATGCTCTGATTGAGCAGTTAATTCCAAGCTACAGAGGAAAACCACAAGGTGAAAGATTAGTATTCTTTTTTGCCGATTCATACTTTCAGACCAAACTTTATTACTCTGCTGCTATTCAATTTGAAAATTTTATAAAGTCTTACCCTAACAGTCAGAGAATACAGGAGGCTTATTTTATGGAAGCAAAGTCTTACTATATGTTATCTCCTTTATATACCCTTGATCAAGATGATACATATACAGGTATAGATAAACTTCAAGTTTTTATTAATAGGTTTCCAAATAGTGAATATGTCTCAGAGGCACTAGAACTTATGGATGATCTTCAAAATAAACTTGAGGAAAAAGATTTTGAAATTTCAAAACAATATTATACAATAAGAGACTATACATCAGCAATTAAGGCACTTGATAATTTTGTAGCTGATAATCCTGGTACAATTTTTAGAGAGGAAGCCCTTTACTATAAATGGTTATCTCAATTTGAAATTGCAATAAACAGTATTGAATCAAGAATTGTTGATAGGGTTACGGAACTTGAGAGGTCACTTGATAATTTTTTAAGAAATTATCCTGATACAATTTTTATAGAGGACTTGTCAGAAAAAATTAATATTGCAAAACAACTTTTATAATTAAAAAATGAACAAATACAGAAATTCGAACGCAGCAAATACAACAAAAACCTATAATAAACTTGAGATTGAGAGTGCAACTGATAATATTTATGAAGCAATTTCAATAATAGCAAAAAGATCAGGTCAAATTAATTCTGAAATAAAGAAAGAATTACATGATAAACTTGATGAATTTGCTACTCATAACGATAGCCTTGAGGAAATCTTTGAAAATAAGGAACAAATTGAAGTTTCAAAATTTTATGAAAAGCTTCCCAAGCCATACGCAATAGCGATTGAGGAGTGGCTTGAAGATAAAATATATTATAGAGATACTGAAGCTGAAACTGAGTAATAATCTTCAAAACAATGAGTGTTTTAGCTCAAAAGAATATTTTATTAGGTGTAACAGGTGGAATAGCTGCCTACAAAATACCTTTACTTATAAGGCAACTTATTAAGCTTAATTGTAATGTAAAAGTTGTTATGACACCTTCTTCCAAAGAGTTTGTAACTCCTCTAACTCTTTCTACTGTCTCAAAAAATGATGTTCACTCTGAATTTTCTACTGAAAAAAATGGGAACCCTACCTGGAACAATCACGTTGAACTTTCTGAATGGGCAGATATCTTTATAATTGCTCCAGCCACTTCAAATTCTATATCGTCTATGGCAAATGCTAAATGTGATAATATTCTTTTAGCATGCTATTTATCTAGTACTTGTCCAGTATTTATTGCTCCCGCAATGGATCTTGAAATGTATAGAAATTCTCTTAATCAAGAAAATATTAAGAAACTAACGAATAATAGGACTAACGTACTTCCTGTTGGTATGGGTTCTCTAGCTAGTGGTTTAGAAGGTAAGGGAAGAATGTTGGAACCAGAAGAGATAATTGAACACATTGAAATTAAACTCAAAGAAACACTTCCATTAAGTAATTTTAATTTTTTAATAACTGCTGGACCTACTCATGAAAAAATTGATCCAGTCAGATTTATTGGTAATAGTTCCTCTGGAAAAATGGGATATTACTTAGCTAAAGCAGCTATTTCACTTGGAGCTAATGTAAAATTGATAATGGGACCAACTAACTTATCAATGGACTTGTTAAACATAGACATATTTAGGGTTCAAGATTCTGATCAGATGTTTAAAGAAATTATGACTCATTTTAAATCATCTGATGTTGTAATTTGTTCGGCAGCTGTTTCTGATTTTAAACCAGCTAAATTTAAAAATTCTAAAATTAAAAAAGATAAAGGCCTAGATTCTATTAAACTTAAACCTACAACTGATATAATTAAAGAATTAGGTAAAATTAAAAAGGAACAATATCTAGTTGGATTTGCACTTGAGACTGATAATCACATTGAAAATGCAAAGGCAAAATTGGAATTAAAAAACCTTGATGCTATAATAGTTAATAAAATTGGAGATTTTAACCCAGTTTCAAGTGACTTAAATCAAATTGATTTTATAAATTCAGATTTAGAAATTACCCAATTTAAAATGAAGCACAAAAAAGATGTTTCAATAGATATAATGGAAATTATTTACAAGAATGTTAAAAAAAATAAGAATAAATAATTACGCTCTAATAGATAATGTTGAAATATCATTTGAAAACGGTATGACTTCTATAACAGGAGAGACTGGTGCTGGAAAGTCAATTCTACTTGGAGGATTATCACTTGTTCTTGGCTCTAGAGTTGATAATGCAAAAATTATAAATAAGGATAAAAAGTGTTTTGTTGAGGCAGTTTTTGACCTCACTGGTCAAAACCTTCAGATGTTTTTTTCAGATAATGATTTAGATTTTGATAATCAGACAATAATTAGAAGAGAGGTTAATCAAACTGGAAAATCAAGAGCTTTTATAAATGATACACCAGTTAGGTTGGACCAATTATCAAGTTTAACAAATGATTTGCTTGATATTCATTCCCAATTTAATAATCTCAATATACTAGATACAAACTTTATTTTTTTAATTCTTGACTCTTTATCGAATAACACCGTTAATTCCAATACTTACTCTAAGGATTTTAAGTATCTCATGGAACTTGAGAAAAAAATTCAAGAAAAAGAAACACAAAGAGACACTCTTGAATCAGACCTTGATTATAATAATTATTTATTAAATGAATTTAATTCTATTGATTTTGATGATATTAACATAGAAGATATAGAGAATAAAGTTAAAGAGGCAGATAACGTTGATGATATTAAAGAAGCCTTATCTCTAATTAATGAAGAATTTAATACAGAGCATGAAGGAATATCAGAAAAGTTCTCAAATATTGTAAGAAAACTTAATAAAGTCTCAGGATCTTCTAATCGAGTTAACTCTGTGGCAGATAGCCTTACCTCAATAATTCATAGCTTAAATGATGTAATTGAAGATTCTCAGTCTATACTTAGTGATCTTTCTAACTCTGAAGAAGACATAAACCAATTAAGATTAAACCTTGACAAAATCTATACATTACAAAATAAACACAGAGTATCATCAATAGATGAATTAATTAAAATAAAAGAGAACCTGCTATTAGTTGTTGATGGACATCAAGACATTAATCAAGAAATTAAATATTTAAAATCTTCAAAAGATATTTTATTAAAGGATCTAGTCTCTAAAGCTAACCTTATTCATGAAAAAAGATACTCTGTTAAGAATAATTTTGAAAAATTATTAAATCAAAATCTTTCTGAATTAGGAATGAATAATTCACAAATAAAAATTGATTTGTCAAAAACAGAATCAATTCAAAAAAATGGATTCAGTGAAGGTAAATTTTTACTAAAGTCAAATAAAGGTGAAAAATATAGTGATCTAAGAAATGTAGCCTCGGGTGGGGAGATATCAAGAATAATGCTTTCAATTAAATCAATTTTATCAAGCTATATAAAATTATCTACTATAATTTTTGATGAAATTGATACTGGTATATCAGGGACTGTATCCTCAAAAGTAGCAGATTTAATGGGTCAAATGTCAAAAAACATGCAAGTTATTGTTATAACACATACACCTCAAGTTGCATCAAAAGGTGATTTCCACTATAAGGTATTTAAAAGGGAAGTTGAAAATAAAATTATAACTGATATCAAACTACTTGATGATAAGGAGAGAGTAAAAGAAATTGCAGAGATGTTGTCTGGAGATAAATCAAATAAATCAGCCAATGAACTTGCTAATGAGTTACTTAATTAAGTGTATCTTTATAAAAAAATGAATGAAGGTATAATCATAGCTTTGATGATGCTAGGATTAGTTATGATTATTATATTACTTGATAAAAAGAAGAAATAATGTCAAATTCTATTTTAAAAGGTAAAAAAGGTATAATTTTTGGTGCATTAGATGATAGTTCTATTGCATGGAAAACTGCTGAAAGGGTCTATGAAGAGGGAGGCGAGTTTATTCTTAGTAATGCCCCTGTTTCTATAAGAATGGGAACAATAAATGAATTAGCTGGAAAAACAAATTCTGAAGTAATTCCTGCTGATGCAACCAATTTACAAGATTTAGAGAAGCTAATTTCTCATGCTACTGAAAAGTTTAATGGAAAATTAGATTTCGTCCTTCATTCGATAGGAATGTCTGTTAATGTTAGAAAAGGTAAACACTATACAGACTTAAATTATGATTGGTTAGCTAAAGGTTGGGATGTTTCTGCAGTATCTTTTCATAAGCTAATGCAATCTCTACTTAAAATGGATGCAATGAACGAGTGGGGTAGTATTGTTGCTCTAACATATATAGCTGCACAAAGGACTTTTCCAAATTATAACGATATGGCAGATAATAAAGCATATTTAGAATCCATAGCAAGAAGTTTTGGCTATTTCTTTGGTAAAGAAAAAAATGTTAGAGTAAACACAATATCTCAATCACCAACCTTAACAACTGCTGGAAAAGGAGTAAAAGGATTGGATGATTTTCTTAAATATGCTAATTTAACCTCACCTCTTGGTAATGCTACTGCTGAAGATTGTGCTAACCTAACTGTATCGCTTTTCTCTGATTACACAAAAAGAGTTACTCTTCAAAATATTTATAATGATGGAGGGTTCTCAAGTGTTGGTGTGAGTCAAGAAATTATTGATAAATTAAATTCATAATGAAAATTGTCGGATTAACTGGAGGGATTGGATCTGGTAAATCTACTGTTTTGGAAATCTTTAAAAAAATTGGCGTAAATACATATAATGCAGATGAATCTGCAAAGAAATTAATTAGTTCAAATAAAAAAATCATTTACTCTATAAAACAATTATTTGGAGAAGACATCTATAATGAGCACGATTTAAACTCTGAATTAGTCTCGAAAATTGTTTTTAATGACAAAGAAAAGCTTAAGTCTTTAAATTCAATAATTCATCCTGAGGTAGCAAAAGATTTTGACTCTTTCTGTCTTAATAATAAAGACGAAAAATATATTGTGAAAGAAGCGGCAATTATTTTTGAGACTAAAACAGAAAATCTTTTTGATAAGATCGTTTACGTTAGAGCTCCAAAAGAAATTAGAATTGATAGGGTAATGTTGAGAGATAATGTATCCAAAGGAGATGTTTTAAATCGAATAAGGAATCAAATTGCTGAACATTTAATTATTGATAAATGTGACTATATAATAGATAATATTGATTTAAACGATTTAGAGAAAAAGGTAACAGAAATTAATAACTCCATAATTAGTTTAAACTAGTTTCTTAACATTTTATTAAGAAATTTATATTTTAATTTTGAGAATTTTATAAATATGAATAGAAAACTTTATACTTCTTTAATTCTATTAATGTCATTTTCATTGATTGGGATAATATTAATGCAAGGATATTGGATTTATTCCTCATGGAAAAATAAAGAAGAGGAGTTTTCATTGGCTGTTAATAGGACTCTTAGAGAAGCTGTTGATGAAATTCAAAGTAGAGAATTAAATGATTATGTTAATACATATCAAATGTTAATTGATTCTGTTGGTACTCCAGATGAACAAAATTTTACTGATGTATTTTTATTTTTAGATGAAGATCAGTCTTCTAATCTCTCTACTTTTTTTGCTTACGGAATACTTGAGGAAGATTATAACATAAACCTTCCAAAAAACTTAACTAATAGATATGGTAATGATAATTTGAAAGACTATAAAGCAGTTAAAACAACTATTGTAAATAAAAACATATTTGATAGAAGAGAAAATAGACTTAATGCTTCAATATCTAAATTGAAAAGTGTTGAAGATATCGATATATTTAAGTTTGAAAAATATAAGTCAGCTTTTCAAGAGTATGCATCCTCTTTGCCTATCCATAAAAGAACTACTTCTCGAGAGATCCAGATACTACTAGACAGGGGATTTAATGACAGAAATATTACTACACCATATGAGTTTGGTATATACAGTAATGGTCTTTCAACAAAAGTCAAATCAAATAACTATATAGAGATTCAATCTGGTCCAAAATATTCGATACCATTCTTATATGATAGGTCTAGTCCGATCAAATATGATCTTGTTATTTCATTTCCTGAAAAACAAGAATATGTTTTATCCGGTATTATTGGTGTTGCAACTCTTTCATTTATGTTGACTTTGATAATAATTGTTATTTCTACTAGCGCTCTTTATCAGATTATTCAACAAAAAAAACTATCTGAAATAAAAAGTGATTTTATAAATAATATCTCTCATGAATTTAAGACTCCAATTGCCACAATTAATCTTGCATTAGATGCAATATCCAGCTCAAAAAATAATTTAAATGATAAATCTAACTCATATTTAGGAATGATAAGAGAGGAAAATTCAAGAATGCTATCTCAAGTAGAAAATATTTTAAGGATTTCTCAATTAGAAAAAAGCTCTAATCCGTTTGATATGGAAGACACAAATATTCATGAAGTTATTGAGGATGCTGTAGAGCATGTTAAGCTTATAGTCGATAGTAATAAAGGATCAATAAACTTAAATCTTAATGCAAAAAATCCATTTATTAATGGAAATAGTAATCATCTTGAAAATATCATTATTAATATTTTAGATAATGCCGTAAAATATTCTAAAGCTAGCCCATTTATTAATGTATCAACAAAAAACATCGATGATAATCTTGAAATATGTATTCAAGATAATGGAATAGGAATGGATAAGAATACACAAAAAATGGTATTTGAAAAAATTTTATAGAGAACAAAATGGAGATATACATGATATTAAAGGACATGGTCTTGGCCTTTCATATGTAAAAAAAATTGTGGATTTTCATAAAGGTAAAATCTCACTTGAAAGTAAGAAAGGATCTGGTACTAAATTCTATATAAACATTAAAACATTAACAAATGAAAATAAATAAAAAAATTCTTTTAGTTGAAGATGATCCTAATTTTGGCAGAATACTAAAAGATTATTTGACCATAAATAATTATGAGGTTACTCTTGCTGTAAATGGTATAGAAGGTTTTGAAAAATTCAATAAATCTGAATTTAATCTCTGTATTTTGGATATTATGATGCCATTTAAAGATGGTCTTACTCTAGCGAAAGAAATTAGGGAAATTAATGAAACGATTCCTCTGATCTTTCTCACTGCAAAAAATTTAAAAGATGATGTATTGAAGGGATATAAGATTGGTGCAGATGATTATCTAACAAAACCATTTGATTCTGAAATTCTATTAGCAAAGATTAAATCAATTTTAAATAGAAAACCACCAGTCAACACCGATCAAGAAGATGTATTTGAGTTTGATTTTGGAGAATTTTCATTTAATTCAAAGCTCAGGATTTTAAATCATAGAGATGGGAAATCATTTAAACTTTCACCAAAAGAAAACCAACTACTTAAAATGCTGGTTCTAAATTTTGACGATTTACTTCCTAGAGATATTGCATTAAATAAGATTTGGAGAGATGCTAATTATTTTACTTCAAGAAGCATGGATGTCTATATTGCAAAACTTAGAAAGTATCTTGAAAAAGATGTCTCATTAAAAATAATAAATGTTCACGGTGAAGGTTTTAGATTAATGAAGGACTAGTACTTATAATTCTCTCTAGGGTGGTATTTTTTCAACACTTCCTCTAAATGATATGTATCTAAGTGAGTATATATCTCAGTTGTTATAATGCTTTCGTGACCTAGAATTAACTGAATCGTTCTTAAATCTGCACCATTTTTTAGTAGATGTGTTGCATATGAGTGCCTTAATGTATGAGGGCTGATATTTTTTCTAATATTAGCTTCCTTTGCAGAATCCTTTATAATCTTAAAAATCATTGATCTAGTCAATTGCCTACCATATCTATTTAAAAAAAGAATATCCGAAAATTTTGGATCAATATTTAATTTTTCCCTTAAATCTAAGTACTTTTTAATTTCAATTGATGCGATATCCCCTAATGGGACAAGTCTTTCTTTATTACCCTTACCAAATACCTTTAAAAAACTTTCCTTAAAAAAAATATTTGAAAGATTTAATTTAATTAATTCACTTACTCTCATTCCAGTTCCATATAGTACCTCAACTATAGTTTTATTCCTCTGTCCAAATTCATTATTTAGATTAATCGACGAAATCAATTTAGTTATTTCATCCTCTGTTAAGATCTCAGGTAATTTTTTTTCAAGTTTTGGAGTTTCAATATCATCAATGGGTGATATCTTTATTTTACCCTCAAATAATAAATAGTTAAAAAAACTCTTTAATGATGATATACATCTAGCTTGACTACTTGATGACTTATTGTCTGAAAAACTATTATAAATATAAATTTTAACTATTTCTGAGGTACATTCATAAGGATGAATGTTAATTTTGTTATCATTAATATATTTTTTAAACTGTATTAAATCATATTCATAACTTTTAATTGAATTAGTACTCAAACCTCTCTCTAGTTTAAGATAATTTTTAAAATTTTCAATGCTGTTATCCCAATTCATTTTTTTATTACTCTATAAGCATTAACTTTATAATATATGAAAATAACAATAATTAATGGACCTAATTTGAATCTTCTTGGTTCAAGAGAAACTGATATATATGGTGATCAAAATTTTGATTCCTTTTTTAAATCATTAAAATTAAAATACCCAGAAATTGATTTAGATTATCATCAGTCTAACATAGAAGGTGAACTAATTAACATTATTCAAGACTCAAGAGAATCAGATGGAATAATTATAAATGCTGCTGCATATACCCATACTTCAGTTGGTATAGGTGACGCAATAAAGGCTATTGACACAAAAGTAATAGAAGTTCATATATCAAACACTTTCTCAAGAGAAGAATTCAGGCACAATTCATATTTGTCACCTGTTGTTGATGGAATAATTATAGGTTTTGGTTTAAATAGTTATGAATTAGCTATTCAAAGCATATTATCTCAAAGATGAATTACTTCCTCGTAAGCATCGGCTACCGCTTCCATTAATGCCTCACTCATTGTCGGATGAGGATGGACAGACTTTAATATTTCCTTACCAGTAGTTTCAAGTTTTCTACCCAATACAGCTTCTGCAATCATATCAGTAACTCCAGCTCCAATCATGTGACAGCCAAGCCACTCACCATATTTTTCATCAAAAATAACCTTAACAAATCCATCTGGATGACCTGAAGCCTGTGCTTTTCCAGATGCAGTAAATGGAAATTTTCCAACTTTTACTTTATACCCTTTCTGAATTGCTTTTTCTTCTGTTAACCCAACAGATGCAACTTCTGGAGAACAGTAAGTACATCCTGGAATATTATCATAATCAATTGGTTCTACATCATGATTCGCAATTTTTTCAACACAAAGTATTCCTTCAGCCGAAGCAACATGAGCTAATGCTTGACCAAATGTAATATCTCCGATAGCGTAATATCCTGGAATATTTGTTTGATAGAATTCATCGACAATAATTTTGTCTTTATCAACAGCTATTCCAACTTCCTCAATTCCTATATTTTCGATATTACTCTTTATACCCACAGCAGATAAAACAATATCTGCTTCGTGCTCGGAAATTTGATTATTTGATTTAATTTGAACCTTAACACCTTTACCTTTAGTATTAGATGAAATGACTTCAGAGCTGGTTAATATTTCAATTCCAGACTTTTTAAAAATTTTACTTAATTGACTTGAGATATCTTTATCTTCAACAGGTAAAACTCTATCCATGTATTCAACTATTTTTACCTCAGTTCCCATAGAATTATAGAAATAAGCAAATTCAATTCCAATAGCACCTGAGCCAACAATAATTATTTTTTTGGGTTGCTTGGGGAGTGTCATTGCTTCTCTATAGCCAATTATTTTTTTACCGTCTTGAGGAATAGAATCAATCACTCTTGATCTACTACCTGTAGCTATAATAATATTTGAGGATTCAAACTCTTGAACTTCACCCTCATTTTCAACTGAAACTTTTTTGTTTGGTAATACTCTACCATGTCCGTTAATAATATCAATTTTATTCTTCTTCATAAGGAAAGTTACACCTTTACTCATCCCATCAGCTACACTCCTTGACCTTTTAACAACTGAGTCAAAATCTTTATCAAAATCTTTAACTTTTAGTCCATATGAATCAGCTTTTTTTAAGTATTCAAATACTTGTGCAGACTTTAATAGAGCCTTAGTTGGGATACACCCCCAATTTAAACAAACACCACCTAGACTTTCTTTTTCGACAATAGCAGTCTTTAGTCCTAATTGAGAAGCCCTAATTGCAGTTACATATCCACCTGGACCACTTCCTAGAACAATTAAATCATATTTTTTAGTCATTTCTTTTATTATTTATAAAATTTATACTTGCAGAATTAACACAATATCTTTTACCTGTTGCAGTTGGGCCATCATCAAAGACATGACCTTGATGCCCTCCACAGTTAGAACATAAAATTTCAGTTCTAATCATTCCTAAGCTTGTATCTTTTTTGTAGACAATTGCACCTGGAATTGCTGCTTCATAACTTGGCCATCCACAATCAGACATAAACTTACTTCCACTCTTAAATAGAGGTTGTCCGCATCCCTTGCATACATATACCCCATCTTCAAAATGCATATTATATATTCCCGTGTGGGGCCTTTCAGTACCCGCATTTCTTAATATCTCAAATTCTTCAGGAGATAACTCTTCTTTCCACTCTTCTTCTGATTTATTCACTTTATATGTTATTTTAGGTTCTTGTTTATCTAATTTTGTTTGGCAGTTTAATAGTGTAAAACTAAAAAAAACTAGTCCAAATAAGTGCAATTTTAAGTACATCTATATTTTTTGACAAATATATATATCTTTTAATTTATTTACTTACTTAGTCAATCATTTAAATTTATGCTAAATAAAAAAACCGACCATCCAAAAGGAAGTAAAAAATTAATTGGTGCATGGACAATATATGACTGGGCAAACTCAGTTTATTCATTGGTTATATCTTCAGCAATTTTTCCAATATATTACTCTACATACGTTTTTACTGATATCAGTTCAATTATGATATTTAGTATAGACGTAAACAAAGACACCTTGATTAGTTTTCTTTCAGGAATTTGTTTCCTTTTAATTGCTTTTATCTCACCTATGTTATCAGGTATAGCCGATTATATAGGTAATAAAAAAATTTTTATGAAGTTTTTTGTTTACATGGGCTCTATCTCATGTATCGGACTATATTGGTTTGAATTAGAAAATATAGAGTTCAGTCTTTTTCTATATTTCCTATCATTACTTGGATTCTGGGGTAGTCTGGTCTATTATAATTCATATTTGAATGATATTACTTTTCCTAAACAAACAAATATGGTAAGTGCTAGAGGATATACGATGGGATATATCGGAAGTGTTATACTTCTCTTGATAAACCTTATAATTATTTATTTCTATGAAGATTTTGGTTTTAACTCTGATAAAAATGCTATGAAGATGTCTTTTGCATTAACTGGTTTGTGGTGGTTAGGTTTTAGTCAATACTCTTTTTATCATTTACCTAAAGGAAATAGGGAGATAAATATTCCAAAAAATATTATTTGGAATGGATTTAAAGAGTTAAGGGGCGTTTATAAAGTTATCAGATCTAGTAAAAGGTTTACAAGATTCTTATTGGCATTTTTCGTTTTTTCATTTTCTCTCCAAACTGTACTTTATATTGCATCTTACTTTGGAGTTACTGAAATTCAATGGCCAAGTGCAAGTGAACAAACAGCTGGTCTTATAATTAGCATTTTACTTATTCAGATTGTTGCAATTGGTGGAGCATATAGTTTTACAAAATTGGCTCAAAAATTTGGAAATATTATAGTACTAACCTTTGCAATTTTTCTTTGGTCATTAGTATGTTTCTATGCGTACTATATTGAAACTCCAAGTCAATTTTATATGATTGCTGGACTTGTTGGCCTCTTAATGGGGGGTACTCAACCTGTTGCTAGAGCTACTTTTTCCCTATTTATCCCTGAAACAAAGGATACAACATCATTTTTTAGTTTTTATGATGTAACCGAAAAAATAGGTATTTTCTTTGGTTTGCTTTTCTATGCCTTTTCTGCTCAATTAACAGGCTCAGTTAGATTTTCAGTTTTAATTTTTATGTTTTTCTTTTTTATTGGAGCATTATTATTGATTAGAGTTCCTAGAATTGATAAAAGTAAGTTGGCATAGCTTTTGTCCTTATTTAATTGTGATTATTGTCTGAGCTTTATCATCTCAATTAAATGAACTGATATCTAGATTTTCTGACATAATGACCATAAATAATTTTAAATGAGCATTATTTTTAATAATATAGACAAAATGTCATTTGATGATATTAGTGAGGAATCTGATTTTATTCCATTAATGACAAATGAAGATGAAGTGGCACTCGAAAAAGAAAGTCTACCAGATGTATTGCCAATACTTCCTCTCACAAATACAGTACTTTTTCCTGGTGTAGTTATTCCAATAAATGCAGGTAGGGATAAATCTATTAAACTTATTAAAGATGCTAATAAGTCTAGTAAATTAATTGGAGTTGTAGCACAAAGAAATATTAATGATGAAAACCCAGGTATAGAAAATATATATGGAGTAGGTACTGTGGCAAAAATATTAAGGGTTTTAAAAATGCCTGATGGAAATACAACTGTTATTATACAAGGAAAAAAAAGATTTAAGATTAAATCTATTGTTAAATCTGATCCATACATCCAAGCAACTGTTGATCCTGTTTCTGATGAGGCATTAAAAAAATCAAACAGTAAATTCTCTGCAACAATAGATGCTATAAAGGATATAGCTTTAAAAATTATAAAAGAAAATCCTAATATTCCATCAGAGGCATCATTTGCAATTAAAAATATCCATAGTTCTGCATTCTTGATCAATTTTGTTTCCTCAAATATGAACATTACTGTCAAAGACAAACAAGAGCTACTTGAAAGTATAAGTATTCAAAATAGAGCTATGAAATGCCTTAAGTTCTTAAATGTAGAATATGAAAAACTCGCTTTAAAAAACGATATACAATTAAAAGTAAGGAATGATTTAGATCAGCAGCAAAGAGAATATTATTTGCAGCAGCAGATGAAAACAATTCAAGAGGAGCTCGGGGAAAATTCATATCATGAAGATATTCAAGAATTGATAAATAAGTCAAAAGATAAAAATTGGAGTGAAGAAACAAGAAATCATTTTGAAAAAGAGTTATCTAAACTAAAGAGAATGAACTCTCAGGTTGCAGAATATTCTGTTCAAAGAAACTATTTGGACTTACTAGTTGATCTGCCATGGGAAAACTACTCTGAAGATAATTTTGACTTAGAAAAAGCCCAAAAAATTTTAGATAATGATCATTTTGGGCTAGAGGATGTAAAAAAAAGAATAATAGAGTATCTAGCTGTTCTAAAGCTAAGAAAAGATATGAAGTCACCAATATTATGTTTATATGGCCCTCCTGGTGTAGGTAAAACTTCACTTGGTAAATCTATAGCTAAATCAATAAACAGAGAGTATGTTAGAGTTTCGTTGGGTGGATTAAGAGATGAAGCTGAAATTAGAGGACATAGAAAGACATACATTGGAGCAATGCCTGGAAGAATTATACAAAGTGTAAGAAAATCAGGTACATCTAATCCAGTATTTGTTTTAGATGAAATTGATAAAATTTCAAGTGGTTCACAAGGTGATCCTTCATCTGCTTTGTTAGAGTTGCTTGATCCTGAACAAAATAGTTCTTTTCATGATAATTTCTTAGAAATAGGTTATGACCTTTCAAAAGTAATGTTTGTTGCAACAGCTAATAATCTATCAACTATGCATCCTGCTTTACTTGATAGAATGGAGCTAATTAACGTATCTGGGTATACATCCGAAGAAAAAGTCTCAATTGCAAATAAGTTTTTAATTAAAAAACAGTTGACTGAGCACGGAATGAATTCTTCTGATTTTAAAATATCTAATAAAAATATCAAAGAGATTATTAGTGGCTACACAAGAGAATCTGGGGTTAGAAATCTTGAGAAACAAATTGCTAAGCTAATTAGAAACAGAGCTAAAAATATTGTCTCAGATTCCAGGTTGAACGATTACAATGACAAAAATTATTTAAAAGATGTATTAGGACCTCAGAAATTTTTTAGAGATAAATATGAAAATAATAATTTCGCTGGAGTGGTTACAGGACTTGCATGGACTTCTGTAGGTGGTGAAATTTTATTCATTGAATCATCATTATCAGAGGGTAAAGGAAATTTGTCGATTACAGGTAACTTAGGAAAAATAATGAAGGAATCCGCTGTTATTGCATTAGAGTATATTAAATCTAATTATCAAGATCTTGGAATCAATAAAGAAATTGACTACTCAAAATATAACATACATATTCACGTTCCTGAGGGAGCAACTCCTAAAGATGGTCCAAGCGCAGGTATAACAATACTTACATCCCTTGTCTCACTATTTACTCAAAAAAGAGTTAAAAAGAATATAGCTATGACAGGTGAGATTACTTTAAGAGGTAAGGTTCTTCCTGTAGGAGGAATAAAAGAAAAGATTTTGGCTGCTAAAAGGGCAAATATTAAGGAAATTATTTTAAGTTCATATAATAAAAAGGATATTGAAGAAATAGATCAAAAATATCTTAAGGGTTTAAGCTTTATATACGTTAATAATATGAGTGATGTAATATCTCACTCTCTTACAAATAGGAAGGTCTTAAATCCAAAAAATATAAATTAATTTTTATGATAATAGCAATTGATGGTGAGGCCTCTACTGGCAAAAGTACTCAGGCAAAGAAAATTGCTAAAAGGTTAAATATTAATTATAGAGATTCAGGAGCCTATTATAGAGCAATAACACTTTTTTTGATACAAAATCAAATAAATCCAAAAGAAGTAATAGGAAGTGATATTTTTAGTAAAATTAATATCTCTCAAAATTTTGAAAATAATATTTTTTCCATTTTTTTAAATGATGAAGATGTAACATCAAAAATAAGAGGTCATAAAGTTTCTTTGAATGTCAGTGAATACGCTAAAAAACCTGAAATAAGAAAGTTTGTTTATAACCTTTTAAGAAAATCATCTGAGTTAAATTCAATAATAGTAGATGGTAGAGACATTGGAACTGTAGTATTTCCTGATGCAGATTTTAAATTTTTCTTATTCGCTATACCTGAAATTAGGGCTCAAAGACGTCACAGAGAGATAAACGATGAAAGTATCAAAATTGAATCAATTGAAAAAGAGATATTGATAAGAGATGATATAGACTCTAATAGAGATATTGCTCCTTTAAAAAAAGCAAAAGATGCCTTTGGAATTGACGTAAGTTATCTTAGTATTGAGGAAGTTTTTGAAAAAATACTCCAAAAAATAATTATTTAAGTTAAATAAAAACTTGACTAATCTTTGTCAATAAGTTAATAAATTATATTTTTGCCCACTATGAGCGAAGAAAACACTGATAAAACTAACTCAGAGGAGTCCAAAACACTTACAAAGACTCCAAAGAAAGCTACTACAAAAAAATCAAAAAAAGATTCAAATCCGCAGGATGATTTTCTTTCAAATTTTAACTGGCATCAATATCAAGAAGGTATTGACGAACTAGACGAAAAGCAAATAAAAGAATTTGAAAAATTAGTTGAAAAAAACTTTGTTGATACAGCAGACGAAAATATTATTTTAGGTGAAGTAATTCATTTAACTGATAAGGATGTTATAATAGATATAAATGCAAAATCTGAAGGGGTTATCTCTAAAAATGAGTTTAGATATAATCCTGATCTTAAGTTAGGGGATAAAGTTGAGGTAATTGTTGATACAAGGGAAGACAAATCAGGGCAATTAGTCCTTTCTCATAGGAAAGCTAGAGTAATTAAAGCTTGGGACAGAGTTAATGCTGCTCATGACTCTGGTGAAGTTGTTCAAGGTTTTGTCAAATGTAGAACTAAGGGTGGAATGATAGTAGACGTCTTTGGTATTGAAGCTTTCCTACCTGGGTCCCAGATAGACGTAAAGCCTATTAGGGATTACGATCAGTATACAAATAAAAATATGGATTTTAAAGTTGTTAAAATTAACCATGAGTTTAAGAATGTTGTTGTTTCTCACAAAGCACTTATTGAGGCCGATATTGAAGAACAGAAGAAAGGTATTATTGGTCAGCTTGAAAAGGGACAGGTTCTTGAAGGAATTGTTAAGAATATGACGTCTTATGGTGTTTTTATTGATCTCGGAGGTGTTGATGGATTAATTCATATTACAGATTTATCATGGAGTAGAATTAATCATCCGTCTGAAATTTTAGAACTTGATCAATCTATCAAAGTCGTTATATTAGATTTTGATGACGACAAATCTAAAATCCAATTAGGTTTAAAACAATTAACTGATCATCCATGGGATAAACTTGGTGATGATGTCAAAGAAGGTTCTAAAATTAAAGGTAAAGTTGTTGTTATTGCAGATTATGGAGCATTTATTGAAATTGACGAGGGTATTGAAGGATTAGTCCATGTATCTGAAATGTCTTGGTCTACTCACTTGAGGAGTGCTCAAGATTTTGTAAATGTTGGAGATGAAATTGAAGCAGTTGTACTAACTCTTGATAGAGAGTCAAGAAAGATGTCCCTAGGTATAAAGCAATTAACTCAAGATCCTTGGACTGATATTACAAAGAAATTTCCAATAGGTTCAAAACATAAAGGTTCAGTTAGAAACTTTACAAACTTTGGTGTATTTATAGAATTAGAAGAGGGCATTGATGGTTTAATATACATATCAGATCTATCTTGGACTAAAAAAATTAAACATCCCTCAGAATTTCTTTCACTTAATGATAAGATTGAAGTAATTATACTTGACCTTGATGTTGAAGGAAGAAAACTTAGCCTTGGACATAAACAAACAAAACCAAACCCATGGGATGTTTATGAAAAAGACTTTGCTATAGATACCATTCATAACTCAAAAGTTTCTGAAATAATCGATAAAGGTGCAATAATAAACTTTAATGAAGATATTTCTGCCTTTTGCCCTAATAAACATATTGAGAAGGAAGACGGATCTAAACTAAATAAAGGTGACATCGTTGATTTTAAAGTTCTTGAATTTAATAAGGAATTTAAAAGAGTTGTTGTATCTCATACACTAACCTTTAAAGAGTCTGCGATTGATGTACCAGATGACAGTGATTCATCTACAGACTAGTTATTAAAATAATCCTCAGCATTGAGGATTTTTTTTTACACCTAATGATAGAATTTATATTTTTGTAATAATAAATAGTATGCCAATAAAAGTTCTTTTAGAGTCAAAAAAAATCAACTTAATTTTAAGTAGACTAGTATGTGAGCTTATTGAGAACCATAAAGATTTCAATGATACAGTTCTAATTGGTCTTCAACCTAGAGGAGTATTTCTTTTTAATGAAATTATAAAAGTTTTTAAAAATAAACATCCTGATTTAAATATAAAAAGTGGGATCTTAGACTTTACTTTTTTTAGGGATGATTTTAGAAGATCAGAGAAAACTCTTTCAGCTAATTCCTCGCAAATAAATTTTACAATTGAAAATAAAAGGATCGTTTTAATAGATGATGTTCTTTTTACTGGAAGGAGTATTAAGGCTGCAATGTCAGCTATTGATTCATATGGTAGACCTAAATCAATTGAGCTTCTAGTTTTAGTTGATAGAAGGTTCAAAAGAGAAATACCCGTTGAAGCAAACTATTTTGGTACAAAGATTGATACTTTTAAAGGCGATAAAGTAAAAGTAGTTTGGGATAAGAAAAATATCAATAATAAAGTATTTATAGAAAGTTAAATGAATAAATTAAGTGTAGATCATCTTCATGGTATAAAATTTCTTAATAAAAGTGATATAAGTCTAATTTTTGATACAGCTTCAAATTTTAAAGAAGTAATTAACAGACCAATAAAAAAAGTTCCAACCCTAAGAGATATAACAATTGCTAATCTTTTTTTTGAAAATAGTACGAGAACTAAGATATCTTTTGAATTAGCTCAAAAAAGATTGGGTGCAGATGTCGTTAACTTTTCAGGCTCTAACTCTTCTTTAAATAAAGGTGAGTCATTAATTGATACAGTAAACAATATTTTAGCCATGAAGGTTGATATGATTGTTTTAAGACATCCTAATCCAGGATCATCAATTCTTCTTTCTAAACACACTAATTCCTGTATAATTAATGCAGGTGATGGTTCTCATGAACATCCAACTCAAGCTTTACTAGATTCGTTTTCAATTTTTGAAAAAATTGGAGATTTAAAAGGAAAAAATATTTTGATTGTTGGAGATATTCTTCACTCAAGGGTAGCTTTATCAAATTTTTATATATTAAACTTATTGGGTGCAAATATTAAAGTATCATGTCCTTTAAGTCTAGTCCCTAGAGATATTGATAAATTAAATGTATCAATAGAACCAAATATTGAAAAGGCTTTAAAATGGTGTGATGCTGTTAATATTTTAAGAGTTCAAAGAGAAAGAATGTTAAAATCATATTTTCCAGATAATAGAGAATATTCAATGCTTTTTGGTCTTGATCTTAATAAAATTAATTATGTAAAGAAAGATATTTTAATTTTACATCCAGGACCAATAAATAGAGGTGTTGAGATTACTTCTGACGTTGTAGAGTCAGATAATTCTATTATTTTAGATCAAGTAGAAAATGGAGTTGCAATTAGAATGGCAATAATGTATTTGTTAGCTTCAAAATTAAACTTTACAATAAATAAATCATGAAATTATTTGATTATAGAAAATCATATGATAAAAATGAATTGAAAATTCAAGATATTGGAAATAATCCAATAGATTTTTTTATTAAGTGGTTTAAAGAGGCAGAAGATACAAGTGAAATAATTGAGCCAAATGCTATGACTATATCAACTGTAGATAAAAATAACTCCCCTTCATCAAGAGTTGTTTTATTAAAACAAATAAAATCTAGAAGTCTTATATTCTTCACAAATTATAATAGCAATAAGGGGAAAGCTCTCGATAAAAATAAAAATATATGTGCTTCTTTTTATTGGCCACCGCTTGAAAGACAGGTCATAATTAAAGGTGTAGCAAACAAAATCCCTGAAGTTGAATCTCAAAATTATTTTTCTTCACGTCCATTTGAAAGCCAAGCTGCTGCTATAATTTCTAATCAAAGTGAGAAAATTTCTAGCTATGAAAGTCTATTAAAAAAATATAAATCTTTTATTGATAAAAATAAAAATACAAAGCTTAACAGACCAAAAAACTGGGGTGGGATTGAGATAATTATTAATCAAATTGAGTTCTGGCAAGGAAGAAGAAATAGGCTCCATAATAGGATTCAATGTGTTTTTGATAATGATTCATGGGAATATAAAATATTATCTCCTTAAATGAAAACTATTACCTTTCTTAGACACTCTAAGTCAAGTTGGGAATATGATGTTTCTGATATTAATAGACCTTTAAATGAATTTGGAATAAATAAAATTAAAAAGATCTCAAGATCATCTAAGGATACTTTTAGTAAAGTTGATATTTTTTTTTCAAGTCCTGCTAATAGAGCTTTACATACATGTATAATTTTAGCTAATTCAGTTAAAATAGACTTAAGAAAAGTTGTTATTTGTAACGAACTGTATACTTTTAACATGTCTGAAGTCTTTAATTTTATTAGACAAATTGATGATAAATATTCAAACATAGTTTTAGTTGGTCATAACCCTGCTTACACAGAAATTTCAAATTATTTTTCTGAAAATAAAATTTTAAATTTACCGACTGCCAGATGGTTTTGTTTAAAATTTGATACAGATTCCTGGTCTAAAATAATTGGTTTAAAACCAACTTATTATATAAACAACATAAATAGTGAGTCTTAAATATATAAATAGAGAATTAAGTTGGTTAGATTTTAATGCTAGAGTTCTCCAAGAGGCGTCTAACAAGGATGTACCTTTATTAGAGAGACTAAGGTTTATTGGAATTTTTTCTAATAATCTTGATGAATTCTTTCAGGTAAGATATGCTACTGTAAAGAGAATTGCAGATGAAAAAGCATCTAAAAAAGGAAACAAGGATAATATTCTTGCAAAAAATCTTTTAGATGATATAACTAAAAAAGTAATAAAGCTTCAAAATGAAAGTTCTGAAATTTTAAACTCAATTGAAAAGTCATTAAAAAAAGAAAATATTTTTTTTATAAATGAAAATCAAGTTTTAGAAAATCAAAAAGAATTCTTAAAAGATTACTTTATTAGAAAGATTAGTCCGTCACTGGTAACAATAATCTTATCAAATAATAAAAAACATGATTTTAATGACAATAAGGCTTTCCTTATTGTTAACCTTAAATTAAAAGATAAGTCAAATATTTATGCTCTGGTTGAAATACCAAAAGATATAAGCAGATTTGTTGTGCTACCTAAAAATGGAGATAGACAATATATAATGTTTATTGATGATATAATTAGATACCATCTAGATATTATTTTTAGTTTTTTTAATTATTCAAAAATAGAAGCGCATATGCTTAAGATCACTAGAGATGCAGAATTTGATATTGACGATATAGACTTATCAAAGAGCTACATAAAAAAAATTCAAGAATATGTAAATAAAAGAAAAATATCAAATCCAGTAAGACTTGTTTATGATAAGAGTATTCCTGGGCCTACTCTTGATTATCTAATTAAAAAAATAAACATTTCGTCATATGACAGTTTGATTCCAGGTGGAAAATATCATCATAGAACTGATTTTATGAATTTTCCTGAATTAAATAGATCAGATCTCTTATATCCTAAAAAGAAACCACTAAATATTAGAGATTTTGAAATTGAGTCTAATCTACTTGATCAAATATCAAGAAAAGACTATTTAATGTATACACCATATCACTCATTTTCTTATTTAGTTTCATTGTTAAGACAATCAGCTATTGATCCTAGTGTAAAATCAATTAAAATAACTTTATATAGGCTTGCTAGTCAATCCAATGTAATTAGTTCATTAATTAATGCAGCAAAAAATGGAAAAAAAGTACTAGTTCAAATTGAATTACAAGCTAGGTTTGATGAAGAAAACAATATTAAAGTGTCTCAGCAACTAAAAGCTGCTGGTGTTGATTTAATTTTTGGTCTAAAAGGTTTAAAGGTTCACTCTAAAATTTGTTTGATTGAAAGAATTGAGAATAATAAGAAAAGATTATACGGGTTTATAAGTACTGGAAATTTTAATGAGACTACAGCTAGAGTATACTCTGACTTTACTTTATTTACATCAAATCAAAAAATTCTAAAAGAGGTTAGTAAAGTATTTGATTTTCTTCAGTTTAGCTATAAAATGCATGATTATAGACACTTAATTGTTTCTCCTCATCACACTGCAAACAAATTATTTGAGCTAATTGACAATGAGATATATAATGCAAAAAAAGGCATTTATTCAGAAATCATTCTGAAACTGAATAGCTTCACCAGTTATAAATTTGTTGACAAATTATATGAAGCTAGTCAACAAGGTGTTAAAATTAAATTGTTAATTAGAGGAATATGTTGTCTTATACCTAATAAATTAGAATTTAGTGATAACATTGAAGTTAAAAGTGTTGTTGATAGGTATCTTGAGCACTCAAGAGTCTATGTATTTGAAAATGGAGGAGATAAAAAAGTATATATATCATCAGCAGATTTAATGACTAGAAATATTGAAAAGAGGGTTGAGGTAGCTTGTCCAATCTATCAGGATAATTTAAAAAAACAAGTACTTGATACTCTTGATATTACTGCTAATGATAATGTTAAAACAAGATTGATAAATAGTAATATGCAAAATAGTTTTTTAAGAAACTCTAAATCAAATATTAGATCTCAATGGTATACATATACTTATTTTAAAAAAATTTTAAATAATTGAAAAAGATCGCAGCTATTGATATAGGTTCAAATGCAGTTAGGATGTCGATCTGTTATGTCCTAAAGAATGAGGATGAATTTTTTTTTCAAAAAAATCAATACATTAGGTTACCACTGAGATTAGGAGAAGACTCGTTTAAAACTGGATATATTTCTGATAATAAGATTAATTCTTTGTCCAATGCACTCTTATCATTTAAATATACAATGAATGTTCATGGAGTTGAGCATTACCAAATATATGCTACTTCTGCACTTAGAGACTCTAAAAACTCAAATTATGTAATTAAGCAAATTTACGATCTAACCGGAATGAAGATTAAATTAATTGATGGACTCAAAGAAGCTAAAGTTATTGCAATGGGAAATCCAATTGAAAAGTTAGACTTTGACAAAACATATCTATATGTAGATGTAGGAGGAGGAAGTACTGAATATTCAATTGTTAGAAGAGGTGATGACAAAAAGTCTAAATCTTTTAACATTGGGACAGTAAGATTAATAAATAATCTAGTTGACGAATTAGTATTTGACGAAGTAAAAGAATGGATTCATGAAAATATTGCTGATGATTCAAAACTCAAAGTTTTTGCTACAGGTGGAAATATTAATAAAATACAGGATATGACTAGAACCAAATCTGGTAAACCTATTTCTTACCTTTCCATTAAAGATCTATATAACAACTTACTAGATAAAGATATAAATGATAGAATGATCAAATATAATCTAAGTCCGGATAGAGCTGATGTGATAATTCCTGCACTTAGAATTTTTATTTCTACTATGGAGTGGGCAAATACAAATAAACTTTTTGTTCCTAAAGTAGGCCTAGTGGATGGGATGATAAAGGAGATTCATAACTCAATGAATTCAGTAAATTAAATTCTTAGTTTAAACTCATTAATAAGAAGAGAAATATTATCATTCTCTTTTACTAAAGTATCTAATTTATCCTTGCTGTCCACAAAGTTTTTTTTCTGTTTAACCTCATCTAAAGATACATCAACAGTAATACCATAATTATTAAGCTCCTTGGATATGAAAGCCTGTATTTTATTCTTGTATCCTTTAACTTCTTTTTGATTCATCTTATTAATTGTTGAAATTATTATTGAATTATTTTCTATAACAGGGTCATTCATATTAAGAAGTGAAAGCATATTGTTGTTTCCATTTACCTTCTCTTTATCACAGAATTTTTTCCAAGCAATTCTTATATCATTATCTGTAAAGTCATCATTCGGTAATTCAATATTATCTTCCTCTTCTATATTCTCTGATTTTTTAAAATTCAAACTAGCTATAGATAATGAAGAGACTTCGTCATTATTTAAAGTGAATAGTTTATTCTCTTCTTTATTTACCTGTAAAACTTCATTTACCTCTTGCTCTTTACTAATAGCTTCATCAGAGAATTCAGAAGTTTTAATTAAAGAGTTTTTTTTTTTGATACTATCTAGAGATGCTAATTTCATCAAACAAATTTCAGTATGTATTCTTTTTTCATTTACCTTTTGGTAATTTATAAGACATTCATTTACTATATCAATCATTAGTATTAGATCTTCATCACTATAATCATTTCCTTGCTTTTTATATTTAATTTTCAAATCATCTTTAATATCTGATTCATCTAGTTTATTGATTAATAGTTCTCTAAAATGTTTAGAGACACCGTTAAGAAAATTAACATCATCTACTCCACGATTATAAATTTTATCATACATGGAGAGAATTCCAGGTATATCTTTATTTGTAATTAATGAAGACAAATCAAAATAAGATTTATAATCCAATATATTAAGATTAGAAGTGACTTCATCAATAGTTAAATTTGAATTAGTAAAACTTACTAGTCTGTCAAACATTGATAGAGAGTCTCTAATTGAGCCATCAGATTTTTCAGCTATTATCTGTAACGAATTATCGTCAAACTTTATTTTTTTTTCTTTACATATTTTACTTAATAGCCCAATAATAGAATTATTATCGACTTTTTTAAAATCGTAGATTTGACATCTAGAAAGTATTGTTGGAATAATTTTGTTCTTCTCAGTTGTCGCTAGTATAAAAACAACATGAGGAGGAGGTTCCTCTAGTGATTTTAAAAATGCATTAAAAGCAGCGTTTGACAACATGTGAACCTCATCAATAATATATACTTTAAATTTTCCATATTGAGGAGGTATTCTTATCTGTTCAGTAATATTCCTTATATCTTCTACAGAATTATTTGATGCAGCATCAAGCTCAAATATGTTGTATTCAAAATTTTTATCTAGGTCATTTATCTTCTTAGCTAGAATTCTAGCACAAGATGTCTTACCAACACCTCTTGGACCGCAAAATAAAAGAGCTTGAGGTATTTTCTGATTATCTATTGCATTAGATAGTGTTTTTACAATAGCGTCTTGACCTATCATTTCATTAAAATCCTTAGGTCTATACTCTGAAGCAGATGATATTGATGAATTTTTCATTAATAACAAATATAAAAATTGAAAAAAACTAACAACTAATTCATATTCTTTTTTTATCAAAATTATCAACATATATTATATTTGTAATGCAAGCCGTCTTATCGCTGATTAATCAGAGGAAAGTCCGGACACCGTAGAGCAACACAACGGGTAATTCCCGTCATCTATTAATAGATAGGAATAGTGCAAAAGAAAGTATGTACAGGTAATGCTGTAGTGGAATCATGTAAACTCTGTGTGGTGAAACGCCAAGTATATCTACAATTTAAAATTGCTCGTTTTAAGTAGAAGGGTAGGCGGTATGAACATAATAGTAATATTGTGTCTAGATAAATGATAAGACTCGACAGAATCCGGCTTACAGGCTTGCTTTTTTAAAAAACGATAAAGAGTTAGATCCATAATTTCTCTCTTCAACTCCTGGAGATTTATTAATAAATGAAATGTTTGAACGATGTTCAATTATTAACTGGCCTTCAGCTTTTAATATTTCATTTTTTTTGATTAAATCAATAATATTCAGGTAATTATCTAAACTAAAGCTGTACGGTGGATCAGCAAATACTATATCAAATTTTTCATTATTTTGATTTAAAAATGATAAATAATCAATTTTTTTTGTTCTAACTTTAATATTAAGATTTTTAGCTGTTTTATCAATAAACTTAACACACTTAATATTATTATCTATACATAATATATCTGAACAACCTCTGGAGCCAAATTCGTATGAAATATTTCCAGTCCCAGCGAATATATCAAGAACCTTAAGAGAAGAAAATTCATATTTATTTTGAATAATGTTAAAAAGTGATTCTTTTACTTTATCTGTAGTCGGTCTAACAGGTAGATTTTTTGGAGCTCTTACAATAAAGCTTTTTTTACTGCCTGATATTATCCTCATTTAAATAAGAAAAAAATGGTGATTTAATATTTAATTTACTAATACTATTGTCGATGATATAATCTAGTTGAGAGTACTTATTTACAATTTCATAATATTCTAAATACTTTTCATATTTACCTAGAAATATAATCTTATCCTTTTTACTTGAGACTTCATAATTTTTCATTACAAAGAATAAATAATATAAAAATTTGTCTTTATCATCTATCTCAAATGTATTAAAGTATATAAATTCTTCTAACTTAAATATCAGAATATCAAATGAGTCCTCGTTTAAATTTATATATAATGTTAAACACTCAGATATTCTATTCTTTCCACTCAAATAGTCATAAAGAATTGTGAAATAATTTTTTACTGAGTATTTAATATTTCTTTTATTTAAAATTTTTATTAGTGAGTTATTGATTGAATAAACAGTTGTAATTTTTTTGTCATTAGATATATCGTGTCTTATATTCTTGATGTTTGAAGTATTTGTCTCTAAATATTTATTGCTATATTTTTTATCAAATAATTCTGAGGGAACAATAGATGGTATATCTGAAAAAAAAATTAATTTAATTGAGCTGAAGTTAATTTTTGAAATTGTTTCAATAAAATTAAGATCGAAATTTTTACTGTTAAAATCAAGGGTAAGGTAATCATCAGCTAATACAAAATCAACATATGATTTATATTGATGAATATTTATTTTGTGAATTTTATTGATCTTTTTTTGCATCAAAAATAGATGGCCAGTTTCCATTTATACTAACCTCAGTCATTGAGCCAAGAATTATTTCACTGCCATTTACTCCATCTACTGAAATTACTTTATTCTCTTGTTCTAATAAGTCTTTATTTTGATCATAAAGGACTATATCTTTTTTAACCTTTACCTCAAAAACAGGAACTTGATAACCATTTTTATCAATTATATCTGCAGAAATAGAAAATTTTGCATCAGATCCATCAATTGGAACGTCTGCCATCATTTTATATCTAACGTCATCTCCAAATAAAGAATCTTTTACTGATACAAATCCAAGCGTATCTACAACAGTCACTTCTTTTAACATATCAATTCTGAAATTTCTATCATACTCTAAGTAAGATGAGTCTCTTTTTTCGATCAAAGTAAATATGCCATTATCAATAAAACTTACAAGGCTGTCAAAATTATCAGCATAGAAACCATTGACATCTTTATGAGCAACTTGAGCAGTCTTTATATCTTTTAACCTATCAATTACTTCTGCATATCTTTCATTTTTCACTCTATTAAATTTAATAGGTCCATTTATTGAGCTATATATTTGAGCAGCAAAAAAAATTGATAGCGCCCATAGGAAGAATTCTAAACCACGTTTCTTGTTCATTTGAGTAATTTTTGATTTAAACAAATCTACAATTTTTTTTTTTTCATAAAACAATATATAAATGAATTATATTAGAAAAATATTTTTAAATGAAAACAATCGCATTGATTCCTGCTAGACTTGAATCTCAGAGGTTTCCAAACAAATTAATTAAAAAGCTTGCTGGTGTGCCAATTATAGCTAGGACATACATAGCTGCACTAAATACTAAGCTTTTTGATGAAGTTTATGTAGTAAGCGGAAATGATGAGATTATTGAATTAATTAAATCCATGAATGGATTAACATTTAAATCAAGGAAGATTCACCAATCAGGAACCGATAGAATTGCTGAAGCAGCTAATGAAATTGATCATGATATAGTGGTAAACTTGCAGGGAGATGAACCTTTTATAAATATTGATTCAATTGAAAATTTAATTGCATCTTTTCAAGATAGTAGTGTGGAAATGGCCTCATTAATGACAAGTTTTAATTCATTTGATGAAATCAAAAATCCAAATCATGTAAAAGTAACTGTAGATAAAAATAATAATGCAATATTTTTTTCAAGATTACCAATCCCTTTAGGAGAAAGTGAAATAAATAAATTTAACAGGCATATAGGGGTATATGCATTTAGAAAAAATACTCTAATCAACTTTTCAAGTTTAAATAGATCAAAAAATGAAATATCAGAGAATCTTGAGGGTAACAGAGCAATAGATAATTCAATCCCTGTCAAAATGATTAAAATTGACTTCCACGGAATATCAATAGATACTGAAAAAGACTTTATTGATGCGGAAAAATATCTTTCTAGAAATGCTTAAATTCTTTTCTAAATTAATACTGACTAATATTTTAGGATGGAAACTTAACGGTTTACTTCCTAAGGATAAAAAATACATTATTGCAGTAGTACCTCATACAAAATCGTTTGATTTAATAATTGCAATATTAATTAGGTCGTATTTGGGTTTAAGAATAAAATTTGTTGGTAAGAAAGAACTATTTAACCCTTTTACTTCATTCTTCTTTAAATCAATTGGCGGAATTCCTGTAAATAGAAGTATAACAAATAATTTTGTTGAATCTGTAGTTAAGTTATTTGAATCAAATGTTATTAACATACTTGCAATAGCTCCTGAGGGGACTAGGAAATTTGTAAAAAAGTGGAAATCAGGTTTTTATTACATAGCTGTTGGAGCAAAAATTCCAATTGTTATGGTCTCATTTGATTATATGAAAAAAGAGGTCAAAATCAATGATAAGTTTTTTCCATCTGGAAGTTATGATAATGATATAAAAAAGCTTGAAGATTTAGTAATGGATGTAGTTATTAGAAATAAGAATTGATTTTAAGCCATATCGTGGTATACATTTTGAACATCATCATCTTCATCAATTAGATTTAATAGTTTATCAACAATTATCTTTTGGTCCTCTTCTAGAGTTTTAACATTTATAGCCTCTCTTTCAAATTCGCTGGAAACAATTTCAAGTCCACGCCTATCAATCTCTTTTTGTATTGATCCAAAATCTTCAAAATTAGCTGTAATATTTATCTCACCATGATGGGTATTAAAATCTACTATACCAAAATCAATTAAATCTAGTTCAAGTTCTTCAGTATTAACTCCTTCGTTTTTAATTTGGAAATAACATAAATGATTAAATAAAAAATCTACTGAGCCTGAAGTGGCAAGAGTACCTTCACACTTGTTAAAATAACTTCTAATATTCGCAACAGTCCTGTTATTATTATCAGTTGCAGCTTCTATTAAAATTGCAATACCATTAGGAGCATACCCTTCTAATAATATTTCTTTGAAATTATCTGTACTTTTTTCTGATGCTTTTTTAATAGCCCGTTCTATATTTTCCTTTGGCATATTAGCTGATTTAGCATTTTGGATAATAGCTCTTAATCTTGAGTTTGAGGAGGGATCAGGACCTGATTCCTTTACTGCAATTATAATTTCCCTTCCAATTCTGGTGAATGTTTTGGCCATATTTGACCATCTTTTCATTTTTCTTGCTTTTCTAAATTCAAATGCCCTTCCCATAATCTATATAAACGGGGTTTTCACAACCTCTAATTCGATTAAATTGTTTCTGATTTTTAAATATATTTCTTTTAGAGAAATATTATTTTCTATGTATGCAAGACCAATACCTTTCTTTAGAACTGGAGAAAATGTTCCAGAAGTTACTACTCCTATATGATTTTCTGATTTGTCAAAAATTTCATAACCTTTTCTAGGAATACCTTTATCATTAATTATAAATCCAACTAATTTTTTCTTAACTCCATTTTCAATTTGTTTTTTAATTGACTCCGAACCAATAAAATTTGTATCTAATTTTGTTATCCATCCAAGGTTTGCTTCAATTGGGGTTACTAATTCATTTATGTCGTTTCCATATAGACAATAACCCATTTCTAATCTTAATGTATCTCTGGCAGCAAGACCTATTGGCTTAACTTCAAAATCTTTAACATTAAAGAGCTCATCCCAAATTTTTTCAACATTTTCATTAGATATATATAGCTCAAAACCTCCTGATCCTGTATAACCTGTCTTAGATATTATTACATTATCAATTCCTGCAAATGTTCCCAATATGAATGAATATTTTGATAAAGATTTTAAATCTTCTTTGGTAAATCTTTGACATAATAAGTTTGCCTTTGGTCCTTGAACAGCAAGAAGAGATATTCTATCTGATATATTATTAATGGAACAACTGTAATTTTTATTGAGACTTTTAATCCAATTTAGGTCTTTTTCTATGTTAGAGGCATTAACAACCAATAAATATTTTTCTTCATCTATTTTGTAAACTATTAAATCATCAATTATCCCTCCATTATCCTTTACTAAACAGTTATATTGAGCCTTTCCAGGTTTTAGTTTCATGATATCATTTGAGCAAATAAATTGAATAAACTTAGTGGAATTCTTACCAGATATCTCAAATTCACCCATATGAGAAACATCAAATACCCCAACATTTTCTCTTACATAATTATGCTCATCAGTGACTGAGCTGTAACTCAGGGGCATCCTAAACCCTGCAAAATCAACGATTTTTGCTCCTAAACTTATATGCTTTTCTAATAAAACTGTTTTTTTCATCAATCTTTATGCATAAGATATTCTTTTAGCTCAGAATAACTTTTCATTGTTTTAGCACTTTTTTCTCTATCCATTATTGATTTAATTGAGTCTGGATACTCTAATTGTGATTTAATGCTATTTTCAACAGTATCTTTAAATTTAATTGGATGTGCTGTAGAAACAAATAAACCATTAAAATTATTTAAATTGTTCTCTTGAATATATTTTTTTAGTCCAAGATATCCAATTGCAGAATGAGGATCAGTAATGTAATTGTTATGTTGATTTAATTTTTCAATACAATCTACAGTAGATTTGTCGTCAAAACTATATCCAGATATATTCTCTCTAATCTTCTGTAAATCATTATTAAAAATTTTCTGAATTCTTATAAAGTTACTGGGTTCTGAAACATCCATAGCATTGGAAATTGTATTTTTAGTTTTTAATGGCTCATAAATCCCTTCTCTAATATATCTTGGAATTGTATCATTAACATTTGTAGATGCAACAAAATGTTTGATAGGAAGACCCATTGACTGTGCCAAAATACCAGCACATATATTGCCAAAGTTTCCACTGGGAACTGAATAAATATTTGGATTCGTATTTTCTATTTTTTTTGATGCTAAAAAATAGTAGAACATTTGAGGTAGCCATCTTGCAACATTAATAGAGTTAGCTGAGGTCAATGAAATCTTCTGATTTATATCATTATCATTAAATGCATTTTTTACCATTGACTGGCATAAATCAAAATCACCTTCAACTTCAATTGCCTGGACGAAAGAGGAATTTGTAGTAATTTGCTTTTCTTGGACTTCACTAATTTTACCCTTGGGATACAATATACAGACATCAATATCTTTTGTACCTGAAAATCCATTTGCAACAGCTCCTCCAGTATCACCTGATGTTGCTACTAAAACAGTCATTTTTTTTGAGCTATTATTTTCTTTAAAATAGTCTAAACATAATGCCATAAATTTTGCACCTACATCCTTGAATGCCAGAGTAGGTCCATGAAATAATTCTAAAGAATAAATTGAATTTTCAATTTCTTTTACAGGGATTTCAAATGAAATTGTATTTGATATAATATCAATTAATCTATTTTTTGGTATTTCATTTCCGATGTACTCCTTAATAACTTCATAGCATAACTCTACATCATCTATATTATTTATAGACTTTAACAATTTACTAGACAAACAAATCTCTTCTTCGGGAAAATAAAGACCTTTGTCCGGAGCCAAACCATTTATTACAGCATCTCTAAAAGATGTTGGCGCTGAGTTATGATTTAAACTAATATATTTCATCTAATCTAATACTTTGATTCCTTTTGGATTTACCTTAGATATAAAGCTGTCATAATCAATATTTAATTTATCTAGATGACTAGATATATTATTTAGAATAATTTTAGAAGTTTCACTATTGTTTGATAAGGCAAAAATGGAGGGTCCTGAGCCAGAAATACCGCAAGATACTGCGCCACATTCAGTTGATATTCTTTTAATTGATTCAAATTCAGGAATTAATTTATATCTATCAGGTTCTACCACCTCATCTACTACGCTTCTTGACATTAGATCAAAATCTTCTGAGTATAAACTACTTATAAAAGCACCTAGATTAGCAGACTGTTGTATCATCTTTTCAATTTTTACTTTTTTCTTGACAACACTTCTTGAATCTGAAGTCTTTATTTCAATATTTGGCCTAATTATTACTACCTCTAAAGACTTAGGAGAAGGAAGTTTAATGATGTCTAAATCAGAGATAGATCTCACCAAAGTTATTCCACCTAAAATTATAGGTGCAACATTGTCTGCATGATAGGATCCGCTAACAAAATTCTCACCTTCCATAGAGAATCTGACCAAATCTAAATTATTAAAATGTGAATTTAAAAGTTGATTAATAGCATAAACTGTTCCAGCAGAACTTGCTGCAGAGCTTCCAATTCCACTTCCAGGTTTAATCCCTTTTTTTATAATTATTTTAAAACCAAAATCTATATCAATACTTTCTAACATAGCTTTTGCAGCTATTCCAGCAACGTTCTGATCAATTTTATTGGAAATATTATAATTGTCTAAAGATTCTATTTCCAATCCAATAGATTTAGTCTTGTGAACTTCTATTTCATCTCCTCGATTCTCTAGGCAAACTCCAAGTACATCATATCCACAAGATAAATTTGTGACACTACCTGGTGAAAAAACTTTTATACTATCCATTTTCTTGACTAGCTTTAATAATATCAGCAAAAACTCCAGATGCAGTAAACTCTCCACCAGCTCCTGCTCCTTTGACAACAAGTGGAGACTCTTTATATCTTTCAGTAAAGAATACTGTTATATTATCACTTCCTACAAGATTGTAGAATGGATGATCATTTGGAACAGCCTCTAAACCAACACTAGCTATACCATTATCAAGCTTTGCAACAAATTTTAATCTACAGTTCTTCTCTTTGGCATCATTTAATATTCGATTAAAATGATCCTTATTATTTTTTAGAGATAAAATAAATTCATCTTTAGAATTAGTGTTTATTGATTCAGTTGGTAAGAAATGATTCTTTTCTACTTCATCATATTCAAGGTTAAATCCACTCTCTCTGGCAAGAATTAAAATTTTTCTACTAACATCAACACCACATAAATCAATTTTTGGATCAGGTTCAGTATATCCTAATTTAACTGCATGAGAAACTATATCATGGAAAGTATCTTCCTCTTGAAAGCTGTTAAAGATATAGTTTAGTGTACCAGATAAAACTGCTTCAATTTTCAAAATCTTATCTCCAGAATTTATTAGATTTTTTAGTGTACTAATAACTGGAAGAGCTGCTCCAACATTAGTTTCATATAAAAATGCAGCATTATTCCTTCTAGATAATTTTCTTAATTCTTTATATTTATCTAAAGTTCCAGAGTTTGATATTTTATTGCAAGTAATAACTCCAATACCATTCTTTAAATAGCTATTATATGTCAATGGGATTGTTTCACTTGCAGTATTATCGATAAATAAGCTATTCCTTCTATTAAGTTCAATTATAGTTTTTTGGAAAAAATCTTTATCAGCTTTAGTATCTGAATTGGTTAATACTTTTGACCAATTGTTTAGGTCGATTTCTTGCTTAGAAATTAACATCTTCTTGGAGTTGGATATACCTAAAACCTTCAGGTTTAGTCCAAGATTTTTCGAAATAAAATCTTTTTGATTCTTTATCTGTTCAAGCAAATAACCTCCAACATTTCCAACACCAGTTATAAAAAGATGTATATCTTTTAAGTCTTTTTCAAAAAAGCTCTCATGTAATGCATTTAAAGCTTTCTTAGCGTTATTTTTATCTATTATTATAGATATATTTCTCTCTGATGCACCCTGTGCAATTGCTCTGACATTTATACTATTATTACCCAGTGAATTAAATAATTTTCCACTTATACCTTTCTTACTTTTCATTTTATCACCAACAATTGCAATATTAGCAAGATTTGATTCAATTTGAGATTTATTTATTTTTTGTTGTGATATTTCAAATTCAAATTCTTCATCAACAACTTTTTTAGCTAGATCTGCATCATTTGAATCAATAGCTATACATATTGAGAATTCTGAAGAAGCTTGTGTAATCATTATAACATTAATATTATTAGATGATAAGACCTCGAAAAATCTTTTTGAAAATCCTGGAACTCCCACCATTCCAGAACCCTCAAAATTTAATATTGAAATATTCTCAATATGACTTATTCCTTTAACTATTTCATCATTATCTAATTTAGTAGAGTTTGAAATGCAAGTACCCTCCTCATCAGGTTTAAATGTATTCTTAATAAAAACAGGAATATTATCTTCTATTAATGGTTGAAGAGTAGGGAAGTATATTACTTTAGCTCCAAAGAAAGATAACTCCATGGCTTCCTTATAAGATAAATATGCAATTGGTGATGCATTTTTTACAATTTTTGGGTTAGCACTGAATACACCACTAACATCTGTCCATATCTCTAACACTTTTGCATTTAGATATTTAGCGTAGATTGCTGCACTATAATCTGAACCACCTCTACCAAGGTTAGAGGTTTTACCTTCTTGATTTGAACAAATATATCCTGGAGAAATTATCAACTTAGATTTTATTGAACCCACTATTTTATCAATCGAATCAGATGTTTTTTCATCATCTAATTGAATATTTGTATTAGAATCTTTGGTAAAAATTAATTCTCTTGAATCAATATGGGATATATCTAGTCCTTTCTGTCTTAATATTTCATAAATAATATTACTAGATAAAATTTCACCTAATGTTAAAACTTTAGATTTTTTTTCATTACTAACTTCACCAGTCTCAGAAATTAAGTTTAGAAGATCATCTAGTTCATTTAAGTTATCTCTTAAAAATTTTTTAAGTGATGTTTGATTATTATAATGACACATATCTGTAATTACTTGTAGATGTCTTTGTTCAATCTCAGTAATTATATCACTTGCTGATTCCCCATTTTTGTTTAGACACTTTTGAAGAAGATTTGTTATACCACTTAAAGCTGATACAACTATAAATAAAGGCTCATCATTACTCTTTAAAATCGATATTACTTTATCAATTGATCTTGAATCAGCGACTGAAGTACCACCAAATTTTAGAACTTTCAAGAAGCAACTTCTTTTTTATTTATTAGTAAAGTTAAATGATCATCTTCAGATTTGTAATCTATTAGAAGTTTATCACCTTGCTTAATTTTATCAGAGACTAGATTTTCAGCTATAAGGTCTTCAATGTATTTTTGGATCATTCTATTTAATGGCCTTGCACCATTTTTTTCATCAAAACCTTTTTCACAGATAAATGATTTTGCTTTGGAGGATACAGATAAATCATATCCAATACCATTGACTCTTTCAATTAATTTATCCAGTTCAATTGAAACAATTTTATTTATCTCTTTTATTGAGAGTGAATTAAAGATAATGCACTCATCAATTCTATTGAGAAATTCCGGTGCAAAAGTATTTTTAAGTGCTCTCTGAATAACCTTTTGCTCAACTTTGGAGGTCTGGTCCAGGGATGATTTTGTTTCAAATCCAACACCAACTCCAAAATCGTTAATTTGTTTGACTCCAATGTTTGAGGTCATTATAATAATCGTATTTTGAAAATTAACTTTCCTTCCAACACTATCAGTAAGAAATCCATCATCTAAAATTTGTAGTAACATACTGTAAATATCTGGGTGTCCTTTTTCAATTTCATCAAATAGTACAACTGAGTATGGTCTTCTTTTTACTTTCTCAGTAAGTTGCCCACCTTCTTCGTATCCAACATATCCAGGAGGCGCACCTATTAACCTTGAAACTGAGAACTTTTCCATATACTCACTCATATCAATTCTGATTAAGTTTTCCTCAGACTCAAAAATTTCTGATGCAAGAACTTTAGCAAGTTGAGTTTTACCTACACCGGTTTGACCCAGAAAAATAAATGACCCAATAGGTCTGTTGGGTGAATTTAAGCCAGCCCTGTTCCTTTGAATTGATTTAACAACTTTAGATACTGCCTCATCTTGACCTATTATTTTATCTTTTATTATTTTTTCAAGTTTTGACAACTTATTTCTTTCAGTCGATAAAATCTTATTGACAGGAATATTTGTCATCATTGAAACTACATCCGCTATTTGATCTTCATCAACAGTGACTCTATTTAATTTAGATTCTTCATGCCACCTATTTTGTGCCTCAAACAATTTTTTCTCAACTCTCTTTTCATCATCTCTTAATTTAGCAGCTTCTTCATACTTTTGTTTTTTTACAACAGAATTTTTAAGTTCTCTAACATCTTCAAGTTGTTTCTCCATGAGAATAACATCCTCAGGAACATCCATATTATTTATGTGAGCTCTTGATCCAGACTCATCTAAAGCATCAATAGCTTTATCTGGTAGAAATCTGTCGGTAATATATCTTTGTGACAATTCAACACAAGCAACAAGAGCTTCATCTGTATAGTTAACATTATGGTGTGATTCATACCTATCTTTGATATTTCTCAATATTTCAACAGTCTCATCTTTGCTAGTTTCCTCTACCAGAATTTTTTGAAATCTTCTTTCGAGAGCACCATCCTTTTCTATATGTTGGCTGTATTCGTTTAATGTTGTTGCTCCGATACATTGAATTTCCCCCCTGGCAAGAGCAGGTTTAAACATATTTGATGCATCAAGACTTCCAGTTGCTCCACCTGCACCAACTATAGTATGAATTTCGTCTATGAACAAAATAATATTCCTATTTTTTTCGAGTTCATTCATAACTGCTTTCATTCTCTCTTCAAATTGTCCTCTATATTTAGTACCAGCAACTAAACTAGCTAAATCTAAGGTTATTACTCTTTTACCATACAATACTCTTGATACTTTTTTTTGTATTATTCTAAGAGCCAGACCTTCAGCAATTGCAGATTTACCTACTCCAGGTTCACCAATCAATAATGGATTATTCTTCTTTCTTCTACTTAAAATTTGAGATACTCTTTGAATTTCTTTATCTCTTCCAACAACCGGGTCCAATTTGTTTTCTTCAGCAAGAGAAGTAATATCTCTTCCAAAATTATCTAGAACAGGTGTCTTAGTGTTTGATGTTGATTTTGTTTTTTGAGTTGAAGAAAATGGATTTTTTGAAGAATCATCAGTTTCATCTTTTTCATCTGGAAAAGCAGAGGATGATGGGTAATCAATGATATCATCAGAACTACTTTTATTAATCATGGTCTTAAACTTATCTTTTACATTATCATAACTTATATCCATTTTTGTTAGAATTTTAGTTAGAGGATCATTGTCATTTCTTAAAATACACAATAGTAGATGGGCAGTATTTATATTGGAGCTTTGAAATAATTTTGCTTCTAAGAAAGTTGTTTTGAGTGCTCTCTCTGCCTGTCTTGTCAAATGTAGATTTTTCTTTTCATTTAATTTAAGTGATGAGGCATCTATAATTGCAGGATTAAGCAATTCAATCTTCTTTCTTAATTCATTTAGGTCAATTTCAATAGAGTTCAATATTGATATTGCCTTACCACCCCCATCTCTTAAAATACCTAGAAGAAGATGTTCTGTGCCAATCTGTTTATGGCCGAGTCTTAAAGCCTCCTCTTTACTGTAAGAAATTACGTCTTTTACTCTTGAAGAAAAATTATCATCCATTGTCTATCAAATTTGTTGACTAAAATATACCATTAATATAAATTAACAAAGAAAATAGTTATACTAATTGTTTATTTTGAGATAAAACTTTTCAATTAATAATGTTAATAAATAATTTTTTTTTATCTCAGTTTTTTCCGACAAAATACTAGTCATTTTTCTATTTTAGCATTAAGAATCTAGCATATGGAAAAAGAAAAATTAATCCCTATAAAAATTGAAGATGAAATGAAGTCAGCCTACATTGACTATTCGATGTCGGTTATTGTTTCAAGAGCTTTACCAGATGTTAGGGATGGTCTTAAACCGGTTCACAGGAGAGTTCTTTTTGGTATGAATGAAATGGGTGTAAGATCTTCTTCTGCTTATAAAAAGTCTGCAAGAATTGTGGGAGATGTTATGGGTAAATATCATCCTCATGGGGATAGTTCTGTTTATGATACTATGGTTAGAATGGCCCAAGAATGGTCTCTTAGATATATTCTAGTTGATGGACAAGGTAACTTTGGTTCTGTCGATGGAGACAGTCCTGCTGCGATGAGGTATACAGAGGCAAGAATGCAAAAAATATCTGAAGAACTTTTATCAGATATTGATAAAGAAACTGTAGACTTTCAATTAAACTTTGATGATACGATTTTGGAGCCTACTGTTCTTCCAACCAGAGTTCCAGCTTTACTAATAAATGGTGCATCAGGTATAGCTGTAGGTATGGCTACTAACATGCCCCCTCATAATTTGTCTGAGGTTATTGATGGTATTATACAGTATATAGACAATAATGATATATCTATTGACGAACTTATTCAATGCGTCAAAGCACCAGATTTTCCAACTGGTGGAACAATTTATGGTTATGATGGCGTAAAAGAAGCATTCCATACTGGTAAAGGTAGAATAGTCATGAGGGGTAAAGCAATTATTGAGAATGTTAATGACAGAGAATGTATAATTGTTTCTGAGATTCCATATCTGGTAAATAAAGCCGAAATGATAAGAAAAACAGCTGAACTAATAAATGATGGAAAAATTGAGGGAATCTCAACTATCAGAGATGAATCAGATAGAAAAGGTATGAGAATTGTATATGTCCTTAAAAGAGATGCAATTCCGAATATAGTTCTGAATAAATTATATAAATTCACTCCATTACAGT